>JBDRSE010000001.1:0-13225 GCA_043825095.1 bacterium
AGGTCGTCCTCCTTGCTCGACGCGAAGAGCTGGGTCAGCTCATTGTCGATCACGGCCTCGTCCATGCCCACCCCGAAGTCGTCCACGTGGATCGCGATCGTTCCCAGCACGTCCTCCCCCGGGAGGAACTCCATCCACACCTCGATCTGCGGGCTGCCCGCGTCCATGGAGTTCTGGATCAGCTCCCGCAGACAGTCCATCGCCGAGCTGAACTGGGTGACCAGATTATCGAGCGCCTGGGTGGCGAGCTGCGTCTGCATCTGCTGACTCCCGTGCCCTGTCCCCGATGGGGGCGATGCTCACTAAATCACGAGATCGGAGCGCCTGGCAAGGGCGGCGGACCGCTGGGCAGGGTGGCGTCTGAGGCCGGACGGTGGGGGAGGATCCGGGGGCCTGCGATCAGGGCAGCTCGCCGGTGAAGCGGAGGATGGTCCCCTGCTCGCCGATGGCGAGCACCTCACGGTCGCTCACCCCGTAGAAGCCACGGATCAGCATGGCGCTGTGGGTGCGCATGGGGGTCCAGGCCACGCCGTCGTAGTGCAGAACCGTGCCCCCGTCCCCGCCGGCGAAGATGTTGTTCGGACCGGCACCCCAAAGGGCAAAGAGCTCGGTGACAGCGGGGCTGGGCACGGTGCTCCATTGGCTGCCGTCGTAGTGCAGGATCGTGCCCATGCTACCGACCGCGAACACGTCGGTGGAGGAGGAGCCCCAGAGCGCGCGAAGCTGAGCCCAGGTCGGAGAGGTCATTGGGACCCACGTGGAGCCGTCGTAATGGTAGATGACACCGCCGGTCCCGACCGCGAAGACGTCGGTCGGGGACAGACCCCAGATCCCCAGCAGGGCCTCGGTGGTGCCGACAGAAGAGGAAGTCCAGGCGGACCCGCTCCACTGCGCCACGGTGCCTTGGTTTCCAGCGGCGAAGATCTCGCCGGTGCTCGCCCGCCACGCCGCGTGGAGATCCTCCGTGGTTCCCGAGGTTTCGGGCAGCCAGGCCGTGCCGTTCCAGCGGACGATCGTGCCCCCGCTGCCCACGGCCACCACGTCGCTCGATCCGGAGCCGACCACAGCGGTCAGGGAGGCAGCAGTACCTGAGGTCATGAGCGCCCACTCTTCTCCGTCGAAGTGCAGAATGCCGCCCGCGAAGCCCACCACGAACAGGTCCGAGGGAGAGCTTCCCCAGAGGCCGTAGAAGTAGTTGCCGATGCCCGACTGAGACACGTACCAGCCGGTGCCGTTGGAGCGCAGTACTGTCCCGGCCCACCCCACGGCGTAGGCTTCGCCAGCGGGCAGGGCCCAGACCCCCTCGAGATTCCACGTCGTGCCGGAGAGCAGCTCCCGCCAGCGCGAGCCGGTCCAGTGGATCACCACCCCGCTGCTTCCCACGGCGTAGGCATGGGAGGCGCTGGTGCCATGCACGGCGAAGAGAAGGGCCGAGGTCCCGGTGGGCTCATTGATCCAGCCAGAGCCGTCATAGAGCTCCGCGTTGCCCCAGCTCCCGACCATCACCGCATTGGTGAGCGAGCTCGCCCAGGTGTCCGCCACGTGATGCGCATGGTACTGGGTGTCGGTCCAGGTCGCGCCGTCCCAGTGCAGGTAGTAGCTCGCGGCGCCCGCCGCCCATACGTCGTTGCTGCCGCTCCCCCACACGCCGTTCAGGCTGGTGGTCCGCCCGGAGCTCATCTCGATCCAGGCGCCCCCCTGGTAGCGCAGGATCGTCCCCGCCTCACCCACTGTGAACACGTCGTCCGGGGCCGCGCCCCAGACGGAGTTGAGGTGCTCCGACACCGGCGTGGCCATGGCCTGCCAGGAGGCGCCGCCCCAGTGCAGCACCGTGCCGGAATCCCCCACCACGAAGATGTTGTCCGCGTCGCTGCCCCAGATGTCCAGGAGGCGCTCGCTCGTGCCGGTGGGCACACCGGTCCATTGGCTGCCGTCGTAGCGCGCCATCGTGCCCGCGTCACCGACGATGTACACATTGTCCGGACCGCTGGCCCAGACACTGTTGAGCCCCGCGCTGGTCCCCGCATCCACGAGCGTCCAGTCGGGCTTCCAGCACAGCTCGAAGGTGCGGTAGCACCACTGTGAGCAGGTCAGTCGCCCCGCCTCGAAGCCGAAGTCGAGGCAGCTGTTCCCGCCCTGATCGTCCCCGTCGCACAGCTCCCAGCCGTTGATCACGCCGTCGCCGCAAAAGCCCTGGCAGCCCGAGTCGTCAAAGCCGCCGCAGCCGGCGTCGCAGGCGAGGGTGCCCGTGTGATACCCGAGCGCCTGACAGGTGTAGCCGCCCAGGTCCGACCCGTCGCAGAGCTCGGGGCCGTTCTTGGCCCCGTCGCCGCAGAAGCCCGCGCACTGGTCGGTTTCGATCTGGTCGCAGGCGCCGGCGCAGCGCAGGGTCCCGCTGTAGAAGCCGAGCCCGGTGCAGGTCTGGGTGCCGAAGTCGCTGCCGTCGCAGCTCTCGGGCCCGCTCAGGACCCCGTCCCCGCAAACCCCGGAGCAGGAGAGCAGGTTGTACTGACAGTTGGTCTGGCAGGCGAGGTTCCCGCCGTAGTAGCCGAGTCCCTGGCAGGTCTCGCCGCCGAGATCTCCAGGCTCGCACAGCTCCCCGGCCACGGGATCGATGATCCCGTCGCCGCAGCGCTGGACCTGGCAGTCGGTGCGGCAGGCCGCGTCCGGGGCGTCGGAGTTGGCGCCGCCGGCGTCGCAGCTCTCGTTCAGGGCCACGTCCAGCACCCCGTTGCCGCAGGTCTCCAGGGAGTCGCACCGGGCGCTGCAGCCGTCGCCGTCGACGTTGTTGCCGTCGTCGCACACCTCCCCCGCCTCCACCACGCCGTTGCCGCAGTACTCCACCAGGCACAGCGGCCCGCAGCCGTCCCCGCCCAGCTTGAAGTCTCAGGTTGCGTGGTCCATCATCCTCGTCTCGACGCAACCCCGGACACAGGCCGGCTCCCGGATCTGTCGACCAACCGAAAGGACCGACACCGACCATGAGCGACAACGCGTTTGTGCTGTACGTCATCCTGTTGACCAAGAACCCCGGCCGGCCCTTCACCGACGAGATCGTCCGGGCCCACGTGGCCCACATCAAAGCGTTGGACGAGCGGGAGCAGCTCGTGCTGTGTGGTCCCTTCCTGGACTGGGACGGCGGCATGATCGTGATCCGGGCCGCCTCGCTCGACGAGGCGCGCTCCCTCGCCGAGGCCGATCCCTTCATCACGGGCGGCTTCGAAACCTGCGAGGTCCGGACCCTGCACCGCGGCTGCCGGGAGAACGGCTACCTCCTCGACTCCTGAGCCAGCGACCCTGGCCTCAGGGAGCCGACCGCCGCGCGCCGGGTCCAAGGGTTCGTGGGCCGCGGCGATCTGTGCTACCTTCCGCCTCACGAAGCCCTCGAGACCAGAGGCGCAGGAGGACAGGATGCGAGCGCGCAAGAGTTCGGTATTCGTGATTGGGGCGGCAGCGATCAGCCTGCTTGCCTGTGGACCCAAAGACTCTGCCGGCGGGAAGACAACCTCGCGGGCAGAGCCCCGACCCGAGCCCCGCGTCGAGGCGCGGAACACCCCGCCGCCGGCGCGACGGGCGGCGACCCTCACTGCCGCGCAGGTGATCGACCGCGCCATCGCCGCGCACGGCGGCCTCGCCAAGCTCAAGGCCAAGTTCTCCGCCATGCAGATGCAGACCAAGGGGACCTACAGCGGGATGCCCTACACGGCGACGATGTACGCCAAGGCGCCCCACAACCACGTCATGGTGATCCACAACATCCAGCTGGAGTGGGGCACCACGGACACGGACTGCTGGCGTCGCACCCGCGGCATCGTGATGGACTGCAGCCCCAAGGCACGGGAGTCCATGGTGCAGATGCACGTCATCGGCAGCTTCATGGCGCTGTATCCCTTGAAAGACCCGTCGATCAAGGTCCAGCGCACGCACCTGCGGAGCGACGCCGAGCTGCGCAACCACCTCATCCTCGTCAAGAAGGGGGACGTCCAGGCGATCCTCTTCTTCGACAACAAGACGTTCCAGCTCAACTCCGCAATGTGGACCGGCACCTTCGGGCAGGTCCCGGTCAAAGGTCAGATCGTGACCTTCATGTCGGCGTACAAGACCCAGGAGGGCGTGAGCTTCCCCACGCGGACCACCATGTTCTTCAACGGCAAGAAGGTCATGCAAGAGGAGGTGGTCTCGGTCAAGCTCGGCCAGGTGGACGAGGCCAAGCTCAAGCGCCCGGCCCAGCTCGCCTTCGGCGCGCCCCAGGAGCAGGCCGCGCCGGCGCACCACGCGGTCTGGACCAAGCTCACCGCCCCCCCCAAGCAGCTCGCCACCCAGATCCCCATCGCCCTGAAGGGGCTGTACGGCTACGCGATGAAAAACGGTCTCAAGCCCCTGCCCTCGCCCCCGACCATCCACTTCCTCAAGACGCGCCGGAACAAGATCACGGTGGAGGTCCGCTTCGCAGTGGGCAAGCCGGCAAAGGCTGTCGCCGGCACCAAGACCATGGGCGTCAAGCTCATCCCGGCCCACAAGGTCGTCTGGGCCTTGCAGCAGGGGCCCTACGAGAACAGCGAAAAATGGCTCAAGGCCCTGAAGAAGAAGCTGCGCAAGCAGCGCCGCCGCGTGATCGGCAACGGCGGCATGCAGCCCCTGAGTGGCCCCGTGCAGGGCCAAGACAGCTCCAAGCTCCTGTGCGCCGTCTTCTTCGTCGTGAAGAAATAACGGCGCAATAACGGCGCCGGCCCAGGCTACATGCCCCCGGCGTCCCCGCACCGCACGTAGCAGTCGTACTCGCGGAAACAAGACCACTCGCCGTTGAAACAGTCGCAGTAGCTGTACAGGTCATTGACGTCGCAGGGGCAAAGCTCGACCACATACGCGCAGCGATAGATATCGGGCTCAGTGCAGGCCGCAGCCTCCTCGGGCTGCGCCACGGGGCAGCTGTTGGAGTTGGTGGAGTTGGAGTTGCCGACGTTGGCGTTGTTGCCCGAGCCGGGGCTCTCGCGGTCACACGCGACGAGAGCGATCATGAGCAGCGTCGCCAGCAACAGGATGAGCCCCCATCCCAAGACAACCGGAAACCAGTGGCGCCAGGGCAAGTCGCGGTGCCAAACGGATTGGCCAGGGGATTCATAGGGGGAGGGCGCCCGATAGGGGGACGCGTCCGCGAAAGGAGCGACCAGCCGGCCGGTCATCCTTCGACCCGAGGAATCGGCGCTCACGTCCAATCCTCGCCTGTGACCTTGTCCCTCAACACACGCCTCCTACGCGGCGGTCGCGAGATTTTCGCGGACGAACTTCGGGTGCCTCGCGGCGATACGTAAAAGCGCCAGCGCTGGACCTTCTGGTGTCCGTCGTCCCTGCTCCCAGTTGCGGAGTGTGTGCACGCTGATGCCGAGCGCAGCGGAAAAACCCTGTTGAGTCAGGCCCACGAATCGGCGAAGGGCAACGATGTCTTCACCCGACTCGATCTGGCCACACATGATGCGGCGGCGTTGACTCCGCTTCATCGCTCTACCGAAGTCCTTTTCTTTCAACTCAGGAATATCCGCCATCAGCGATCCTCCACATACCTCTGGTACAACACACGCTCGAGCTTGGTTGCCCAGCGCGCGCTGATAATCCGGGTGTATTCATCGATTCGCTCCGTCCAGACGACGAGGATAAGCCCCCGCGAGATGGGTCCAATCGCAATGAAGCGCTCTTCGATATCTGAATGTACCTCATCGAAGATCTCCAGATAGTCCGTATCTGATCGCAGCAGCTCGACAGCTTCATCGAATCCGATCCCGTGCTTTTCGCGGTTGGCCGCTTCTTTCTTGGGATCCCACTCGAACCTCACAACAGGATTGTAAGCCAATGGCGGAGTAAGTCAATGGCGGAGTGATCCCAGCTCGCGCCTGAAGTCGGCGTAGCGGGCGCCGCTGGCCCAGGCGCGGAGGATGGCCTCGCCGGTGAGCTCGTCGCCGCGGGCGATCCGGGCTTCGACCCAGGCCCAGCGGGGGCTGGAGGGCTGGAGGCGGACCTTGCCGCGGAGGCCGGTGCGCACGCGGCGGAGGCGACGCTCGAGCTCCTTGATGGGGGCTTGCTCCGCGTCGGCCAGGGGGGTGCCGGGCTTGGGCACGAAGGGGGAGAGGGCCAGGGTGATGGGCAGGATCCGGCTGAGCCGTAGGGTGAGCCGGACGAGCTCGTCGAGGTCGGCGTCCTGCTCGTCGGGCAGGCCCACGAGCTGGTAGAGCTTGAGCCGGCGCAGGTCGGTGGTGGCCGCCAGCTCGGCGGCGCGCAGCAGGGCGTCCTCGGTGACGCCCTTGCGGAGCGTCTTGCGGAGGCGCTCGGAGGCGCCGTCCGCGCCGAGGGTCAGGGTGCGCAGGCCGCCCCGGCGCAGCAGGTCGAGCAGGGTTTCGTCGAGTCGATCGACGCGCACGCTGGACACCCCCACCTCGCGGCCCGACTCGACGAGCGAGGTCAGGATGGGGAGGAGCTCGGGGTGGTCGGACACGGCGGCGCCCACCAGGCCGACCCGGCGGGCCTGATCCGGGACGACGTCGAGGATCCGGGAGGCGGGGACGGTGCGGCAGCGGCCCGCGGCCACGCGGCTGGTGGCGCAGAAGGCGCACGCGCGGTCGCAGCCTCGGGACACCTCCACCAGGAACATGTCGCCGAGCTCGGCGTCGGGGGACCAAAGCGCCGAGTGCGCCGGGAGGAGCTCGGGCGGGGCGACAGCGGGTGGGGGTGGGGGCGTTCCCGTGTCCGGCCACCAGAAGCCGTCGGCGCCGAGGCCTCCGTCTTCGTCTACGTCGCCCTGCTCCACCGCGTCACAGAGCTGATGGATGGCCGCGTCGGCCTCGCCCACGATCACCAGGTCGGCCAGGGGGGCGAGGGGGCGGGGGTTGATCGATGTGAGCGGGCCGCCGATCACCACGAGCGGGCCGTGGCGGGTGTCGGTGCTGCGATCGACGCGACGGGGTGGGAGTCCCAGGGACTGGAGCAGCTCGGCCACGTGGGCGAGCTCGAGCTCGTGGGACACGGAGATGCCGAGCACGTCGAACTGCGCGGCCGGGTCACCGGTCTCCAGGGCGGTGAGCGTGTGGTGTGGGTCGCCCTTGGGAGGCAGAAACACCCGCTCCACGCTCCAGTCGTCGCGGGATGAGACCTCCCGGTGCAGGGTGAGCAGGCCGAGGGAGGACATGCCGACCCGATAGTCCGCCGGATAGGCCAGCAGCAGGCGGTGGCGGCGGCGCTGGAAGGGGCTGAGACGAGTCTCGCGATCGAGGAGGTGCTGCCTCGAGCCCCGGCCCTTTTCCTTGCCCCGCGTTCCCGCTTTTTTGGATCGTCGTTTCATGGGAGAGCGCCCAGACGTGCTAGGCCGCTCCGTTGCTGCGGGGGCGAACCCGGGTGCCGTCGGGGCGGTCCTCGACCACGTAGCCCTTGGCCACGAGCTGATCGCGGATCCCGTCGGCCTGCTCGAAGTCGCCGCCCTGCCGGGCCGTCTCCCGGGCGTTGATGAGCCTCTGCACGTCCGTCGGCAGCTCGGCCGTTGTTTCGTCGGCGGGCAGGATCCCGAGCACCTGATCCACCCGGGCGAAGGCGGCGAGGAGGGCCTCGGCGTGCTTGGCGCAGATCTTCCCCTGGCCCATGAGGTAGTTGGCCTGGCGCACGAGCCGGAACACGTGGGACAGGGCGGCCGAGATGTTCAGGTCCTCGAGCATCGCCTTGCGGAACCCGGCGCGCATCTCGAGGATCCAGCTGTCCAACTCGTCGACGCACTCGACGTCGGTGGTCACCGCGCGCAGGTTCCGGATGCACTCGTCGAACCGACGCAGGGTGGTGCGGCTGGCCTCGAGGCGCTCGTCGGTGAGGTGCACCGGCTGACGGTAGTGGCTCTGCAACAGGAAGAACCGGACCTCCCGGGCCGTGTACCCCTGCGCGAGCAGGTCCGGCAGGGTCACGCAGGTGCCCTCGGCGTAGGTCATCTTCTTGCCGCCGCGCAGCACCAGCTCACTGTGGAGCCAGAAGCGCGCCTGGGACTCCCCGGTGAGGGCCCGGCTCTGGGCGATCTCGTTCTCGTTGTGGGGGAAGATGAGGTCCGCGGACGCGGTGTGCAGGTCGAAGCGCTCCCCGAGCTGCGCCCGGGCCATGGCGCTGCACTGCACGTGCCAGCTCGGGCGCACATTGCCCCAGCGGGTCTTGCGGGCCAGCCCCTTGCGGAGCTCGTTCAGGTTGGCGCGCCGCAGCAGGGTGAAGTCCCGCGGGTCGTCCTTGTCGTACCGCTCCAGGTCCACCGTCGCGCCGAGCTTGATCTTTCCGAGGTCCTTGCCCGACAGCTCGCCGTAGGTGTCCACCCGGCCGATGTTGAAGTACACGGACCGGAGCTTTTCGTAGGCGAACCCGCCGCGCACCAGCTCCTCGGTCAGGGAGATCATGTCATCGATGGAGTCGGTGGATTTCACGTACACGTCCGCGGCCTTGATGCCCAGGGCCTGCACGTCCTCGTAGAACGCGGCCTCGTACCGCGCGCAGAGCTCGGCCATGGGCTCGCCGCTCTGCTCCGCCGCGGCCAGGGTGTTGTCGTCCAGGTCGGTGATGCTCACCACGTGCCGGACCTGGTAGCCGGTGTACTCCACGGTGCGCCGGACCACGTCGTCGGCCATCATGCGCCGCAGCAGCCCGAGGTGGGCCCGGGCGTGCACCGTGGGGCCGCAGGAGTACATGGTGACCGGGCCCTCCGGGTTGAGGGGCTCGAAGGGCTCGTACTTCCCGGTGAGGGTGTTGAAGAAGTTGAGCCGGGACACCGGGGCCTCGGGCTCGGCCACCTCGAACAGGGTGGTGCTCAGGTACCGCTCCCCGCCGTCGGGCAGGATGGTCACGATGACGCCCGACTCGAGCTGCTCGGCGAGCCGGCACGACACGAAGGCCGCGGCGCCCGAGCTCATGCCGACCACCAAGCCCTCCTCCCGGGCCAGGCGTCGGGCCATCTCGTAGGCCGCGTCGTCGTCGATGTTGATCTTCTCGTCGATGGCCGACAGGTCGAAGATGCCCGGGACGTAGGCCTCCTTGAGGTTCTTCAGCCCCTGGATCTTGTGTCCGAGGTAGGGCTCCACGCCGATGATGCGGATGCGCGGATCCAGCTCCCGGAACCGCTTGGAGCTGCCGATGAGCGTGCCCGTGGTGCCCATTGTGGCCACGAAGTGGGTGAGGCTCCCCTCGGTCTGCTGCCAGATCTCCATGGCGGTGCCGTGGTAGTGCGCCAGGACGTTCGCCGGGTTGTTGAACTGATCGCACAGGAAGTACTTGTCCGGCTCGCTGTCAGCGAGCTCATAGGCCCGCTCGATGGCGCCGTCGGTGCCCTCGGCCGCCGGCGTGAGCAGGAACTCCGCCCCCAGGGCCGCCAGGATCTTGCGCCGCTCCACGGACACCCCTTCGCTCATGGCCAGCAGGATGGGATAGCCCTTGATGGCGGCGACCATGGCGAGGCCGATGCCCGTGTTACCCGACGTGGGCTCGATGATCGTCTTGCCGGGTGTGAGCTCTCCACTGGCCTCGGCCGCCTCGATCATGTACAGCCCGATCCGGTCCTTCACCGAGCCGCCGGGGTTGTTCTTCTCGAGCTTGGCCAGGATCTTGACCTTCGGGTTGGGGTTGACGCGGTGAAGCTCCACCAGAGGCGTGTTCCCGATGAGGCCGAGGGCTCCGGGGCGGGACGAGAGTCCGCTGTCGGAGGCCGCACCGTCCCGCCGCTCATCTTGATGACTGCTCATTGACCCAGCTTTCTCCAGAGCGCCGTCGCGGCGGCCCGCGTGCGCTCCGCCAGGGCCGCCGCGTCCACCGTTGTGAACTGCCGGTTCCGGTACACGAAGCGGCCCGCCACGATCACGGAGCGTACCAGGTGCGCGCCCCATCCGAAAGCGAGGTGACCGATCAGGTTGTCCGACGTGAGCGGCGTGGGCGGATCATAGTCCAGCACGGTGAGGTCCGCGGCCGCGCCCACGGCCAGCTCCCCGACGGCGCAGCCGAAGTACTCCTCGAGCGCCTTGCCCGAGCCGCGCAGCATGGACACCACCTGGCCCATGTCCACCGGCGGCCGGTGCTCCCGGCCCCGGAACATGGCGCAGCGGGCCTCGGCGAGGATGTCGCCGTCGATGCCGTCGGTGCCGAGCACCACCCGCTCGCCAAACGTGGACACTGCCGCGGCCCCGACGCGGTTGTTCATGTTGGAGCGCGCGTTGTGGGCGAACAGCACCCGCGCCTCCCGGAGCTTGAGCACCTCGTCCGGGGTCAGGTGCACCCCGTGGGAGAGGATGGCGTTTTCCTGCAGCAGCTCCCGGTCCGCGAGGCGGCGGACCGGGTCAGCGCCGTAGCGCTCCAGGGACAGGGAGCGGTCCACGGCGTCCTCGAGCAGGTGAATGTGGATCCCGGCGCCGCTGTCGTGACACAGCTCGGCCAGCCGATCCAGCGTGTCGTCGCCGATGGTGAAGGACGCGTGGGCGCCGATCATGCCGCGCAGCAGCGGGTCCTGGACGCGCGCCGCCTGGAAGCGCCGGTTCTCCGCGATCCCGGCCCGGGCCACGTCGGCGCCGTCCCGATCCGACACCTCGTAGCAGAGCAGGCCGCGCAGCCCCACCTCTTCGAGGCCGCGGGCGATGGCGTCCAGGGAGCCGTCCACCGCCCCCGGAGAGGCGTGGTGATCGATGATCCCCGTGACACCGAAGCGCACCGCGTCCAGGGCCCCGGCCAGCGCGGAGCAGTAGTTGGTCTCCTCGTCCAGAGCCGAGTCCACCTTCCACCAGATCTTCTTGAGCGTGTCGTGGAAGTCTTTCGGCGGCTCCCCGGAGAAGGGCATGCCGCGCGCCAGGGCCGAGTACAGGTGGTGGTGACCCACCACCAGGCCCGGCATCAGCAGCGCGCCGCCGAGATCCACCACCTCCTCCCCCGGCTCGGCCGCGAGCTCTCGGCCCAGCCCCGCGATCCGGCCCTCCCGGCAACGCAGCTGCGCGTGGGGGGTCACGGCTGCCGGCTCGAGGTTGACGAGGGTCGCGTTCGTGAAAAGCAAGCTCATGGTCGACTCCTGGATTCGTCGGTGGGGCGGACGGGAGCCCGGCGCAGCAACCGTCCGGGCGGAGGCGGGTTGATCACCTCGCCGTCGGCGATCACGAGCACGCCGCGGCGCATGACCGCCACCACCCGGCCCTGGGCCCAGAGCCCCTCATACGGGCTGTGATCCACCTGCATGTGCAAGACCTCGGCATTGAGATCCGTGCCGTTCTCAGGGTCGAACAGGACCAGGTCCGCGTCGGCCCCGGGAGCGATGACCCCCTTGCGAGGGTAGAGCCCGGCCAGCCGCGCCGGGCCGCTGGAGACCAGCTCCACGAAGCGTCCGAGGCCGAACCGCTGCGCCTCCACGCCGCCGGCGAACACCAGCGGCAGCCGGGTTTCCACGCCGGGCAGGCCGCCGGGGGTGCGGGTGAAGTCCTCGCCGTTCGGGGTCAGGCCGCGGTCCTTGCCGCCGTGCCAGTGGAAGGGACAGTGGTCCGTGGACACTGCGTCGATGCTGCCGTCGGCCAGGCCGTCCCAGAGGGCGTCTAAGTGGGGCGCCGTGCGCAGGGGCGGAGAGCAGACGTGGCACAGCCCGGCCGGCGCGGGCCAGCTCAGCCGGGACTCCTCCAGCCACAGGTACTGCGGGCAGGTCTCGGCGGTGACCGGCAAGCCCGAGGCCCGCGCCTCGCGCAGGGCCGCCACCGCGCCGGCCGTGGACAGGTGGGCGAGGTGGACCGCGGCGCCGGTCTTTGCCGCGAGCTCGAGCACCTGCCTGACCGCGCGCTCCTCGGTCTCGGGAGGCCGGGTCCGGGCGTGCTGGATCGCACCGGTTTCTCCCCGGGCCACGGCCTGCCGGATGTTCTCCCGGATGGCGTGCCCGTCCTCGCAGTGCACCATCACCCGGGCGCCCAGCGCGGCGGCGCGACGAAACACCTGCTCCAACGCGTCCGGTTCGAGCATCAGCCGGCCTGGGTACGCCGTGTACACCTTGAGGCTGGCCTGCCCCCGGGACACCACCTCCTCCAGCTCGTGCAGCCGCGGCGGCGAGGCGTCGGTGACGGTCATGTGAAACCCGAAGTCCACCACCGCGCCGGCGGCGCGCTCCTGCTGAAGAGCCAGCCCTGTCAGCAGCGACCCGTCCGGGCCGGGCTCGGCAAAGTCCACCACGGTGGTGGTTCCGCCCCAGAGCGCCGCGAGGCTCGCGCTCGCCCAGTCCCCGGCCGTGCGCACGCCCCCGACCTCCAGCTCCAGGTGCGTGTGGAGATCCACCCCCCCGGGCATCAGCACCAGGCCGGTGGCATCGAGCACGGCATACTGTCCCGGCGGCGGATCGAGCTCCGGCGTCACGCTCCGGATCACCCCGTCCTCCACCCGCACAAACGCCGGGATCACCCCGTCGGGCGTCACGACCCGGTCGCTGTTGATCACTGCGTGCACGGACTCGGTTATAGCGGAAATGTGCTTTACAGGTGTCTAGATTCGAGCGCATGGACGAGGTTGAAGTCCCTGGGCAACAGGCCTAGACTGGCCTGCAGTCCCCAACCGGAGAATCGACGATGTGGAGCACCTTGACTCGAATCGTGCGCATCCCGGCGGTCACGGCGCTGCTGCTGGTCGGCTGCGTTGATTCTGGCGCCGACGAGCCCGATGCGGCTCTGGACGCAACAGTACAGGACGCCGGGGGAGACGCCGCGCCGGACGGCGGGATCGTCGACCCCTGCGAGGCGCCGTTGAAAGACACGGTCTTCGAGCTGGACCCGGACGGGCCGGACACCCAGATCCACGTGGCGGCGGCCTTTGACGGCGAGGCCGTGTGGATCGTTTACAACCGACCCGACTCCCGGGGCTACTTCGACGTGTATGGGCTGCGCCTGGGCTGCGACGGCGCGGTGGTGCTGCCGCCCTTCATGATCAACACCACCGACGAAAACGACGTCGACCCCACCTTGGCCGTGGCCGACGGCAACGTCTATGTCACCTGGGCCTCGGACAACAACACCGGCGTGAACAACATGGACATCCTGTTCCGGACCTTCGACGTGGACGGCACGCCGATCATGGCCGCAGACCAGATCCTGGAGACCACCCACGACGGCACCCCGGTGGTGGGCAACGCGATGGCGCCGGACGTGGCGGCCCTGCCGAACGGCCAGTTCGTGGTGGCCGGGGCCCGAGGCCTCGACGTGGCCCCGGGCTTCCAGGT
>JBDRSE010000002.1:0-17172 GCA_043825095.1 bacterium
GGACGCACCGGTTTTCTCGGCCAGAAAGAAGGCGGGCATAGGCGAGCGCTCGCCATCGCCTGACGTCTGCGCGGCCAAGCGCCTACGGGCCCAGGACTGAAGATTTTACACCGACGGCTGGCGCTGCCAGGGAAAACCCAAACGATTCAGCCGTCGGGCAGACGGAATGCGCACCCCGCCGGGTATGCGCCCCAGGCCGCGGGTGCAGATCCGCGGAGGGACCTCGGTGCGGATCCCGGTTTTTCGGGATTCCACGTACTTGGGCTCGGCGGCGCTTCTCGTCGGCGAATCGTGGTGCGACGTTCATCCTTCTCCCCCAGGGGGCTGACAGGCTCCGGACATCGAGAACCGCGGCGCGCAGGGAGCGGGCGACGCCCCTTTGGAGTGCGCGACCGCTGTTTGTGCGCGCCGGTCACCCCCAGATTCTGCGGAGGAGACTTTTTGTCCCAAGAAAGAAAGCGGGCACGCCCGGGCGTTCACGCCCTCGCCTGACGGCCGCGCCGGCCAGGGGTGTGCGCATTCTCTTCTACCAAGTCCGGTAGGCGCGCTGCAAGCCGGCGGCACGGCGTGGTCGGACGAAGGCATCAACGCCATGATGCGACTTCGCTGTGTCTGGGCCTCGGGGTGGGGCGCCTACCCAACGAGGTGCCCAAGCCGCGAGCCCTGCTACTGAATTGTTGTGTGTTTCACCGACAGCGACAGCCGCTGGTGTGAAAACGTCATCCCAGCGCCGGTCGGTCCCTAACACATCGCAACCGCATCATCGCGTTTAATCCCCCGGCTACGCTTCGCCACACCTTCACCATCCGGCTGCAGCAAGGCGTCAAAATGGGTCCTTGTTTTCTAGCTGGTCCAGAGCAGCGTGGCGACCTCAGCTGCGTGAGGACCTTCGCCCCGCGAATCGCCGCTGGTCGGACAGCGCGCGGGCCAGCGGAGCCCAGCTACCGAAGTAACGCCTGGACCTTCTCAGAAGGTGGGGCGGCCTCAGCGGTTTCATCCGACGCTCGCGCCCGCGCCCCACGCTCGATGTCGAACTGTTTGTCAGTCCCGGAAGGAGCAGGATGAAGATCTTACACCACGATTCGCTGGCGAGAAGCGCCGCCGAGCCCAAGTACGCGAAATCCCGCCAGACCGGGATCCAGACCGGGGCACCCGCCGGGATCGGCACCCTCGGGGTGCTGGGATGAAATTTTCGCACCGGCGCCTGGCGGCGCCGGCGAAAAACTCAACGCTTCACTTCTGGCCGCCGCCGCATAGGTCCCTTAGCGGGTATGCGCCCTGCCGGCGGGGCGTTCGCGGGGCGTTCGCCGGGCATTCGTGAGGCGTCAGCGAGGAACCTTTACGCCCCAGACGTGCTTGCACTTCAGGCAGAAGCCGCTCTCGCGGTCGCTGAAGTCGTCGAGCTTGCGGGAGCCGCAGGCGGGACAGACGACCCCCGGAGCGCGCCGCTCCCGACGGAGGATCCACCGCTTGCGGAGCCACCAGGCGACGCGGAAGGCGATCCAGAGCGCCACGACCGCCGCGCCGACGTAGACCAGCGGGCGCGGAATGAAGGCCAGGACGGGGCTCACTTGTGCGCCTCGATCCAGTCGGCGATGTGCGGATACACCTCCCGGCGGGCGGCGGTGCCGAGGATCAGGTCGATGTGACCATAGTCCGCGCTGAAGCCCTGCTCCCGGCCGACGATGAGCAGGCTCTTGTCCTTGGAGCCGATTGACTCGTACACGGAGCGGAGGTCCGCCACCGGCGTGAGGATGTCACAGGCGCCCGCGATCACGAGCATCGGCACGTCGATCCGCTTCATCTGCGCGTAGTAGTCCAGCAGGCCGTCGTGCCGCTTGAACCCCGGGGGGCCGCCGTACCACTCGGCGAACTGCTCCAGGAGCGACGCGGGCAGGTCTTCGATCGCGTTCCGGAGCAGACTGCGGATGTGTTTCGGGTCCATGTTGTCGGGGTTGGCCACGATGCTCCCGAGGGTGCTGCCCACCAGCTGGGGGGCGAGGGAGCCGAGCTGCGCGAAAAACCGGCTCGGCAGCCAGGGCAGCACCTTCAGCAGGAACCGGAGCTTGTAGAGCCGATCCACCAGCGGGTGCTTCACCGCGGTGAAGGCCGGAGAGCCGATGGTGACGACGGATCGGAAGAGGCGCTGATCGTAGTGCTCGAGGGCGGCGTAGGCGAGCATCCCCCCCATGGAGTGCCCCACCCAGTGGAGCCACAGGGTGTCGGCGTGGTCCAGCACGTAGCGGATGATGGCCGGGACGTCCCGGTGCACATAGTCGTCGAAATCGAAGCCCACGCGGCGGCGGAGGGGCCAGCCCGGCGGCCGCGACTTGCCGCTCCCGCGCAGCTCCACCACCCAGACGTCGTGCCCGTGCTCGAACAGGTACCGTGCGAGGCTGATCTTGGCGTCGGGCGCGTCCAGGTCGAAGCGGTTCGCGGTGAGCCCGTGACAGAGCACGACGGGCCCCCAGGGGGATTTCTGCTCCGGTTGGTAGCGGTGGAGCGCGAGACTCCATCCGTCCCTGGTTTTGGCGAAATGGAGCTTGGGCCGGTTCCGTCTCCACGGTAACATGCCGCGATTGTACCATCGAATTGAGGCGACATCCTCTTTGTGCTAGCGTCTGGCCAATGAGCGAACCCAGGTACTACCGGCCGAAATCCATCGAGGATGCCATCGCGATCCTGGCAGGCGAGGGGCCCGGTGCCCACCCACTGGCCGGGGGAACCGACCTGATGGTCCGGATGCGCTCGGGTGCCACGCGCCCCGCGGTGCTGGTGGATCTTTGCGCGGTCGGCCTCGGCGGCATTCATCCCACGGGAGACGCGGTGGTGATCGGCGCCACCTGCACCATGGCGCAGCTGCAGCGGGACGAGACGGTCTGCCGGGAGCTGCCGGTCCTCGCCCGGGCGGCCTCCCTGGTAGGCGCCGCGCAGATCCAGCACATGGCCACCGTGGGGGGCAACGTCTGCAACGCCTCGCCGGCGGCGGACTCGGCCTGTGCGCTGGTTGCGCTGGAGGCGCGGGTCATGCTCCGGAGCGTCGGCGGGGTCCGCTCGCTCCCCATCGGGGATTTCCTCACCGGCCCCGGAGCCACGACTCGCCGGCCGGACGAGCTGCTCGAGGCCTTCAGCGTCCCTCACGTCAACGGCAAGGGGACGCTCCATCAGAGCTTCGGAAAGATCGGCGGCCGCAACGCGCTGGCATGCAGCTACGTGTCCGTCGCCGGGGTCACGGACCTCGTGGGCGGCGCCGTCGCGTCATGCCGCATCGCGCTGGGCGCTGTGGGGCCCACCTGTTTGCGGGCGCAGCGCGCCGAAACCCTCCTCCTAGGGGAGCCCCTGACCGAGGAGCTGTGTCGGACCGCGGCGGCCGCGGCGGCCGCGGAATCGCAGCCAATCGACGACCCACGGGCCACCGCCGAATATCGGCGCCGCCTGGTGGCGGCGCTCGTCCGTGAGCACCTGCAGGAGTGCACGAAAGAATGAGCCCGCGGACAAAAGAGATCACGCTGACGGTCAACGGCACGGTGTACAGGACCAGCGCCGCCCCCACGAGCCGCCTGCTGGACTATCTGCGCGACGAGCTCGGGCTGACCGGCGCCAAGGAGGGCTGCGGCAGCGGCGAATGTGGCGCCTGCACGGTGCTGGTGGACAGCGCCCCCATCTGCAGCTGCCTGATGATCCTGGGCAGCGCGGCGGGCCGGGAGGTGACCACCATCGAAGGCCTGGGGGACGAAGCGGGGGGGCTGGATCCGCTCCAGGAGGCCTTCGTGTCAGTGGGCGCCGTGCAGTGCGGCTTCTGCACCCCCGGGCTGGTCCTGAGCGCTCGCGCCTTCCTGGATCGGGGCGGGGAGCCCACGGACGAGGCGATTCGACACGCCATCGCCGGGAACCTCTGCCGCTGCACCGGCTACACGAAGGTGGTCACCGCCATTCGTCACGCGGCGAACACCACCCCCGGCAAGGAGCAGCCATGAGCGGCGTGGGCGGACGGTCACGCCGGCCCGACGCGGCGGCCAAGGCGACCGGGAGGCAGCTGTACGTCGGGGACATGACCGTGCCCGGCATGCTGCACGCGGCGATCAAGCCCAGCGCGCAGGCCCCGGCGCGCATCCGGCGCATCGATGTCGCCCCGGCCCGGGAGATCGACGGCGTGGTGGACGTGATCACCGCCGCGGACCTCGCGGATCGCAATCACATCGGGATTATTTTCGCGGATCAGCCGCTGCTGGCCGCCGACGAGATCCGGATGGTCGGCGAGCGCCTGGCCGTGGTGGCGGCGGAGACCCCCGCCGCCTGCCGCGCGGCGCTCGAGGCCATCACGGTCGACGTGGAACCCCTGCCCGGCCTGTACGACATCGAGCACGCCTTGGACGAAGGGGTCCACCAGGTCCATCCGAGCGGGAACCTGATCAAGACCTTCGCCGTGCAGCGCGGCGAGCTGGACGCGGCGCGAGAGGCGGCCGAGATCGTCATCGACGAAACCTACCGCATCGGCGGCCAGGAGCACGCCTACCTCGAAACCCAGGGCTGCCTGGCCGTGCCCGAGCCCACCGGCGGCCTCACCCTCTACGCGTCGTGTCAGTGCCCCTTCTACGTTCGCGGCAGCGTGGCCCGGCTGCTGGAGCTGCCGATCAGCGCCGTCCGCGTCGTGCAGACGCCCACGGGCGGCGGCTTCGGCGGCAAGGAGGACTACCCCAGCGAGGTGGCCGCCTGCGCCGCGCTGCTGGCGACTCGGACCCGGCGGCCCGTGCGGCTGATACTCCCCCGGGAGCTCGACGTGCAGGCGTCCACCAAGCGGCACCGCATGGTCGTGCACCACCGCCTCTACGCCGACACCTCCGGGCGCATCTTGGGCGTCGACATCGACATCCTCGTGGACGCGGGGGCCTACGTCGGCCTCAGCACCGTGGTGGCGGAACGCGCCAACTCGTCGGCCGTCGGGCCCTACGCAGTGAACGCGATCCGCGTCGAGACCAAGGTGCTGTACACGAACAACCTCTTCGGCGGGCCCTTCCGGGGCTTCGGCGCGCCCCAGGTGACCGTGGCGCACGAGTGCCAGATGGACCGCCTCGCGCGGGAGGTGGACCTCGGGCCGCTGGAGATCCGCCGTCGGAACGCGCTCACGAGCGGCCGGGCCGTGTGGACCACCGGGGAAACCATCGCCGAGCCCGAGCGATTCGGTCGTGTGCTCGACGCCCTGGCCGAGACCGAGGCCGCCAAGGGCCCCCAGTGCACGGTGGAGGAGAACGGCCGCTTCCGTCACGGAACCGGCATCGCGGTGTTCATCTACGGCTGCAACCTGCACCACGGCGGCCAGCCCCTCGACCGCAGCGGTGCCCTGCTGCAGGTGCAGGTCGACGGCTCGGTGACGCTGGCCATCGGCGTGACCGACATGGGCCAGGGAGCGCTCACCGCCGCCCGGGCCATGGCCGCCAGCGCCCTGGGCGCGGACGAAGAGCGAATCCACATCCAAGAGGTGGACACCGCTGTAGTGCCCGACTCCGGCCCGACCGTGGCCTCCCGGGCCACGTTGGTCGCCGGTCAGGCCATCTGCGACGCCGCGAATCAGCTCCTGGAGCGGCTCCTGCCCCTGGCGGCCGGGTTGCTCGGCGTCGACGTCGCCACGGTGCGCGTCGTACCGGGGGGCTTTGCCGGCGAGGGAAACGGCCTGCTCCCCTTCGCCAAGGTCGCCGCGAAGCTGTACGCCGAGCGGATCAACCCCGCGGCCTGCGGTTGGTACCGCAGCGAGCCGCGCGCCTATGACCCGGCCACCGGCCAAGGCCAGGCGTACATGTTCTACAGCTTCGGTGGACACGCGACCCGGGTCCGGGTGGACACATGGACCGGCAAGGTCGAGGTCCTCGATGTTGCGGCGGTACACGACGTGGGTCGGATCATCCACGCCGCGGCAATCGAAGGCCAGGTGGAGGGGGGCGTGGTGCAGGCCCTGGGCTGGGCCCTGATGGAGGAGCTCAAGCTCGACCAGGGGCGGCTGGTAAACCCCAACCTCACCGACTACCTCATCCCCACCGCCGTGGACGCGCCGCGGGTGACAATGACCCTGCTCGAGGAGCCAGAGCCCGACGGCCCCTTCGGCGCCCGGGGCATCGGAGAGCCGTCATTTATTCCTGGCGGAGCTGCCATTGCGAACGCTGTGGCCTGCGCGGTGGGCCGACCGGTGACCGAGCTCCCGTTGACTCCGGAACGGGTGCTCGGACTCATCGTCTGAACTCAGAGAGCAAGGGACATGGCATGAGAAAGATCTTTGGCACCGACGGGGTGCGTGGAAAAGCAAACCTCGAACCCATGACCGTGGAGACGGCGACCCGGCTCGGTCAGGCCGTGGCGCTGGTGTTCTCCAAGCGGACGACGCGCTCCGGCCGGATCGTGATCGGGAAGGACACCCGGCTGTCCTGCTACATGTTCGAGAACGCGCTGGCCG
This sequence comes from bacterium, assembly GCA_043825095.1. Classification (GTDB taxonomy): domain Bacteria; phylum Myxococcota_A; class Polyangia; order HGW-17; family JAJRWW01; genus JBDRSE01. Next base: position 6,446 of record JBDRSE010000002.1, read on the forward strand.
CCGGGATCATGTCCATGGGCGCCGACGTCATGATCGTGGGCCCGCTGCCCACGCCGGGCATCGCCCACATCACCTCCTCCATGCGGGCCGACGCCGGCCTGGTGATCAGCGCGAGCCACAACCCCTTCACCGACAACGGCATCAAGATCTTCGCCGCGGACGGGTTCAAGCTCCCCGACGATCAGGAAATCGAGATCGAGCGGCTCATGAGCTCCTCGAAGCTGATGGACAACCGACCGTCGGGCGATCGGGTGGGGCGCGCGCGCCGCATCGACGACGCCATCGGCCGGTACGTGGCCTTCTGCAAGCAGACCTTCCCGAATGACCTCACCCTGGAGGGCATGCGGCTCGTGGTGGACACGGCCCACGGCGCGGCTTACAAGGTGGCGCCTCTGGTGTTCTCCGAGCTCGGCGCCGAGGTCTTCTCCATCGGCAACGAGCCCGACGGCCGAAACATCAACTACCGCACCGGCGCGCTGTACCCGGAGTCCATGGGCCAGGCGGTCAATGTGTACCGCGCCGACCTCGGCATCGCCCTGGACGGAGACGCCGACCGCGTGATGTTCGCCGATGAAACCGGCCAGGTGGTCGACGGTGACGAGATCATGGCGATCTGCGCCACCCGGATGATCGCGGCCGGCACCCTGGCCCACGAGACCCTGGTCACGACCGTGATGAGCAACATCGGCCTGGAGCGCGCCGTGGAGGCGGCCGGAGGAACGATGCTCCGCACCCAGGTGGGAGACCGCTACGTGGTGGAAACCATGCGCGGCGGCGAGTACAACTTCGGCGGCGAGCAGTCCGGGCACCTGATCTTCCTCGATCACATGACCACCGGGGACGGCATCATCGCCGCCCTCCAGGTGCTGGCCGTCATGAAGCGCGAGGGGCGCCCGCTCTCCGAGCTGCGACAGGTCATGACCCGGTACCCCCAGGTGCTCAAGAACCTCCCCGTGACCGCGAAGCCGCCGCTGGACGAGCTGAAGGACGTGCAGGCGGCCATCGCGGCCGTGGAGCAGAAGCTCGGGGCCGACGGCCGCGTCCTGGTCCGGTACTCCGGCACGGAGATGAAGGTCCGCGTCATGGTCGAGGGGCCGACCCGCCAGGACATCCACAGCTACGCCGACGACATCGCCGCGCTCCTTCAGAAAGCGTGCCAGTAGGATCCAATCCGACCGCACGGATTGCGCAGGAAGCGGGCGCCGAGCTACTTCTCCCGAAGCAGCTGATACACGAAGGCCCGGCGGATCGACCGCCGGAGCTCCGGATCAGTGATGGAATCGAGCGAGCTTTCGAACTCGTCCAGGGCCTGAGCCACCTCCGGCGCGAGGGGGGCCTGCAGCGGATCGGGCTCGGGCGGCGGCGCGGCGTCGACCGCCGGCGCTTCGGACGCGGCCCCGGCACGGACGTAGAACCGGAGCGCCGTGACGGCCTGGGCCGAGAGCGCCGACTGCACCCTCTCGAGGAGCTCTTGCTTGAGATAGGTGAGCTCCTGCACCCAGGTCGAGTCCGCCACCGCCACGGAGAGCACCCCCTGTCTCAGGGACGTCGGCCGGCTCCGTCCCGCGGTCGGCTCTCCAACCAGCGAGGGCCAGAGGCGCTGCACGCGATACAGCCGGAGCGGCTTCGACAGGTGACGACGCTCCAGCAGGCTCTCGAGGAGCTTGCCCACGGGCATCGGCCGAGAGCGCTGCCGCTGGTCCGCCGTCATCCCGACCCGCCCAGGCGGACGAGCGCCTGCTCGATGGCGCGATAGGGTGGATACTCCGGGCGGACGTCCAGCGCCGCGGTGATGGACTGCATCGCCCGTGGGAGCTGCCGCAGCTGGCCGTAGAGGAACGCCGACAGCGCGAACAGCCGGGACCACCGCGGCCGCTTGCCCCGGGCCCGCAGGAGCGCGTTCAGGGCCACGCCGAGTCCTCGGCCTTGGGCGATCAGGATGTCTGCCACCTCAGCCAGCGCGGCGGGGTCATCCCAGGCGTGGTACGCCGCGCGCGCCACCTGCAGCTCGACCAGCTGCTCCATGTTCATCCCCGCGGCGGCCATGGCGACCGCCGCATGACCGCTCGCACGGAATCGGCGCTCCGCCGCCCGGGTCAGCGGCCAGGCCGCGTCCAGGGCCGCCCGGGGCTGCCCGGCCGCCAGCTCCAGCTTGGCCAGGGCGAGTCGCGCGCGCAGGCCCGCGGTCGAAGGCTCCCGCAGCCCGTTCGAGTAGGCGGCACGCGCCTTGTCCCGCCGCCCGACCAGCTCCCAGGAACGGCCCACGGCGTAGCGGGATCGCGCGTCCGGAGCAGCCTGCTGGGCTGCCTCGGCGGCGCGGATCGCCTTGGTCGGACGATCTCGCAGGCGCCACAGTCGGCTCTCGATCCGCAGGGCCTCGGCCGACTTGTTGCCGAGCGCCTCCAGCACACGCTCCGCGCCGCCGAGGTCCCCCTGATCGAGCGACATCTCGGCGAGCGCAATCCGGGCCTCCGACACGCCGAGCTCCGCGGCTCTGGAGAACGCCTTGCGCGCGCCCGCCCACCGCTCTCGCTCCGCCAGGCAGCGCCCCTGGGCCAGCCGCAGCGGGCCCTCCTTGGCCTTCTGCAGCTCGACCATGCGCTCGATGAATCGGTCGGCCACGACCAGATACGCCATGCGGACCATGCGGCACACGGTGCGCGGGCGATCGTCCAGGTTTTTCTCGATCCACTCCTTGGGGAACGAGGTCGGAAACCGACGCACATAGCCTGACACTGACAGTAGATCCTGGCGGTACGCGTAGGGCAGCCGATCCCAGCGCCCGCGCGACAGCCGGGCGTAGTGACTCCGCACCAGGGCCCGGGCCGCGCGCACCGTCTGCGCCCCCCCGGACCCGGCGCGCACGCTCGGGTTCAGGGCGCTCAGCACACCGAAGCGCAGCGCTCGGCGGTAGAGCGCGAGCGCCAGCGGCGGCGCCTGGTCCGGATCGCCGACCCACACCGGCTGGGCCAGCCGCAACCAAAACAGGAACTGTCGCGGGAAGGCGCGTCGGATTCGGCCCCAGGGCGGACGGATGCGCCGCGCGTCCACCTGGGCCGTCTGAAACTCCCCCACCTGCCCCACCACCCGCCGCGCCGTCCCGAGCTGATTCAAGGACGTGTGGAAGGCATGCAGATTGCGGGACGCCTCGGCGGTCTGGCCGGTGAACAGCTGCAGCACCGCGCGATGATGCCGCCCCTCTGGGCCGCTGAGCTGTCCGAGGGTGCCCAGCAGCTCCCGCGCCTCGGCCTCGTCGCGGACGCCCCGCACGAGCTCGCTGGCGTGCCGCCGCACCAGCCTGCGGGCCGCCACCGAGCCGGGATGCCGCCGGAGAAGCTCCCAGCGAAAGAACCGATCCCCGTCCCGGATCAGCGCCAGGGAGGCGAGCACCTCGAGCCGCTCCTCACCCGATTGCGCCGCCCCGTAGCGCAGAAGAAGCTGCTGCTCTTCAGCCCGGGTCCCGAGCTTCTCGAGGCGACGCGGCTGCGTCAGTCGGCTCGGGTCGACGCGCAGGCGCAGGGGTTGGCAGTCCGCCTCCAGCGGCTGCGGAACAGCGCCGACGACCCGAGCGATGATCTTGCGAACGAGGCCGCCGAAACGATTCCAGAGCTGCGTCCGGGTGAGATCCAGGCGGAGTGGACGACGGCCCAGGCGGACCGTGAGCGTGCCGCCCTGGGGGGCTCCGCAGGGCGGCACCAGCTGCTTTGCTGCCCGCGCGGCACGAAACTGCTCCACCAGGTCGAGCACGAAGGGCTTGTCGCTGGGCAGGGTCGTCTCCTGGACCGCCCCGGCGCCGGCCCGTTGGGCATACCGCATGTAGCCGTTGCCGTAGAGATGGACCTCGTGCTGGATGGGGATCTGGTCGACCCGCTCCTGCCAGGCGTACACCACGTGGATCCCGGTCGCGCCCCGACGCTGGAGCCGGCGCCCGTCGACCTGGGTCTGGGCCGTGAGTAGCGCCGCGAGGGCGATCAGCGGTGGGAGGACTCTAGAGGTCATCACAGAGATCCAGGATCGTGCACGTGCACCACACAGTAGCGTCTACGATCACCTGAGGTTAGGCAAGCATCTTTGGTGACTGGGAACGGGCGCGGAGGGAATCAGCCGTACATCTTGATGCGGCGGATGACCTCGCGGATACGGCGAGAGCCTCCGCCGTCCCGGTAGAGGAACTTGATGCCGCTACCGTCGCCGTCGGTGCGGTAGGTCACCTTGCCGGCAATGGAGATCGGGGCGCTGCCGCCGGGAGTGGTCATCTCGATGATCACCTCGTCGCCGAGCGTCAGGGCTTCGTCGGTCTTCAGCAGCGCGCCTCCAACACTGATCTCGGAGATTCCGGCCTCCCGCATCTCCGCAGAGTTGGACGGCCGCCACCGCACCGGGATGTGGATCGGCAGCCGCGTGTGACGACGGCGCTTCGCGCCCAACCGGGTCCCGGAAAAGACCTCCAGCACGAAGTTGCGCTTGGCCGCCTCCTCGGTCGAGAACTCGACCATCGCCCCCGCGCGCACACGCAGCCTGGGCAGCGCAGGCCGCCACCAGACCACGAGGCCGCGAATCATGACCTTGTTGGGCAGGCCTTCCACATTGAGCTCCACGACGACCTCATCGCCCTGCTCGTGCTCAGTGGTGGTCGGACAGAACAGACCACCATTGTTGAGCTCCTCATTGTAATGCTTGTGGAACTCTGCCTTGCTACGAAAGCGAACCTTGATAATATTCATCGGGAATTGCCCGTGTTTGCCTACCCAAGCATTATCAGTTTTTCAGATAGTTGCAATATTTTTCCGTAAGGCAGAATGCAACTCGCTGAACGTCGAGTAATCCGAGCCTTCCAGCCGGCTTTTCAAAATTTTCAAAAGTCCCTGAGGAACGCCAGATACTGCTCCTCGATGTCATCGAGCTCCAGCTCTCCATCGCACGCAGAGCAGCGCGCCTCCAGGGGCTGCGCCTCAGCTGCGACGCAATCGGAAACGTCGAACAGGACCTTTTGGGTCTGACCGCAGGCGCGGCAAACCATCGGAGCCACGAAGCTCTCCACCTTCCCTCGCCCGAAGAAGCCGTTGACCATGTTCATCTGCTCCACGAGCGGGACCGGCACCTGGCGGAAGATCACCTCCGCCTCCGCCGGGATCGACCGGACCCCGTCGATCCAGATCCGCACGCCGTAGGAGTTGATGCGCCGCACCTCCTCGAGGTGCACGAGCACGCGACCCTGCAGATGGGCCAGGAACGACAGGTCGGCGAACTCGTCGATGATGCCGGCCAGATGCAGGTGTTTGACACCCCCCACCTCGTGGCGCTCCACGGCAAAGATTTCGTTCTCGTAGGGAGGTCCGGTGTGACTCAAGCCTCAGGCTCCTCGACAAAGAGATGCAGCGACTTCGGCTGCTGCTTGAACTGCTTGATGGAGAGGCGGAGGTCGATCAACCCGATGACCTCGGTCAGCGCCCCCGGGCGAATGTTGATGACGAGCTTCGACAGCGCCCGGTAGGTGCGGAACAGCCCCATTCCCGCACCGCCGGCTCCCGGCAGCTGGTCCGGTGTCTGCTTGAGACACCGATGGAGGTAGCTGACCACCGTCTCCCGGCTCAGGGCACCGAAGGGATCCCGCAGGGCCACGGCGAAGTAGGTGCCGTCGAAGGCGTAGGTGAGCTCCGCCCGCTCATGCTCCTGCAGCACCACGGCCTCCCGACGGTTCCGGTGCGCGTGCCGCGGCTTCCCGGCGTCGTCCCGCGGCGCGTTGAAGATCGCGTTGGTGGACAGCTCGTCCACCACGACCTCGACGAGCTCGACGATCCGCTCGGAGCATCCCAGGCGCGTGGCGAGCGCCGACACCTCCCGCACGTACCGGGCCTTGTCCCGGGAGTCGCTCACGATCAACCGATGCCGCGCCGCCCCCCAGGGCAGGTACTTTTCCAGACCGAACAGGTCCCGCCGCAAGAGCTTGGCCGTGGTGGCGACCAGCTCGGCGCTGTCCAGGGAGGCCCCCCACTTGGCCTGCACGTGACACAGGTGCGGCTTGCGCGACATCCACTCGACGCACAGCTCCGAGCTCTCCCGGACCTGGAGCAGCAGCCGCGTCTTCGGAAACAGCTCCGCCGCGCCGTCGATCAGGTCCATCAGCGCGGTCGCGCCGCCCTCGGCGCCGTCCACCGCGAGCACCACGACTGCATACCCAGACAGGTCCTCCGCGCTGAGCTCGGCCGCCCGCGCGACCGTGGTCACATCGCACCCCGACGCCACCAACGCGCGTTTCGCCACCCGCGTCGCCGCAACGTCACCATCGAAGTAGAGAACGCGATCTCCCACCATGGCACCCAGCCTACTGCTTTTGTGGAAACGGTCAATAGAGACCGAGGCGCGCTACTGCGGAATCTCCTTGCCTTCGGCGAGTCGATCGTCGCGATAGATTTCGATCTTCCTGACGAAGATCTCGACGAGCTCCTTGTCGAACTGCGTACCGCTGCAGGCGACCAGCTCGTCCACCGCCGCCTGGTGCGGCAGCGCCCGTCGATAGGCGCGGTCAGAGGTCATGGCGTCATAGGTGTCACCCACGGCGATGATCCGGCCGAGCAGCGGAATGTCCTCGCCGGCCAAGCCCTGCGGATAGCCGCTGCCGTCAAACGCCTCGTGGTGACAGTAGGTGCCCGGGATCAGCGCGCTCATGAACGGGATCGGCTCGAGGATCTTCTTCCCCTTCACCGGGTGCTGCCGGAACATGTCGATCTCTTCCCGGGTCAGCTTCCCGGGCTTGTTGAGCTTCTCGTAGTGGATCCCGATCTTGCCGATGTCGTGGAGCAGGCCCGACTGGACCGCCAGCTCCACGTCCTCCTCGGACTGCCCCATGCCAGAGGCGATGAGCCGCGTGTAGACAGCCACCCGCTCCGAGTGGCCGCTGGTGTACCGATCGTTCTCCTCCAGCGCGGAGACGAACCCCTGGATCGTCTGCAGGAAGTTCTCCTGCAGGTCCCGGTTGGCCATCATCAGGTCTTCATTGGCCCGTCGCAGCGTCCGGAGCAGCTGGGCGTTGTCGATGGAGATCGCCGCCCGGGCGCCGAGCACGCTCAGCAGCTTGCGCGAGCCCTCGTTGAACCGCTTACCCCGCGTGAAGCTGTAGGCGTTCAGCATGCCGATGATGCGGTCCCGCACCCGGAGCGGGATGGACGTGAACGAGGCGAGGTTGCCCCCCCCGGGGGCTCGGGAGAAGTAGGTCCGAACCTTGGAGCCGTGCACCAGCAGAGGCCGCTGCTGCTGGAACACCTCCATGATCTGGTCGTACCGGAGCTCCCCGATGTCCTCCTCGCCGGCCTGCCGCGAGATGTCGGTCCGGAGCGTCTCGGTGAAGTCGGTCCCGCCCTTGAGGTCGATGTGCAGCGTGGCCACGTCGGCCCCGGACTCCTTGAGCGTGACCTCCATGATCATGTCCAGGATGTCGTCGAGGTCCAGGCTGGAGCCCACCGCCTCGGAGATTCGGTACAGTCCCAGCAGCTCCCGGAGGTGGGTGTTCTCCTGCTCGATGCGCTGCCGCGCGAGGCCGCGCTCCACGATGTGGATGACCTCCTCGACCTTGAAGGGCTTGAGGATGTAGTCGTAGGCGCCCTTCTTCATGGCCGCGATGGCCGTCTCCACGGTGCCGAACCCGGTCATGATCACTGTCAGCAGGTCGAGCTTGCGCCGCCGAATCTCCTCGAGGAGCTCGAGCCCCCCCATGTTCGGCATCTTCAGATCGGTGATGATGAGGTTGTAGTTCCGCCGCTGCAGCTCCTTCATGGCCTGGACGCCGTCCTCGACGCTCCGGACCAGAAAGCCCTCCATGGTTAGAAAATCGCTGAGAATGTCGCGGATGACCTTCTCGTCGTCAACGATCAGAATTTGCGGAGCGTCCTCGTTGCGTTCGTCTTCGAACATCGAAACCCCTGATCAAAAACCGCTGTAGTGTACCTATTCAGACAGGTTCGTGCACGAAAAAATCGTCGCGGTGCTTACTCCATTTTCTCCTTGGGAAACCAGCCGAAGAACACGTGGATCTTCTCTTTGCGTTCCGGCACGAGATAGTCGAAGTTCTCGCCGCGGTCGATGATCTCCCAGAAGTCCTTGGAGTCGATGGCCAGCAGCTCCGCGCGGATGGAGCGGAGACGGTCCGGTCGCTCGTCCTGCATGTCCCGGTAGATCTGCCGGGCGAACTCCTCCTGGTCCCGCAGCAGGAAAAAGGTGGCCAGCTTGATCTGGGCCTTGCGAACGCCGCGCAGCGAGGTCTCCTGCACCTCGGCCTCGGCCTCCTTGTCCACCTCGAGCAGGATCTTCAGGAGCGTCTTCATGGCCGGTTTGGACACGTCGTGCGCCAGCTCCACCAGCGTGCAGAGATCGTAGGCCACGCACTCGGTGACGAAGCTGAGCTTCATGCCGAAGGCGAGCTGACCGTAGTACTTGAAGTAGTTGCCCACCTCTTCGACCAGGTCGGTCATGCCGGCCTGGATCATCTTCTCGGTCAGGATCCGGTACTGGTTCAGGATGTTGTAGGCGGTGCGGATGTCCCGGGCGTTCAGGGTCGCCCGCATATAGGTGTTGAAGAACTTGATGGTGAGCCCGAGGACCTCGCGGTCCTGCAACTTGATCGCCGCCTCGCCGATGTACCGGGTGTCGATGGCCACCAGGTAGTTGATGTCCCGCATCCGGTTCAGCGCCTCGGCGTAGATGAGCTGGTACTGCCGCAGGATCTTGTACTCCAGCCAGGTGCGCTGCCGGGACATCTCGGCCCGCTTGTCCTCGGTGACCGCCACGAAGTCGGGGTTGGCGCCGATCTTCGCGCCGATTAGGAACCACGCCTCGGGCAGCCCCTCCTTCTTGGCGAGATACTCCACGCACAGCTCCCGGAGCGCGTCCACCGAGCGGGAGGCGATGATCTTGTCCTTGTTCTGGATCGTGTTCAGCGCCACGTCCGCGAGCTGCTCCGCCCCTTCGAGCACCAGCTCCTGCTGGTCCACGATCTGGTCTGCGTGGCCGTCCACGCTCGCCACGCGATCGATGGTCATCTCCCGGATCCGGGTCACCACGTTCTCCGGCTGGAGGAAGTGGAACACGTAGGTGAAGTAGGGCGCCATCAGCAGCAGCGCCACCGTCATGAGGATCGAGTTCAGAATCACGCCCAGCACCGGCACGAACCGGTGCTCGCCCCCGGCGCCGCCGGTGCGGATGGAGAAGGTCACCCAGATGCAGAACACCGCCGTGATGATGTAGTAGGCGATCACGGACAGGTTGATCTTGTCCTTGAAGAACATGTCGGTGATGCGCGGCGTGTACCGCGTGGCGGCCAACTGCACGATAATGGAGGCGACCGTGATGATGATGCCGAGGATGGCCGCCAGCACCTCGGCCATGCCGCCCACCACGTTCGCAGCGTCGCCGGCGTGGACGTCGGTGAAGATCCCGAAGAACCCGACCCCCTTGCGGTTCGCGATGACGAAGAAGTCCACCAGGTACACGGCGAAGTAGAGCACCGCTGCGATGGAGGCCAGCAGGGACACCGAGACGACCCACGTCTTCAGCGTGGCGAATACCTCGGACTCTCTGCGCTCGGAGGACACGGCCTGACCCTAGACTCTGATAGCGAAGAGATCAATACAAGATCAATACGAGATCCACGCCGGCCAACAGCTCAATTCGGTCGGGGTCGGCAGTCGAAAAACCCGCGTCCAGCCGCCCATGCCAGCTCGGGGAAGCGAGCTCTGGATTCGCGTAGCGAATTCGAGCCCCATCCCCATAATTCCCTTCTGAATAGCTCCTCAGCCGCAGCTGGCGTAGTCGTCCCCCCAGCCCATGTCGCAGGTCTGGCCGCCAGTGCAGTCGCCGTCCACCTCGCACTCGGAGCACAGGTTGTCGCCGGGCCAGACAGGGTCGTAGCAGAAACCGGAGTTGCAGTCGGTGCCGGTGGTGCACACGTCCCCGAGCCCGCCCGCGCACACGAAGTACCCCACCCCGCCCGTGTCGTCGGTGCAGGTGCCGCCGCCGGTGCAGTCCCCGTCCCCTTCACACTCGGAGCACACGCTCCCGTTGCAGAACCCCGACTGGCAATCCGCGCCCGTGGCGCAGGCGTCCCCCAGGGCGGCGCTGCCGCCGCAGACGGCGTAGGCATCGCCGGCGGTGAAGTTGCAGGTCATCGTCCCTGAGCAGTCGCCGTCCACCTCGCACTCGGAGCAGATGTGCGGGCCGGGACCCGGAGGATTGAAGCAGTAGCCCGACACGCACTCCGCGCCGTCGTTGCACGTGTCACCGAGGAGCCCGGAACCGCCCTGGCACACGAAGTACCCCACCCCGCCCGTGTCGTCCACGCAGGTCCCGCCCCCAGCGCAGTCCCCATCCCCCTCGCACTCGGAGCACACGTCCCCGTTGCAGAACGCCGACTGGCACTCCGCGCCGTCGGTGCAGGCATCCCCCAGCGCGCCCAGGTTGCCGCCCTGACACACGAAGTACCCGACCCCGCCCATGTCATCCACGCAGGTTTCGTTGCCCGGACAGTCCCCGTCCCCCTCGCACTCGGAGCACACGTCCCCGTTGCAGAATCCCGACTGGCACTCGGTGCCGGCCGTGCAAGCATCCCCCAGCGCGCCCAGCGTGGTCGCCTCGCACACGAAGTACCCGACCCCGCCCGTGTCGTCCTCGCAGGTTTCGTTGCCCGGACAGTCCCCGTCCCCCTCGCACTCGGAGCACACGTCCCCGTTGCAGAA
>JBDRSE010000003.1:0-19010 GCA_043825095.1 bacterium
CGCGCTGCGCGCGGGGGCGCTGTGCCGCCTACCACGTGAACGGTTCCCCTCATTGATACCCCGCGAGGAGGCCGCGGGTGAGTAGGTGCCAGCCGTCCACCAACACGAACAGCAGGAACTTGAAGGGCAGGGAGATCGTCGTCGGCGCGAGCATGTGCATCCCGAGGGCGAGCAGGATGTTCGACACCACGAGGTCGATCACCAGGAACGGCACGAACAGGAAGAACCCGATCAGAAACGCCTCCTTGAGCTCGGAGGTGAGAAAGGCCGGCACCAGGACGAGGAAGTCGTCGCTCTTGATGGTCGCGCGATCCTGTGGCTCGTGGAGCCGCCGCGAAAGGGACAGGAACGTCGCGCGGTCCCGGGCATGGGCGTGCTTGACCAGAAAGGCGCGCAACGGCGAGGCGGCGCGCTTCCCCGCGTCCAGGAAGCGCTCCACCTGCTGGGTCGCGCTGCCGGCCTGCCGGATCTGCTCCAGCTCGGGTTTTGCGATCCGCACCGTCTGATGAACCACCGGGGACATGATGAAGGCCGACAGCACGAGCGCCAGGCCGGTGACCACCATCGTGGGGGGAATCTGCGGCGTGCCGATGGCCGAGCGCAGAACCGAAAGCACCACGGCGATCTTCACGAAGCTCGTGAGCATCACCATCGCGAATCCGAGCAGGGAGAGCGCCGCCAGGGCGATGACGATCAGGGTGGGGCTGTCCAGCAGCCGATCGCCGGCCGGGGCCAGGGCGGGCAGCGGCAGGAGCACCGCCAGGGAATTCGCGAAGTGGCCTCTATCCATCACCTTCCTCCTTGTCGCGCGGCTCTGGTTGGGGAGGCTCTCTGGGCAGGGGGACCAGGGGCTCCGGAGGCGCTGCGGTGGGACGCAGCTTCTCCCGCAGCACCTCGGCGAAGCTCTTACCAGGGGCAGTGGCTCGCTTTCGCTCTGCCGCGGCGATCTCCTCGGCTGTCAGCTCCCGGAGCAATGTGATGCCGCCTTCGGTCACGCCCAGCAGCAGGTAGTGGCCGTAGGCCTCCACCACCAGCAGCGAGCGACGGCCGTCCACCGGCATCCGCGCGATGACGCGCATGTCTGGCGAGGGGCGCGACCCAGGGATCAGCCGGCGCAACCCCCACCGCAGGAAGATCCAGGCGAGGGCGATCACCAGGATCAGCGCCAGGATCGTTTTCAGCAACAAGCTGCCATAGGAAGGCAAGGTCGGCGCCGCGACGTGAGTCGCGTCGACCGGCCCACCCGGCGCGGTCAACAGCAGCAGCAGTTCCGGACCCATCACGCGCTCGCTACCGGATGACCCCGTAGATCTTGTTGATCTTGCGGTTCGCTGAGCCGAAGCGGCCGTCGTTGTAGGCCGTGGTGACCTGCACGAAGAGCTTGTTGACCTGAGCGCGCTTGGCGTCGGAGAGCTTCTTGCGCCGGATGTACCCCGCGAGCCGGCCCATCTTGGCGCCCACGAATCCGCGGTCGATCGTGATCGAGCGCAGCGTGGCCCGGAGCTGATCCGCGCCGATTTTTGCCCGGGCGTACTCTTTTGCCCCGATGGACTTCTTGATGCTGCTGATGAGCTTGGCGAAGCCGGAGGGCAGGTCCGAGATCAGAATGCCCTTGCCCGCCATGGTGGCCATTGCCTTGGCGTAGGCGTTCTTGGCGTCGGCCTTTGAGTAGCCGGCGCCGCCGCCCCCGGCGGGGATGGACGGCGCCGTCAAGGTGGTGAACACGGACGTGGTGGTGGCGCATTTCTTGGCCTTGTACTCGACGATCTTCCGGTATTGATCGTTGAGCGCCTTCTCCCGGCCGGCTACGGCCTTCTCCCGCCTGGCGACCGCGTTTTCGCGGAGCGCCACGCCGTGCTCCCGGGACCGGATGTTGGAGCTGGCATCACCACCGCCCCGGGATTGGAGCACCGCGGCCGCCCTCACGTAGAACTGCTCCTGCCGGCGGAGCGCGTTGAGCAGCTTGCCGTTTACCTTGTCCTCTTGCTTGCGGAGCTTTTGCTCCCGGTCTTTGAGGTCCAGCTCCTCCTTGGCCAATTTGGCGTGGCCCTGGATGTCGTCCTTGGCCAGGGTGGCCCGCTTGGCTTCGATGGCCTTGCGTGCGGCTTCGATCTCGCGGCGGTTGTCCTGGAGCTTGCCGCGGCGCTTGAGCAGGTCGTCGGCGTCTGCCTTGAGCAAGGCCCCGGACTTCTGGATCTCCTTGATGCCCTGATCCGGGCCGGCCTTCTTGGACGTTTTCTCTTTGCAGCCGCCTGCGGCAAGCAGGACTACGACGCTGGTGACCAAGGGAATATAATAGGTATTCATAGTCAGACACCTCACGCTGGAGCGATACTTAAGAACCTACCTGGACATTGTCGAAGGCGCAAGTCACGCAGCGCGTTTCATTCTCGATCCTTGACAACCCGACCCTCACGAAGTATTGGACCTGCTCCGGTATTCACCGGGAGCGGAGTGTACCCGTGGCTAGAGTAACCGTAGAAGATTGTCTCGAGCATCAACCCAACCGTTTTGCCCTGGTGGTCCTCGGCGCCCTGCGCGCCCGACAGCTCCAGAAGGGCTATCAGCCCCTGGTGAAGTGCGACAACAAGCCCGCTGTGACCGCCCTGCGCGAGATCGCCCGGGGCAAGGTCCGCTTCACCGAAGACGTAGCGATCAAGCTCAACGATTACATCCGTGAGCAGGGCCTGCACGCGCAGGACCTGTAGCTTCTCCCCAGCGGCCGCGCCCGCGGCCTGCCAGTCACTCTGTCCGCATCGCTGTTCGTGGGTAGCGCACCGGCCTCCGGCCTGCGTACAGCGGCGTCCCGGGGCCTCCAATGAAGCTGTCTACAACGCGATCTTCGAGAAGAAGATGTCGGTGATCAGGCTGCGCTGCACAACGGACAGGTCGAGGGCATCGAAGTAGATCCAGTAGGACGCGAAGGTGAAGATGTTGCCGAGCAGGCCGATGGAGAGGTAGATCGGCTCGAAGTCCGCGACCTCTTTGCGCTCGATGGCGGCGGCGAAGCGGTCGGCAAAGAACTCCAGGAAACGACGATAGGAATCCATCGACTTGCGCGCCAGGGAGTTGTCCTCCAGGTCGGCCCGGGGACGGTATTCTGCCACGAGAAACTCGAGGAACGCGCGGTTGTCCTGGAACAGATCCACGATGGTGTCGATGGACTTGCGGATCTGCGCCAGGGGGCTGTCGATGCCGCGGACCGCTTGCTCCAGCTTGGCGTAGCACATCTCGAGGGTGTCTTCGATCAGCGAGTGATAGATGTCTTCCTTGCTCTCGAAGTGCTTGTAGATCGAGGCGATGGAGAACTCGGAGCGTTTCGAGATGTCGGCGATGGTCGTGCTGCGGTAGCCCTTGGACGAAAAAACCTGGCAGGAGGCGTCCAGGATCTCTTGTCGGTGCCGCGCACGTTCCCGCTCGCGTCGGTTGAGGGGGCGGTTGGATTTAGCGTTTCTCATGATCTTCCGCGAGAGTCGGACTGTTTCGATTAGGTCATACCACTATACGAAAGTGCCCGCGTCTGGCAAGTATGCATCCAAGGCCTGCCCTGCGTAGCCGCGCTGATGCTGTCCTGTGGAGTCTCCGTGCAGTCCCGGGCAGTTGCATCGCTGCGCCGCCGCGACAGCGCCCGGGGTTCCCCCGGAACAAAGTTTGGCGGGCCCAGCGGAGATCGTCTATTATCTGGGGACCCGGGGGTCTGACCTGGGTAAAAGCATAGGAGCGGTCTTTGCTCATGCCTCTGTGTACGGCTGCCGAATGGGATCTACATGACGAATAGCGATCGTCTCGCCTCAGACAGTCGCCCCACCGCTTCCCTCCTCGGCGAGGTCATCGGGCAGCGGTTCCTGATCAAGGAGCGGTTGGACGCCACCGGTCGGGCCGACGTCTACCGGGCCGAGCACGTGCTCATCCACAAGGAGGTCGCGCTCAAGGTGGCCCGCATCGGCTCGGACCCCGGGGAAAAGAACGTGGCGCGCTTCCAGCGGGTCGCGCGCGTCGCCACCCAGATCGAGCATCCCAACTGCGTCAAGATCAGCGATTTCGGCACCGACGAGCGGGGCTACGTCTACCTCGCCATGGAGTTCGCCGAGGGGCGCGACCTCCGGCGGATTCTCGCCGAGGACGGCCCGCTGACCCCGGAGGAGGTGGTGGGCATCGGCCTCCAGATCCTCCAAGGCCTGGGGGAAGCCCACCGCCGCGGGATTCTGCACACGGAGCTGGCCCCCCACTACCTCATGGTGGATCTCTCCTCCGGGACGCCGGCGGTGAAGCTGCTCGGCTTCGGGCTCGGGCAGCTCATGCGCGGCCTCGAGGAGAAGACGCAGTCCCGGCAGACGCTGTCCGGCACCCCCGCGAGCTACGCGGCGCCGGAGCTGCTGCAGCCGGTGGCCTCGGTGGATCACCGCGCCGATCTGTTCGCCGTGGGGGCCGTGCTGTTCGAGGCGCTCACCGGCCAGCTGCCCTGGGAAGGCGCCCAGGCGGATCCCACCCTGAGGCTGGGCCAGCCGCCGCGTCGTGCGTCCCGGGTGCGGCCCGACGGGCAGATCACCATGGCCCTGGATCGCACGCTGGCGCGGGCCATGGAGCCGGACCCGAACCGCCGGTACAGTGACACGGCGGACATGGCCGAGGCGTTGGACCGGTCCATCCACGGCGATCCCCGGGACGTCAGCACCGTGGCCTCGCTGCACCGGAAGTTCGGCCGCTACAAGCTGCTGCGCACCATCGCGCGCGGGGGCATGGGCGAGCTGCACCTGGCGAGCAGTGAGACGCTCCCCGGCCTGACCAAGGTGTGCGCGTTGAAGATGCTCCGGCCGGAGCTGGCGGCCGAGAAGTCCTACGTGGATCGCTTCCTGGCCGAGGCCCGACTGGCGGCGCAGCTGAGCCACGCGAATCTCGCAACCGTCTACGACGTAGGCAAGGCGGATGACTGCTTCTACATGGCCATGGAGTACGTGATCGGCAAGGACTGCCGCCGCATCATCGATCGGGCCCGGGAGGACGGAATCCGCATTCCGGTGGAGGTGGCGCTCTTTATCGCCCGGGAGCTCGCAGACGCCTTGGGGTACGCCCACCGGGTCAAGCTCCCCGACGGTGGGATCGGCCTGATCCACCGCGACGTCAGCCCCACCAATGTGCTGGTTTCCTACGAGGGCCTGGTCAAGCTCATCGACTTCGGCCTGGCCAAGCACGCCACTGCGGTGGGCAAGACGGAGACCGGGGTGGTCATCGGCAAGGTGGCGTACATGGCCCCGGAGCAGTGCCTGTGCGAGCCCCTGGATCACCGGGCCGACATCTACAGCGTGGGGTCGGTGCTGTTCGAGCTCCTCGCCGGGACCCGGCTGCGAGAGGGCGACGACATCGAGCGGCTCGCGGCCAAGGTGCGGCTGCCGCCGGAGCGGCTGCCCGGGGATTATCGTAACGACATCCCGGCGGATCTCGATCGCGTGGTGGCGCGGGCGCTGGAGCCCGACCCCGAGGCGCGGTATCCGCACGCCGAGGGGCTCCGGGACGACATCACCCAGATCCTGTCCACCATCAACCCCCGGCTCAGCCGGGACACCGTGGCCGCGTTCCTCAAGCAGCTCTTCCCTGCGGAGCAGCAGGCAGAGACCGAGCTGGCCCAGGGGTTGCTCACCCAGAGTCCGCCCCTGCGGCCGCACTCGGCGATCTTCGCCGCCGTGGACTCCGGCCAGGCCGCCATGAAGAAGACCGAGGCGATCTCCATCGTGGACCCGACGGACTGGCCCCCCAATTCCGGCGCCACCATGGTCGCCACCGGTCCGAGCCTGGCGATCGATCCGGAGCTGGACACCCAGGTCGAGACGGTGGAGCTCGGGGAGCTGGAGGCGGACCCCATGGACTTCCCTCCGGAGCGACCGGTCGTGGCCGACGAGCCGGCGGCCGAGGCGCCCCGCGCGCGCGGCCCGGGATGGGGTGTGGCCCTGGTGCTGCTGGTGCTCGGTGTCGGCGCCGGCTTCGCGGTGCGGCACCTGGTGCTCAAGAACCTGGGCGGAGAGCCTCCTCGGGCGACCCAGGGGATGCAGCCCGGTGCCGCCCCGGTCGCCATGGCGGCGATGTCGCCCCGGCCCCCGGACCCCATGGAGCCTTCGGACCCCATGGAGCCCGCGGAGCCCGCGGAGCCCGTGCGTCCGGTCGTGCGTCCGCCGCCGCCCATGACGCCGCCCTTGGAAGAGCTGATGCGTCGGGCCAACGTCGAGAACCTGACGCGGCTGGTCAAGCTCGCCGATGCGGCGCTGCTCGAGGTGGGAGTGCGCCCCTCGGACTTTCCGGCGCTGCCGAAGCTGGCCAAGGTGTATCAGCCCATCACCCGGGGGGTTGAGAAGCAGGATCTCCAGGCCTGCGTGAACGGCCTGCTGGCCCTCAAGCTGCGGCTGGGCCGCAAAGACATGGACTGCAAAAAGATCCGTCAGCGCAAGTTCAAGTGGTGCAAGGACCAGCAGCGGGCGATCCGCAAGGCCGCTCCCAAGGGACGCAAGGAGCGCAAGGCGTTCCTTACGCGGATCGGCATGAACGACCTCGATGCCCGCCTGAAGATCGTGAAGAAGCGGGCCGGAGATCGCAAGCTCACCTGCGCGGAGCAGAGCCTCGCCTATCAGCGCCTGATTCCGGATCTGGAGCAGAAGCTGCGCGAGCTCGCTCCTGCGAAGGGGGCACCGGGCAAGAAGAAAAAAGGCAAGCCCTCCCGGGCGCCGAAGTAGGCCCGCATGCGCCTCCCGTGGACCCCCGAGTTCAGTCGACAGGTGGAAGCCCATGGTTTCTGCTACACCTGCCCGGAGTGCGCCCACTACGCCGCAGACCTTCAGCGCTGCGCGCACGAATGGCCGCTGATCGATCACCGGACTCCCCACAGGTCATCCGACGAGGCCGGCCGAGAGATCGTGTTTTGCAAAGAATTCGAGCTCAGTTAGCGGCCCTCGCCGTGCTGCTCGTGCTCTGCGGGACGGCACCGGCCTGCTCCGGGGGACGCCCGGAGCACCGCGCCGGAAAGGCGTCCAAGCGCGAGCCCGACCCCCGCGGGCCCGACCTCCGCGGGCCCGACCCCCGCGACGGGGTCGCCCCGGACCGGCCGCAGCGTCCGGCCCCTTCGGCGCGGCCCGCGGCGAGCAAGGGCCCGCCCCAGCTGGTCACGCGGCCACTGCTCAACACCAAGCTCCGGGTGACCGTGTCCGGCGACGTGTCGCGGCTGGTCCCGCTGGCCGTGGCCAAGCACTGGCGGCTCACCGGGTATCGCCACAGCCGGCTGCCCGCGGAGCTGCGCCCGCTGGAGACGCTGGTCACCTTCCGGTACTCGCGCCTCGAGCGGTGGCTCGGCCGTCGCCACCGGGTGTTGGTGCCGCGCCTCGAGGCCCGGGCCCAGCGGGTGAGGGTCCCCCTCGGCAAGAAGAAGGCCTGGCCCACCAGCGGCGGCGTGTACGAGACGCACCGCGCGCTCCTGCTCTTCGGCGGCAGCGCGGCAGAGTCGGACCTGCGCCTCGAGCAGGGCTCGGCGCTCACCTTCGATCTGGGCTTGGTGTCTTTGAATCGAGGCCGGCGACCGGCGATCTTCACGGTGTCGGTGCGCCACGGCGCCACCACGGCGACCCTGCTCGAGCACCACCTGGGCGCGGACCAGGCCGGGCGCTGGCAGCGGGTGCGTCTCGGGCTCGAGCGCTGGGCCGGCAAGCAGGTGACGATCCGGTTCGCGGTCAGACAGCAGGGGGCGCCGACCGAGCTCATCGGGGCCGTGGCCCTGGGGCGGCCGGCCGTGGTGGGCCCGGCCGCCGTGCCCAAGCCCAACCTCGTGCTGCTGATCCTGGACACGGTGCGCCCCGACGCCCTCGGGTGCTACGGACAGCGGCGCACGGCCACGCCTGAGATCGACAAGCTCGCCCGGCGAAGCGTGCTGTTCGAGCAGGCCTTCACCAACGCCTCCTGGACCCGGCCGTCGCTGATGTCCCTGGCCTCTTCCCGCGCGGCGGGCCGGGTCGGCTCCACGCCGTGGAAGTTCACCGCCTCTGCCGTGGATCGACACTACATCCTGCACGGCGGCCTGCCGACGCTCTACTCGCACCTGTCGGAGCAGGGCTACCTGACCCGGGGGCTGCTCAACAACTTCTTCATGCTCCCTCACGAGCGTGTGGGACACGATCACGGCCTGTCCTCCTTCGCGCAGATCCAGTGGGGCCAGGGCCCGCACCGCAAGGACAACTCCACCATCACCCGCGCCGCGGAGCAGTTCCTCGCCAGGCACCGGGACCGCCGGTTCTTCCTGTTTCTGATCTACGAGTCCGCGCACTCGCCCTACATGCCGCCGCGCGCGGCCGTGGAGCGGCTCCGGGAGGTGGCGGGTCTGAAGAAGCAGCAGGAGCTGAGCATGCAGGATCGGTACCGGGCCGAGGTCATGGCCCTCGACCACCACGTCGGCCGGATCGTCCGGGCCCTCGAGCGACAGGGGCTGGCGTCGAACACGCTCCTGGTGGTGACCGCGGACCACGGCGAGATCATCGGGCGCCAGCACTGCTACTTCCTGCCGCGCATGAAGGCCAAAACCTGCTACGCGCACTCGACCTCGCTCTACGATCAGGTTTTGCACGTGCCGCTGATCATTCACGGGCCGGGCGCGCAGGCCGGCCGGCGCACGCGGCAGGTCTATCGTCACCTGGATCTCGTGCCCACGCTCTTGGACCTCATGGGACTGCCGGCGATGCCGGGCGCCCAAGGCGTGTCCCTGGCCCCGCACGTGAGTCGCCCCCAACCGCCCGCCCTCACGCCCCGAGACGTCTACGCCGTGGGCCGCTGGGTCTGGGCGCTGCGGAGCGGGCGGTACAAGCTGAAGATCCGCGAGCGCCGGGCGCGAAAGGTCGTCAAGCGGGGCCGGCAGCACCGCGTGCCCGTGGAGCTCTACGATATGGTCGCCGACCCCAGGGAGCTCCGGAACCTGGCCCGCGAGCGGCCGGCTCTCACCCTCCGGCTGCGTCGGAAGCTCGAGGAGTGGATGTCCACCGATCGCGTGCCCACCCTCCCGGGAGCGCCCAAGAACCGGTCGCGAGAGCTTCGGTTCTAAACCGCACGCTACCCGGAGAAAAACCCTGGATGGAGAAAGAGCAGGGCGGCCACACCCAGGGCGCCGACGCCCACCAGGGCGATCAGGCTGCCGAGCCAGTCATGGGGGCGCGGGCGGTTGAAGCACGCCCACATGCCCCAGGCGCTTGCCCAGAGCCCGAAGAGCAGCAAGAGGATTGCCAGAAGCGTCATGGGTTCGGTCCGGTCGCGTTCCGGCCGCGTTCCGGCCGCGGTCCTGGGTCACATCTTACCCGAAGCGACGCAGTCACCTGTGAAAAATGTAACCGTTCACGTGGTTAACGGCACAGCGCGCCCGGGAAGGAAGACGGCGCCACGAGCGGGCCTGCGAAAAAGTTGGACCACGGGCCGGCGGATCTGGTGTATGATGTGATCCGCGGAATAGAAATTGACATAATTAACTAGGACCATATCCTAGGCGCCCTGGGGTGCCCATGGGCGTTATCCAGGTAGAGCAAAAAGCCAACCGCAAAAGGAGCGAGAGAGAAATGAAGCGCAATTCTATGTTCATAGCCTTACTGGCGGGTGTGTTCGCCTTCGGCATGGCCGCCTGTGGCGACGACGACGGCGGGACCGGCGACTGTGGCAACGGCGTGTGCGGCGCCGGCGAGACGTACGACAACTGCCCGGCCGACTGCGATCCGCCCTTGTGTAACGCGGACGGAGTCTGCGACGCCGGTGAGAACTGCGCGATGTGTCCGGACGACGACTGCTGCACCGATTGTGAAAACCCGACCGGTGCAGTAAACGACTACATCGTGCACCAGCTCTTCCTGCCCGACACCAGCCAGGCGGCGGGCGCCAACGGCGTGGACCTCGATGGCGACGGCGACATCGACAACAAGCTCGGCCAGATCATCCAACTCCTGGTGTCCAATGGCCTCGAGGGCGACATCAACGAGTCCATCAACGACGAGATCGCCTCGGGCGGCCTGATGCTGCTCGGTCGCATGACCGAGAGCGGCATGAACGACGACATCGTCTCCGTGCAGATCTTCCAGGGCGAGTTCTACGACGCCACCCCGATCTTCGACGGCAACGACTCGGTGCTCATCGCCGACGGCGCGGACATGGACCTGCACATGTGCGGGATCTGGTCGGACCCGGAGCTCGAAACCGATCCCTCCAACATCACCCTCGCGTTCCCGCTGCCCGAGATCGGGATGCTCTCGGTGACCCTGTCCCGCGCCCAGGTGCGCACCGTGGACGATCCCGACAGCGACTTCTACGGCAACAGCTCCGTGACCCCCACCGAGTGGAACAACGTCATGATCGGCGGCGGCCTCTCCCAGGACGAGATCTACAACAACCTGATCCCGTTCCTGACCACCTTCATCTCCGACATGGTGGCCGAGGGCGGCTCCACGGCCGACACCATCGCCGACCTGTTCGACGGCAACTGCGTAGTCTTGGACGACGTCCCGGGCTGCGAGGCGGTCGTGGCCGGCGAGGGCGAGTGTGACGACCAGGCGGATCCGCCGGTCATCACCGTGACCGAGCTCAAGTGCAACGCGCTGCTGAACTCGGCCCTGTCCCCCGACGTGGACAGCGACGGCGACGGCGAGGACGACCTCCTCAGCCTCGGCCTCCGCGTGACCCACGCCGTGTCCGTGAACATCGTTACCCAGTAGCACGGGAACGAGAGCCAAGCGCTCACCCCCCGCCCCGGCCCACGCCGGGGCGGGTTTTTTTTGGCGAACAGGGTAGAATGGGGACGTCATGCAGGTCGGGGCGAAAAAGGTAGGACCGGTTGTCGCGGGCGCGCTCCTCGCCGCGCTGTCGCTGAGCTGCCCCGAGACTCCCTCCACTTCGCCAGACCTCGATTCGCATGTCGTTCCACCGGACTGCCTCGAGGGGGAGCGCCGCTGCGTGGTCAACATGATGGACACTTGCGTGGGCGGTCATTTTGGAACGATCACCTTTTGCTCCGACTACTGCGATCCCGAGGAGGGCTGCGTCGGGGCCATGGAGAACCTCGATTCGTACATCTGGATCGCCAACACGGGCGAGGGAACCCTGTCCAAGGTCAACACCAGGAACGCCGAAGAGGTCGCCCGGTATCTGACCTGCTCCTACTCGGATCAGAGCTGTGATCCCTCTCGCACCTCGGTGAACCTGCACGGAGATGTGGTGGTCACCAATCGCGGGTGCGATCTTTGTTCGACACGAATTCCGGCCTCGTCTGTCACGAAGTTCGCGGCCAACATCGTCGACTGTGTGGATCGGGACGGGAGCGGGCACATCGACACGTCCACCGGCGCCGACGATGTCAAAGCCTGGGGTGAGGACGAGTGCATGCTCTGGAGCACCGAGCTGCCGTACGAAGCAGACTTCGACTCAGACCCGCACGGCGCCCGGGCTACGGCGTGGGACGGGCAGGACGACGAAGCGACCGGGCTGGGGGGCTCTGTCTGGGTCGGCACCTGTGACAAGAGCGGCTACAGCAGGCCCGTGCGGCTGTACAAGCTCAACGGCGACACCGGCGCGGTGGAAGAGCGGGTTCAGATCGATGGCGCCACATGCGCCTACGGCGGAGCCGTGGACCGCGCCCGCGGCTTCTGGTTTATCGACCTCAACGGCAAGACGATCACCGGACTCGATATGGTCACGCTCGAGCACGACACCAGGGAGACGAGCTGCGGCTACGGAATCACCGTCGACTCCCAGGGGCGCGTCTGGACCGGAGGGTTCGACTTTGCCGACCAGGACCAGAGCTGCGTTGCCCGCTACGACCCGCAAACAGGTGTCGAGGAAACGGTCTCCATCCCTTGGGACCCCGTCACTCAACGGGACCCGCCCTGGCTGCGGGGGATCGCGGTCGGCGTGGCCACGAGCACCGGCTCCGTGTGGGCGGTAGAAACCTCTGGCGCGCTCTATCAGATCGATGAGGAGACGCTGGAGGTCACCGCCGCGGCGGCGCTCGAAGGCTCCCGGGAAACGATCGGCGTGGCGGTGGACTATCTGGGCTTTGTGTGGATGGTCGACATGGCGACCGAGAGTGCCTACAAGTACGATCCCACGACCTTCCAAAAGCTTCAGGTGCGCATCGGATCGTCGCCCTACACCTACAGCGACATGACCGGCGTGCAGCTCCGGAACGCCGTCATCGTGCGGTAGCCACGCTCGCTGACCCGCTGAGCTGACTTTTTCACAGTTGTCCGATTCGTCCTGTGGTGGCGTCGGTCTTCTCCAGGAGCCTGTCGTGACAAGCCTCCCCACTGCACGGGGCCAGCGACAGCTGCGCCTTCGGCGCGCCCGCGACGCCCCTGCGGGGCTCGCGGCCGCCGGACGGCCCCGGCGGAGCGTGATCAGTGATCGGACGTGCGTACAGATAGCGGGCCGTTGACGCCGGATCCGTCGCGGGCGATACTATCGGAGATCTTTTTCTGAAGAGTATTTGGCGAGCGCTTTCAAGCCCGGTTCGCGCTTCCGAGAGAGGACAGTCATGCCGTCGATATCGCTCGATCCCGGGGGGCGCGCGTGCGGGCCGCGCTGGCTCACCATGGCGCTTGTCGCCGCGGCGGTCGTTGTTGCAGGGTGCGGCCAGGCAGTGGGGGCGGGGGACGACGCGGCGGTCACCACCGGGGACGGGGACGTCGACCCGGTGGACGCGGGTCCCATCGTCACCGGCGAGCCCCAGTGGGCGATGCTGGGCGGCACGCCCCAGCGCAACGGGCGGAGCGCCTTCGTAGGGCCGTCGCAGGTCACGGAGCAGGTCGTCAGCCTGGACGCCAGGGAGGACGCCGACGTGCTCGTCTTCGTCAACGCCGTGGGGCCCGACGGGACCGTCTACGCGGTGCTGCGCACGAACAACGAGCTGGGACGGCTCGTGTCACTGCAGCCCGATGGGAGCGTCCTGTGGCAGGGCTCGATCGACGTGGTCGGTGGCGTGGCGCTCAGCAGTGCGGGTCACCTGCTGCTCGAGGGGGCCCAACGGGTCGACCTCACCGATCCGAGCTCGCCAGTGAACACGATCTTCGGGCTGGGCTCCAACGGTTCCGTGCTTTGGGCAGCCCATCCGGACGGCTCGCAGAGGATCGATACCGAGCTCCGGCACAGCGCTCCGCTCGTCGACAGCGCGGGAAACGTGTACGTCTACCTGCCCATCGCGGGCGCCCCCGACCTGGAGCACGACGGGTATCACCTCTGCTCCTTCGATGACACGGGCGCCTTCCGCTGGTGCTGGGACCGCGTCGTCGGGAGCGCCAACTACGTCGCCCCGGCCCTGGGTCCGGACGAGACGATCTACGTCGCCGTGGAGAACGAGGACATCAATCTGCCCTGGGATCCGTCGTCGGCCGAGGGCGTCTACGCCCTGGATCTCGACGGGGCCGAGCAGTGGTACCTCCCGCTCCCCAGCATCCGGATCACGACCATCGCGGTGGGAGACGACGGCACCTTGTACTACGCGGGCTTCACCGCGGGGGTCTTCGTGGGCTCGGTCGATCCGGCCGGAGGGAAGGGTTGGACCGCCACCTTCCCGCAGCGCTATCAGAACATCTCCACGAGCCTGGCCATCGCGCCGGACACCGCGCCCGAGCCCACGGTCTACGTCGGCGGCTGGCACGACCCCGACGCCGATGAATCCGAGGGCTCCCTCACCGCCCTCACGCCTGCGGGCGTGGAGCGCTGGAAGGTCGAGACCGGGGGCATCCCCTGCGGCGGGCTGGCCGTGGACGCAAGCGGAGCTGTTTACGCGCTGATCTTCGGCAGCATGATGGGCGCGAGCTCGCCCTGGCTGCTCAGCCTCGAGCCTGACGGCTCCCAGCGACTCTCGTCGGAGCTCTCGCCCCCGCACCCACCCTTTCCCTGCCTGTCCACCGAGGTCTCACGCCACACCATGTCTGTGGTGCTCGCCGACGGCGGCCGCATCTACCTCGGCTCCGGAAACGGAAAGCTCCACATCTTCGCGCCCTGAGGCGGCCACTCACTCGTGCACGTCGTACCGTCACCGGGAGCCTGGCGCTGTAGCTGCCGGCGTCGATTATCAGGCGCCCCCGTGGACCCGGAACCGGTGTGTGGGCAGGCGTTTGAGTAGGCAGGATTGGGCAGGCAGGTTTGGGCAGGCATTGCCCTGGCGCGTTGTTCCATGGATAATCGTTGGCGGCCACAACCAAGGGAGCGCGCCGTGATCGGACCACTGGAGATCTGTTTGGAGGAGCTGTTTCACGCCGAGCAGGACGAGCGGTACGTGCGCTGCGTAGCGCTGCCGGGCGGGGAGCCGGGGCTGGCCTTGGACCGGGAGGGGGCGGTGCAGTGGATGGTGGAGCAGCCCGAGCACTT
This sequence comes from bacterium, assembly GCA_043825095.1. Taxonomy (GTDB): domain Bacteria; phylum Myxococcota_A; class Polyangia; order HGW-17; family JAJRWW01; genus JBDRSE01. Next base: position 14,368 of record JBDRSE010000003.1, read on the forward strand.
TGGGCTCTGGGTGACCGGTGACAATCAGCTGGCCCTGCTGCGGGGTGCAAAGGCCGGTCCAGCCACGGTGCAACGGGCCGGTCGGGCCGTGGAGGCCCCGGTGGGGAAACCGGTGATCCTGCTCGATCAGGACGAGCTGATCATCGACGGTCGTCGGTTGCGGCTTCACGTGCACGGGGAGACCGACGCGGTCTGGGAGCCGGAGCGGATGAGCGGCTCCGCGTTGGGGCGCATCGTGCGCGCGGCCGCGGCCGCGGCGACCCTGGCCCTGGGAGGGGGAGCGGCCGGCTCGGCGCTGGCCCAAGGCGCAGACGGCGTGAGTGGTGTGAACGGGCGGCAGCCCATCGAGGTGCGCTTGCGCCCGCCCCAGAAGCCGGCCCGCCGGCCCTTGGACTGCGTCGTCACCAAACAGATAGCCACCCGCGGCAAGGCGCTCGTGATCCACGCCACCTGTCCCTGGAAGCGGGGGCTTCACGTGGGGCTCTACGGCACGCTGGTGGACGTCAAGACCAAGCGTCCCATCCGGAAGGGGGCGGTCACCATCAAGTCCATTTCCGGCACCAAGATCGTCGTCGAGGCCTCCCAGCAGAAGAAGCCCGTGAAGGTCAGGGGCGTGCGGTTCTGGGTCTACTGATCGGGCCCTTAGAGCCCGAGGGCGCGGCGGAGGCCGCCGCGGAGGCGGATCTTGTACTTGACCTCGATGCGGCCGCTGAGGGTGTCGTCCTCGGTGGTGACGTCTTCGCCTTGCTCACGGCGTTTGGCCTTGGCGACGACCTGGACGCGGTCGAGCAGCTTGAAGATCACCATGCCCTCCTGGCGCTGACTGCCGCTGTAGCCCATTTCGACCTCCCCCCGGAGCTTGAAGAACCGGCCGAGCTTCTTCTCCACGTAGACCTGGACGAAGTCGGAGGAGAGGTCGAGCTGGAGGTCGATGGGCAGGTAGTTCTCGATGAGGGGCGCGAGGTTGGGGATGGAGGCGGAGCGCCCCTTGCGCAGCTCGTCCGGGGTGCGGCTCGTCACGAGCAGGGTGAGGGTCTGGGAGCTCGTGAGCCCGGTGTTGGTGGACCATTGCGGGACGAGGCGCGAGAGGTACCCCGTCACGGTGAGGGTGATTTCGTGCTCGGTCTCGCTGCGGTCGATAAAGGTCGAGGTGCCCGACAGCCGAACGTAGGGCTCGTCCCGTCCCTCGGTCCGACCGCGGTCGAAGTCCACGGACCCGGACACCCCGGAGTAGCGCCCCCGCAGAAACGGGATGCGGAAGGAGCCTTCCTTGAAGTCGATGTTGCCCCCGATGCGCATCTGCGGCAGGAAGCCCGTCACCGACACGTCGCCCTCCAGGCCGATGTCGGCGATGTTGTTCTTCACCCGGAAGGTGCCGCTCGTGGACACCGTGAGGTTCAGCTTCAGGTTCTCCAGGAACGCGTTGTCCGCGTAGAAGGGCTCCGAGGACTCCGTCGTCCGGCTCGGGGACAGGATCCGCTGCACCGGGTTGATCGTGTACTTCTGGATGTAGCGGCCGTCCACGACGTTGATCAGCCCGGACAGGGTGTAACACTGCTTGGGATCTCCCGACTGGGTCAGCTCCTTTTGGTGGGTGGTGCTGAGCCGGGGGCGGCACTTGCGAAAGTCGCCCTTTCCGGACAGGGTGACGTTCGGATTGATCGACACCTCGTAGGTGCCTCCGGACCGGTGCGGGATGTTCTCCCCCACGAAGCGCAGGTTGAGGCCCGCCAACGCGAAGCCCTTGTGGTGCACCTCACCGTCGAGCTCGAAGGGGCCGTCTCCCAGGGTTCCGCGGACGCCGTGCAGGGACACCGTGCCGCCCCGGAAGTCCACGCGCCCGGAGCTCAGGGCCAACTCCTTGCTGAGCCCCCGGAGCCCCAGCTGCATCCGACCGAGGTGCACCTTGCCCCGAATGTCGGGCTCCGTGGCCGTGCCCGTGATCCGGAGATCTACCCGGGACGGCGATCCCTGGGCCCGCATCACCCAATCCGCCAGGACGACCTCCAGCGCCTTGGGAGACAGCCGGCCGTCCAGGCTCAGGTTCAGCCGCTTGGGCTTGAAGTTGTCGAGGTGGACCAGGCCGTTGAGCTCGGCCTCGTCGTCGCCCATCACGATCCGCAGGCCGCGCACGTCCAGCAGGCGGTTGCTCACCCGGACGATCCCCCCGCGCACGATCAGATCCCCTTCGAGGCTCGTCGTGCGCAGCTTCACGCTGGCCGGATAGATCGCCCCTTGGACCTGCGGGTCGCGGGGATCGCCGGTGATGGACAGGTCCAAGCCCACGACGCCCCGGAGCCGGCGCACGTTCTCTCCGAGGAGGATCTCCAGGGGCAGCAGCGCCACCCGCCCGCGGATCCGCAGGTTGCTGTCCTTGGGGCCGACGCTGCCGTGGATCGCCACCCGGTGCACCTCTTGTTTGTCGGTCAGGATGAGTCGCTTCACCGTCACCCGGTGGCCGTCGTAGTGCACGATGATCTTTCCGTAGTTGCGGAGCTCTGCCGTCTCCTGCCGGTCCTCGAAGGGGTCGAACGGCTTCTTCAGCTTCAGCTTCAGCTTGTCAATGGTCAGGGTCGCCTGCTGCACGCCACCCGGATCCCCGACCGTCAGGGCGAGGGTCCCGGAAGCGCGGCCCCGGGTGTCGGCGTGCTGCCGGAGCTCGGGCAGGTACCGCTCGAGCTCCACGTCGTCGAAGCGGAGCTTGAGCTCCGCGGCGGTTCGTTTCCCCAGCGTGACCTTGCCGGTGACGATGGACAGCCAGGACAGCAGGCGGCCCGACAGCTTCGTGTGGCCGTCCCCGGGAGAGAGCTGAACCGCGCCGTCTCCGGCGGCGACCCCCTGGATCGCGGCCCGCAGCAGCCGCACGGTGCCCTCCAGCACCGGCGCGGCGGTGGTCCCGCTCACGGTGAGCTCGTCGGTGTCCACGCGGCCTGACACGGGCGGGTGCGGGCCGCTCAGCGACGGCACCACGGACAGCGGCAGCTGCTTGATCTTCACCTTCAGCGAGATCCGGCCCCCGGTGTACATCTGCCCCTTGACCCGCACATACTCCTGGGGATTTCGATACACGAGCGCCTTGTCGATCTGGAGGAGGTTCGGCCGGAACCGGACGTCCAGCTCGGCCTTGCGGTAGTGCTGCCGCGCCACCCGCAGCCCGTTCGAGTGGGCGAAGAGCCGCCCTCGGAGGAAGCCCAGCGGGCCGTGAGCCTCGAACCCTCCCTGAAAGAGCCCCCGGAGCGCCCCCCGGGTGGGCTGCGCCGAATTCACTCCGGCGAACCGCCCTTTGGCCTTGAGGTGGGCGTTGCGGTACATGCGCCGCACGTCCCGGTCGTACAGCCCCACGCGCGCCGAGGCGGACACGGTTCCGCCGAAGAGCTTTGCCTGTGCGTCCCGCGCCGTGATGGTTCCGTTGTGCAGGCCGACCTCTGCCTTTGCCATGCGGATCGACACCGGCCCCTGCCGGATTCCATAGGCCGTGGCGTGGCCCATGAACCGGGGATTCATCACCCGGCCGTCCAGCTTGCCGACGACGGAAACGGCGGCCACGAGGGGGGGCTTGCCCAGCCGCAGCAAAAAGCCCCGGAGCTGCTTGGCCTGGGCGTGACACGCCAGGTCCATCCTGAGCTTGCCCGGCCAGAAACGGCCCCGGGCGCTCACGTCGAGCAAACGACTCGCCACGGCCAGCTCCCGGATGTCCAGCCGCTCGGGCGAGGCGTGCAGCACTCCATGCACCCGGATGGAGGGCGGCAGCGGCCCCCGACGGCCGTGACGGTCCAGGGTCGCGTCGAAGCGTGTCCACCCGCGGCGGGGGTCGCTCAGCAGGCCGGTGGCGTCCAGCCACCCGTTCAGGGTGCCGGCCAGGGCTTCTTGCCGGTCCTTGGGCAGCGTTTTCGTGGTGTCCAGCTTCTCGGCCTTCAGCGTCGCCCGCCATTCGCCGGTGCCCGTGTAGAGTCGGCCGCGGCCGGTGAGCCGGCCGCCGAGCAGCTTGGTGGTGAGATGGTCCATCGTCAAGACGCCGGTTTCATAGCGCGCGGAGAGCTCCAGCGCCCGCGTTTCGACGCGCCCGTGCCGAAGCCCCAGCCCGGTGACCCGGACCTGCGCGCCCGGATCGGTGACCGGCCCGGACAGGGTCGCCGTGAGCCGGCTCTCCTGATCGATCACCGCGCGGCCGGTGAGCTTCGCGAGCACGCCCGCGAACCGGCGCGCCACGCCTAGCAGCGCCACCGTGGGTCCGGTTTTCTTGCCCAGCCCCTCCAGCCCGCCCCGGACCGTCAGCTCCGCGTCGTCCACACCCACGCTGGCGTCCATCGTCACGCGGTCCGGCCGCTGCTTGGTCGCGGCCAGTCGGCGGAAGCTCAGCCGGGAGAGCGCGAAGATCTTGTCGCGCAACCGGAAGCTCCCTTCCCGGGCGGCCGGGCGGAGGTCGTACCGCAGCCGCCCAGGCTTTTTTCCGGCGGCAGAGGCGTAGTGCAGCGAGCCGACCAGGCGGAGCTCGTTGAGATCGAAGCCCACCTCTCCCAGGTCCGAGCGTACCGTCACCCCCGACAGGTCGAAGCTGTCGACGATTATCAGGCTACGACGGCTCGCCGGCGCGGCAGGCTTCTTTTTTTCTTTGGGGTGTTCCTTGCGCGGGTCTTTTTCCA
>JBDRSE010000004.1:0-3054 GCA_043825095.1 bacterium
GACCTTCGAGGAGATCAAGGAGCGCAAGGAGCCCGAGAAGATCGAGACCGACGACGCGCGCTGGAAGAAGGTCACCGAGCGGCCCAGCCGCAATACCGGCGACGTGCCGCGCAAGCGCACGCCCGAGGACGATCGCAAGATCGCCACCGAGTCGGGCATCCTCAAGCTGCTCAAGGAGCACGGCGGCGGCGAAGGCGGCGGCACGGTCTTTGGCGGGGTGCAGGCCAGCTCCTTGGACGACGACCTGGATGGCCTGCAGCGAACCGGCATGGGGCCCGCGGGCGGCTTCGCCGGCCTGGGCACCCGGGACGGCCCGGGCTCGGGCGGCGGTCCGGGGCTGGGCCTGGGCGGCGATGGCTGGAACCGGCCAGGGGGCCCGGGCGGGCCCGAGGGCGGCCGGGTATCGCTGGACACCCGGGGGCGCAAGCAGGTCGTCGTGGATCGCAAGCGCACCCGGATCGTGGGCGGGCTCAAGCCCGAGGTGGTCGGGCGCACCATCCAGCGCTACTACTCCCAGATCAAGCACTGCTACGACGCGGCCCTGGGCCGGGCGCCCAACCTGTACGGCAAGCTGACCACCAACTTCGTCATCGCCGCAAACGGCCGGGTCTCCGAGGCCGGCGTGCTGCAGTCCACCCTGGGCGATCCGACCGTGGAGAGCTGCGTGCTGCGCACCCTGCGAAGGATCCGCTTCCCGGAGCCGAGGGGCGGCGGTGAGGTGATCGTCACCTATCCGTTCTTGTTTACGCAGGCGGGCAACTAGGCAGGCGTTCCCCCCCTCCCCGGCCCTCCCCCGCAAGGGGGGAGGGAGATTGATCACCGCGTGATGCGATTTCACCTCCCCCCTCGCGGGGGCGGTCGTCCCGACGAAGTCGGGGCGGGAGGGGTTGCGCCAGGAAAGCCTGGCCGAGGAGGAAAGATGGCAAGGTATCCACCGAGCCTCTAGAAACCTTGGGATGGAACCCTGCGGGTAGCCAATCCCGCCCGGCAAAGCTGGCCAGCAGCCGGAAGCGAGTCTTGCGTGGTGGTGGGGAGACCCACCCTGCGAAGCGTAGACAGCGAGCGAACAGGCCGTGCTATCGAACCCCGAAATTGCCTGCCATCGAGAGAGCCGACGCTATCCCCTCTGCGGAAGGCAGCACCCGAGGCGCCATATTGGCCTGGCGCCCGGGTCTCTCCGGGGTCCTAGAACATGGCATGAGCGCAAAGGGGTTCCCCAGGAACCTGGGAGACCCTGTCGTCTCCGCCCGGAATCCCGCGAGGAGCAGCGGGTGAACAACGCTCCAGGCCCGCGGGCGGGCGCCGCCGCCTGTCGGGAGCGAACAACGGCGCAGGGCGGTACTGCCGAACGAAGGCGACGAAGTGACGCAGGAAGGGCGGCAGGGAGTCGGAGCGTCTCATAGTACCGAGGAAGCTGGGGAACCGGCCCCACGGGACCCAGTGGAGGGAAGGGGACGCCGGGACACTGAAGTGTCGGAGGGAAAGATGGCGGGCACCAAGAGGCCCGGGGACGTCTACACGAGACTGCGGCACGTAGCAAAGCAGGCGAGGGAGCATCCGGAGTGGGTCCTGACGACCCTGGCCCACCACATCGATGTGGAGTTCCTGCGGGAGGCCTACCGGCGAACCAGGAAGGACGGGGCGCCGGGGGTGGACGGGCAAACGGCGGAGCAGTACGAGCAGGACCTGGAGGGTAACCTCGGCAGGCTGCTCGGCCGCTTCAAGTCCGGGACCTACCGGGCGCCGCCGGTGCGGCGGGTGTACATCCCGAAAGGGGACGGCCGGAAGAGACCGATCGGCATCCCGACGTTGGAGGACAAGGTCCTGCAGCGTGCGGTGACGATGGTGCTCGAGGCGGTGTACGAGCAGGACTTCTTGAACTGCTCGTACGGGTTCCGCCCCGGTCGCTCGGCACACCAGGCACTGGAGGCGCTGTGGAAAGGGCTGATGGACCTGCGGGGCGGGTGGGTACAGGAGCTGGACATCAAGGGGTTCTTCGACAACCTGGACCACGCAACCCTGCGGGGCTTCCTCGACTTACGGGTACGAGACGGAGTGATACGACGGGTCATCGGTAAGTGGCTCAAGGCCGGGGTGATGGAGGACGGGCAATGGCGCCGGTCGAAGGCCGGTAGCCCGCAAGGCGGGGTTGTCTCGCCTTTGCTGGCCAACGTGTACCTGCATGAGGTGCTCGACAGATGGTTCGAGGAGGAGGTGAAGCCGAGGATGAGGGGCCGAGCGTTCCTGGTGCGCTATGCTGACGACGCCGTGCTGGTGTTCGAGCACGAGCGGGACGCAAGAAGGGTGGAAGCCGTGCTGGCCAAGCGGTTCGGCAAGTACGGACTCGAACTCCACCCGGTCAAGACGCACCTGGTCGACTTCCGCAGCCCCTGGAGGGGCGGGAACGGCGAAGGGACGTTCGACTTCCTCGGGTTCACCCACCACTGGGGAGTGAGCCGCAAGGGTCGCCCGACGGTGGTGCGCAAGACCGCCAAGGACCGGCTGCGGCGAGCACTGAAGCGGATAGCGCTGTGGTGCCGACGCAACATGCACCGAAAGGTGGATGAGCAGCACGCGGCCCTGAGCAGAAAGCTGACAGGCCACTATGCGTATTACGGCATCACCGGCAACTACCGGTCGTTGTACCGCTTCAAGGATGTGGTCGTGAGGCTGTGGAGGCAATCGCTGAACCGGCGGTCCGACAAGAAGTCGATGCCGTGGAAACGGATGAAGCGGATGCTGCGCCTACGGCCACTACCGCAGCCCCGGGTCGTTCACTCGATGGTCTCGTAGCGAGTCAGTGTCCTGAGGAGCCGGATGCCCTAGTCGGGCACGTCCGGATCTGTGGGAGCCCCGGGGGGGAGACCCCCCGGGGCCACCCGGCGGGGCGTCTAGGTGATCCTGACCTTCGCCAGTCGCAGGCTGTTGAGCACCACCGTGACGCTCGACGCGGCCATGGCCGCCGCGGCCATCATGGGGTGCAAGTCGGTCAGCCAGTGGGGCAGGAAGGTTGCCCAGAACAGGGCCCCGGCCGCGGCCGGCACCAGGGCCACG
>JBDRSE010000005.1:0-39372 GCA_043825095.1 bacterium
CGAGCGGGGGGGTGGGAGCGGTACTGGCTCCTGCACCGACGCGGCCGCCCCACGCTCCAGCTCGAGGTGCGGTTCACGGGCCTCCGCCCCGGCGCGACCTATCACTATCGCATCCGCTCCGCGGGCGCGGATCCCAACCGGCCGCTGCGCGACGACGCGGCCCTGGAGCAGCTCCTGCTGGCCGACGACATCACCTTTCGCACGGCGCCCAGCCCGGCCCAGGGGGGGCGGGTCCGCTTCGCGGCCATGGGCGACCTCGGCCCGGGAAAGAGCAAGCCGAGCTATTTCTACGACGTGTGCGACCTGTTCACCCGCGTGGCGCGCGACCGTGGGGCCCAGCTCTGGCTGCCCCTCGGGGATCTCGACAACGACACCGACGGCCACCCGAACGGCCTGGACCCGTTCTTCTTCAATGTCTACAACGCCTACCGGGACGCGCGCAGCCCCCACAACACGTCTGCCGTGGGGGGCCTGGCCCAACCGACGTCGGTTCGCGCCTTTGGCAACCCGCGTTATCACGGCCTCTTAGGCGGGCTGCCCGCCTTTCCCACCTTTGGCAACCACGACATCTGCCTGCACAACGACGGCCGGATGCGCCTGTTTCGCAAGGCCTATTTCGGCAGCTTCGTGCTGCCCTCCGCCCGGGACGGCTGGTGCGACGCGGCCCGGGATTTCAACGCCGAGGGCGCGGGGTTTTTCTACACCTTCCGTTGGGGCAACGTGATCTTCGTCTCCCTCGGGCTGCCCCAGATCAAGGGGTGCTGGGTGGCGCCGGGAGAGAGCTGGAAGAGGCACTGGGGAAAGCGGCAGGAGCGCTCCCTCGAGCGCTATCTCAGCGCGCTCGGCCCCGAGGCGATCCGCCCCGACGTCTGGGTGATCGTCTATTTCCACGACCAGGACTGCGGGCTCGACCGGCGGAAACGAAACACCTACCAACACCTCTTTCTGCGCCACGGCGTGGACCTGGCGCTCATGGGGCACGACCACCAGTTCCAGGCACAGGACATCCGGGACGCCACCCGTCACTACCGGGCCCTGGTGGTGGGCACCGGCGGCTTCGGCGATCCAGATCCCGGGGATCACTGCCGCCGCCCCGGCTTCGTGCTGCTGGACGTGAGCGGCGACACCCTCTGCTACTGGAAGTACGACACCCATCGCTGCGACGACACCGGCACACCCGTCGCCCGGGACGCCCTCGACCACCGCATCCGCGAGCACTGCCGCATGACCAAGACCGGCCTCGGCGCCCACCGCATCGAAGAAGACACCACCCTCAACGAAAAATGCTGAATGCCGTGATGGGGTCTGACCCCATCACGGCATTGGGCGTGAGCAGCACGTCGTAGCGCTCCAGGAAGTCGTGGGACGGCCGGGTGATGCGCTGCATGGTGCGCACCGCGTGTACGTACTCCCCGCCCGTGAAGGCCGTGCCGAGCTGACGGGCCAGCCAGGTCTTGTTCTCGAAGTCCTGGCGACGCGCGGTGCAGCGCGTCGTACTTCGCCTACTCTTCAAAGGTCAGCATGGGCGCATCCGATCACGCCCCCAGGCGGGAACAAGGCGGGGTCGACTAGCCCCGCTCGCGGCCCTCGAGCCTGGCGATGCGCTTCTCGAGGGGCGGGTGCGTGGAGAAGGCGGCCAGGATCCGGCTCTTGCCCGAGATCTTCATGGCGTTCATGGTGGGCGAGGACTTGGCATCCACCAGCTCCACCGAGGACTGCAGCGCCCGGAGCGCTGCGATCATCTTGTCGCGACCAGCAATCTCGGCGCCTCCCGAGTCGGCGATGAACTCCCGTTTTCGCGAAAACCAGGCGAGCACCAGCGAGCCCAGGATGGACAGGAGAATGGTCATGAGAATGTAGACCAGGAAGCTCACGATCCAGGCATAGTCCTCGTCCAGGGCCAGCCGTACGGCCCAGGCGATGATCCGGGCGAAGAACATCACGAAGGCGTTGATCACGCCTTGGAGCAGGGTCATGGTGACCATGTCGCCGTTGGCGATGTGCGCGATCTCGTGGCCGAGCACGCCCTCCACCTCGTTTTTGCCCATGGAGTCGAGCAGGCCGGTGGACACCGCCACCAGGGACTTCTTCTTGCTGGGGCCCGTGGCAAAGGCGTTCACCTCATCGGACTCGTAGAAGCCGACCTCCGGCATGGGGATGCGCGCCTGGCGGGTGAGCCGCTCCACCGTTTCGTAGACCCACCGGAGCCGCTTGTCGTCGGCGGACTTGCTGATGAGCTTGACCCCCATGGCCCACTTGGCCACCCAGCGGGAGATGGCGAGTGAGATCAGCGCGCCGATCATGCCCCAGATGAGGCACACCGCCATGAGCCCCGTGTAGAACATGAAGCCGCGGCCCGAGATGAGCCCGCCGATGTTCAGGAAGTACAAAATGGCGCCGACGAGCACGAGAATCGCGGCGTTGGTCAGCGCAAACAGGAAAATTCGTTTACCCATGGTAGACCGACCTCCTTTCAGGCACCGGAATCGATACTACGGAAACTGCTCGGCCGCAACCGAAGACCACGGTTCGCGGCGCCCGACACAAGTCGCTGGTCATTCGAGGCACGATGGCATAGGATCCCAGAAAACGGTGGAGATTAAAGGAGTGGAGCCATGAGAACGAGGGGAATCGTGCTCGTGCTGGCCGTGGCGCTCATCGGCTGTGGACCCACGGGAGAGGCGGGCGGCAACAACAACGGCGGCGGCGGGGACGGGAGCACGTCCAATCCGGACGCATCGGTGTTTTACTGGGATTCGTCCACCGGGATCCACGACGCCCAGCCGGCGCCGAACTGGGACGCCTTCTTTGCCGCGGATCCCCCGCCCCAATACTGCGGGCCGGGGAGCCCCGACGCCGCGGTCCTGCCCGGCGGCACCCCGGAGTGCCCCGACGACAAGAACCGCGAGGGCTGCCCCTGCGCCCCCCACGGCGCCACGGCGCCCTGCTGGCCCGGGCTCCGGGTGGACCGCAACCGGGGCATCTGCCAGGACGGGGTGACCACCTGCTTGTACTTCAACGAGTTCGTCGGCCAGTGGGGGCCCTGCGAGGGCTACGTGCTGCCGGTCCCCGGGGCGACCCTGGGACCCCAGGCGTGCAACTGCTTCTCCATGGGCAGCTGGGAGATCGACAACCTCTCCCCCTGCTTCGTCACCTACAACGGCAACCAGATCTACGCCGTCTCGACCTTCGACGCCGGCGGCGGCGCCCAGTGCCCCACGAACCTCCCCCAGAACCCGCCGCCCAACCCCGAGCCCGGCTACGACTGGTCCGCGAACCGCCTCAACGTGGACTGCGCCGGCCAGTTCGAGCTCTGCTACACGCTCCGGGCCGGCGACGAGAACAACCCCGACCCGGTGAACGACTGCGTCGTGGTGAGCGTGTGCGTGGACGCCTGGTACGACACCCCCGGGGTGGTGCAGGACCTGCCCAACCTGCCGGGCTGGACCTCTTCCAACACCACCTGCGCGGCCCAGTTCGCCAACAGCGGGGGCTACGGCGAGATGTCGGTGGTGGGACTCTCCGTCGAGTGCGAGGACATCGACGACAACGGCAGCGCGTACATCTTCCACCGGATCGGCTACTGCCCGCTGTCGTGCAACACCAATCCCAGCGCGCCCGAGTGCCAGAACTGCGGAAACGGCGGGTCGGGATCGTTCTAGGCCTTCTTCTTGCGTCGGCGCTGAGGGAGCAGGTGGGTCACGTACCAACGGCCCTGCCAGGAGATGAGCGTGTGCACGAACAGCGAGAGGCGCTGCTCGCCCATCCGGTAGCGCAGCCGCGCCTGATAGGTCCGGTAGTAGCCGATCTTGTTGTGCTCGACCCCCGGCTTGACCCAGGTCACCTGCCCGGTGAGCCGGATCGACTCGAACGTCGCGCTGGACCAGTCGGACCAGCGACGGTGCAGCCATTGGATGTCGCGGGCATAGGCGGCATGTAGCCGGCGCCAGTAGCGGTCCGGGTCCTGGGCCACCTTCAGGGGCGTGAAAGGCTGGCGTGGGAAAAAGAACCCCTCGGCCCGGGACGGCTCGTCGCCGATCACCGCAAGGAGCAGCGACCGGGCCTGGCGCTCGAGCTCCGGGTCCGCGGCGGGCGGCTTCTGCCGGTTCGTCGGATCCGCGGCCGCGGCCGCGTCCACCGATCCCCGGTTCGTCACGCTCGGCCGCGGAGCGGCGCGTCGCTCGGCCGCGCTCGGCCGCGGCGGCGTCATCACGTCCCTCGTCGGCGGCGTCGACACGATTTCGTCCGGGGGCGCGGTCCAGGTCACCGAGCGCGGGACGGGACGCGCCCGCCCATTGGACTCCCCGCACCCGGCCAGGGCGACGAGCAGGGCCCCCAGCGCCAGGGCGCCGTGGAGCCCGGATCGGGGTCTGCGTACGGCGAGTAGCACCGGCGAACTATCGCAGCTTCACCTGCGCTAGGCAAGACGCTGCCCGGGGCCGTTGAGCAACGCCTGGGAATTGGCTATCTTCACAGGGTCATGGCCACGCCACCCCGAACCGCAAGACGCCTCACGAACGCACTCGCTCTGTGCTTCGCCTTGTGCTTCGCCCTGGCCTCCGGCCCCTGGCTCGGCTGCGGCGACGACGACGGCGCCCCCGCCCCGGATCCGCTCCTCGCCGCGCGGGGCGTGCTGCGGGACACCGAGGGCCGGCAAATCCTGCTGCGCGGCATCAACGCCCGGGTGGAGGGGATCTTCGACGTGACCTTTGACGACGGGCGGACGGCCCTGGAGCCGATCCCGCCCTTTGACGGCGAGGACTGCCGCTTCCTGGCCGAAGAGCTCGGCTACAACCACCTGCGCCTCCCCATCAATTGGAGCGGGCTCGAGCCGGTGCGGGGCGAGTACGACCGGGAGTACCTGCAGCGCGTCATCGCCCTGGTGGACGACTGCGGAGTCCACGGGATCTACACCCTGGTGGACCTGCACCAGGACGCCTTCTCCAAGCACATCGGCGAGGACGGCGCGCCGCTCTGGGCCATTGTGCCCCCGCCCACCGACCTGCTCGAGGGCCCGCTGCACGACCTGGACGAGCGCCGCACGAGCGGCCAGGTGCTGGCGGCCTTCGAATCGTTCTTCGACAACACCGACGGCGTGCAGGACGCCTACGCCGACCTGGCCGCCTGGCTCGCCGCCGAGCTCGACGGCCACCCCTGGGTGGTGGGCCTGGAGCTGATGAACGAGCCGGTGCTCTTGTTCGAGGAGGAGCCCCTGGCGCTGTTCCACGAGAACGTCGGTCAGGCAGCACGCCTCGCCGCGCCTGAGCTGACCCTCTTCTTCGAGCCCAACAGCCTGCGCAACATGGTGGACGACTGGCCCGTGGAGTATCCCTTCCCGCTGGCAGACGCGGTGTACTCGCCCCACATCTACACCGAGGTCTTCCTCAACGGCTGGGAGTCAGAGGACGTCACCAAGATCCGCACTTCCGTGGAGAACGCCGTGGCCGAGGCCGCGGCCCACGACGCGCCGCTCTACGTGGGCGAGTTCGGCAACGACCCCAAGAGCGACCGCGGCCGCACCTGGATCGACGAGACCCTGAAGCTCTTCGACCTCCACCTCGTCTCCTCTGCCATCTGGCTCTACGAGGAGTGGTCCCAGGGGAGCTGGGGCTGCTACGACGCGCTCCCCGAGCCCAACCCGGGCCGCGGCCCGCTGCGCGAGGAGGTCATCGACCTGTTGGCGCGCCCCTACCCCCAGGCCATCGACGGCACGCTGCGGTCCTTTGCGTACGATCCGACCACCCGCACCCTCACCGTGAGCATCACAGACGCTGGCGAGGGCGAGCATCTCCTCGCCGCGCCCGAGCGGGTGTATCCGAGCGGCGTGACCGCCACCTGCGATGGCGCGGTCGTAGAAACCACCGCCGGCCCGGGCCGGGTCGCGCTGCGCTGCACCGGACAGACGCTCACGCTGCGCCCCGCCGGTGGCTGACCCCGTCCCGTCCTTGAAGCGCCTGCGCGGCTCCGATAGACTTGTCGCCAGGAGTGAAACCATGCCGACGAGGGAGACACCCCACGGGCGACACCGCCGCCTCGGCCGGTCCGCGCTGCTGGCGAGCCTGATCGTTGCCGCCGCCGGATGCGCCGATCCGGCCGACGAGGATCCGGACCGCCCCATCCTCTGCGCCGTGGATCAGCCCTTTCCCTACGCCGACGTCACCTACGCGAGCAACCACGTGGGCCCGCGCAACTCCGACTACATCCCCTGCCCCGGTCCCCTGGAGGTGGAGGCGAGCTGGCACGTGCTCCAGACCCATCTCATCGCCCAGCCGAACACCTTTTCCGAGGACGGCAAGACCGCCTATGTCACTTCCAGCCCGGGCAACGACGGCTGCACGGTGCACGCCCTGTCCACCTGGACCGGTCGGTTCCGGTGGCAGCGGTGCGACCTCAGTTACGCGGTGGCCGGCTCGGCCGTGGAGGTGGACGAGGACGGAAACCTCTACGTCACGGATCGCAACGTGCTGCACGCCCTGGAGCCCGACCACGGCCGCGACCGCTGGACGACCACCCTCCCCGACGCCGATCCCCCGGGGCTCGTGTACGGGCTGAAGTTCACCGCAGACGGTCACCTCGTCACCCAGACCGGCAACGGCACGGTCTATCTGGTGGACCGGGCCGACGGCACGATCCTGGCCTCCTTCGACGTGGCCGCCGAAACCGGCTACGTACCCCCGGCCACCCTGGACATCGGGGGCGACATCCTGCCCGACTTCGTGCTGGAGCGCGCCATGATCATGGTCGGGGAAGAAAACCCCACCGCCGCAGAAGAAGCCATCACCGGGCTCTTCGGCGGCTCCGGCGCCTTTGCGGACAACACCGTGGTCACCTCGGCCCGCCGCCAGGTCCTCACCGTGGGCGGCGGCCCCACCCCCGAGCTCGGCGCCGTGGCCGCCCTCGACATCGGCGGAGACGCCCAGTCCCCCACCCTCACCCTGGCCTGGACCACGGAGCTGCCCGCCGGGAGCGCGAGCACCGTGGCCCTGCTCGAGGGCGGCGGGCGGGCCGTGCTGGCCGACGGAAGCGGCACCATCCACCTGCTGGACGCCGAGGCCTGCGACGACAACACAGACGCCGACGCAGAGCCCACCCGCTGCGCCACGGCCTGGAGCTACGCCCAGCCCGGCACCGTGCCCGGCTCGGTCAGCGTCACCCCGGCGGGCGAGATCTACTTCATCTCCACCCCGGGGGACGGTGTCGACGGCGCCGACGCCATCTACGCCCTGCGCGACGCCGGCGACCACCCCGAGGTCCGCTGGAGCCGCCGCTACGGCGAGCAGGAGATGTTCACCACGGTGCTCACGGTCACCCAGAACGCGATCTACGGCCTGCTCACCGACATCGATCCCATGTTCACCGTGGAGGGCCTCGCCATCCCCATCCCCGCCTCCCCCGTGTCCAACCGCATCGTCATCCTCGACCCAGCCAACGGCGACATCCTCTTCTCACTCCCCGCGCCCAACTCCTCCATCACCGAGCTCATCCTCTCCCCCCACGGCGACCTCTTCCTCACCATGTCCGGCATCGTCGAGACCGTGGTCATGGATCCCAACGCCCCCGACCCCGTGGCCGGCATGATCCGGTTCACGCCACCGGCGGAGTAGCGCGACCCCTAAGGGCCCGGCGGTTTACGCAAACGATAGCTGCCGTCCACCGTCAGATCGGCGCGTTGCATGAGCGGAAGGATCTTTTCGTGCTCGACGATGAGAACACGTTTGATGAAGTCGAAATCCTGGTCTGGATCCCGGGCCAGATTGCGTTTTCGCACCGCATCAAGGCGATCGAGCGCGCTCGGCTCGAGGAAGATTCTACAGGTGGCGTTCTCCAACAACAGACTGTACGTCAGATCGACAAAGAGGACGTCGACGCCGTACAGCGACACCGGAACTTCCGCATAAAATCGGTCGGGGGCGATCTTGGTTCGTGAATAGGAGGGAACGAAGATCTGGGCCACCTCTTTGTACAGCGCTTCCCCGAGGATGGCGTCCAGTCGCGCCAGGTCGACTTCCTGCGGTCCGACGACCTCGAGCAGCCGACCTTCGCGATCGGCCTCGACTCTGTTCAAGTGGTTGTCCATGGGGGAGCGCACGAAAAATGCGTCCCCCGGAATCACCACACCCCAGAGATCGTGCGCGCGGATCATCAGGTTTAGAAGGTGCGCGATCTCTGACTTTCCGCTGCCAGATTCACCGGCGATCGCCACGATCAGCCGTTCCATGTGCCGGGCGGCGACGTCGATGCGGTCGATTACTTCGGGCAACAGCTCCTCGGCCGCGCGAACCATTGGTTGGACAATGTGTGGAAAATCGCCGCGCCAGAGCGGGGTCATGCGATGGTAGCCGCGCCCCTTGCGCCGGGCAAAGTGCGCCTGCTCGGCCGGTCGCTCCAGGTGATCGTTCCGCGGGTCGATTCCGCTGACGAGGCGATCCAGTACTTTTCCCTGCCGCTCGGCGATCTGTTCCCAATGAAAGTCGCGCAGCGCTTTGGCCCGTCCTGCGCGGGCCAGGCGCTCACGCAGCTCAGGATCGCGCAGGAGACGGAGGATTTCTTGGGCGATCGCCGTCGGGTCCTTGGGGTCGACGAGCAGCGCATCCTCCCCGTCCTTGAGCCAAGCGGCTATGCCCGCGCGTTCAGACACGATCACCGGCAGACCCGCTGCCATCGCCTCGGCGCAGCTCATGCCGAATGGCTCGAGCCTTTGCGTGCCCAGATACGCCAACGCGCCCCGGGCCAGCGCAGCCAACCGGGGATGATCGAGGCTGTTGACCAGCAGGAGATCCGCCGCCGAAAGCTCTGTGCGCTCGACCTCGCGCCAGATATTAGCCAACACCATCTGCTCCTCCTCCGACGGATCGACGAGCGAGGTGCCCACGATCACCAGCCGCAGATCGCGCGTGGCTGCAGGGTCCTGGCGGCGAAGCTCCGCAAATGCTCGCACCAGTCCCTCGGCGTACTTGGCCTTGGAAAGACGTCCCCAAAACATGAGAAAGCGTCCTTCGGTCAGACCGAGGCGGGCGAGTGCCTCACGGTCTGGTTCTTGTTGGGCGGCATCAAAAAAGGCCTGGCTGGCGCCCTCGGACATCACATCAAAGGGAAAGCGGATTCCATAGTGCTCCTCAATGGAGCGCGGTTCCTTGGGGGTGGTGGCGATGGCGAAATTTGCCGCTCGCAGCGCGGAAAGCTCGAAGCTCTCGCGGGTCCAGAAGTGAAACCTGGGGTCGCGCAGCTCCTGCTGGTCGTGGGGGTCCATTCCCAGACGAATCATCTTCAAGATGCCGAGCGAGTGGGGCACGCACACCAGCGGCAGCTCCAGTCGCTCAGCGACCTCAGCGGCAACGACCATGCCGTCGGCGTAGTGACCGGTGACCGCCTGCGCCCCGAACAACAACCCGACCGCTGCCGCCCCTTCGGCCAAGGCAGCCGCCAGCGGATAGAGGTCTTCCTTGCGCACAAAGTGGTCAGGGCCGGCGCGCAAGCGGATCAGCCAACAGTTCTCGGCAAACTTCTCAACGCGCGCAAATGGCTCGAACCAACGGGCGAGGATGATCACCGATCTTCCACTTCGTGCCCAAGCCTTTGCGATCTCCAGCACGTAGTGGGTCTGTCCGCCGGTATCGGGAACTCCCGCCGGAGGAGGATCCGCCCAATATCCGTGGGTGCTGACCACGAGGATTCGCTCAGCACCTCCGGATTTGGGCGTGCCGGGGGTGAGACCGTCTGCCTCGTCCCCGCTCTGAACGAACCAGAGTGGAACCCCGTGGCTGGCGAAAAGTTCGTGATATTCTTCGAGCAGCTTCGACTCGACGTCACCGAAGCCAAGTCGCTTGTCGCTTTCGCCCATCAAACACGCTTCCCCTTGGTGAAGGGTCGAAAACCGCAGTGTAGCTCATTCTCGTCACAATTTCGTGCGCTGGTTCAGAATCGCCCCGGGTTCTTCGAAGACCTTGAACCACAGCCCAACGCAAATGAAAACCTGCGGGGCCGTTGACCTCGGACCATGCCGTCCCCTAGAATTGTTCGTACCCTGGAGCAGAGTCTGCGATTCGCGAGCTCAGAAGGAGGCCGGATGGATTGTGTGCGGGAGCGCTGGCGCCATCGCGAACGCAGCGCGGGTCTGCTGATGGCCCTGGTGTGCGCAGGCTTGGCTGCCTGCTCGGGGACCGGCACGGCGTACAACCTGGGCGACGCGGCCGCAGGGGCGGACGCCGGCGACCCGGTTGACGGGGGCAACACCAACGCGACAGATGCGGTGGTGGTAGACGACGGGGAGGTGTCGCCCGACGCGACCCCGGGAGACTGCGGCAACGGGAGCTGCGACCCCGGCGAGGACTGCGCCTCCTGCGCCGCCGACTGCGGCGCCTGCCCCGGGGTGTGCGGCAACGCCGCCTGTGACGCGACGGAGAGCTGCTGGAGCTGCGCCGCGGACTGCGGGCAGTGCAACTGCCCCACGCCCGTGGAGGTCGTGATCTACAATGAGTCCGCCTGGAACATCATCGCCGACGCCTTTGTCGCCGAACCGTGCTTTTGCGCGGACTACTACCTGTCGTTGCCGGCGCTCACCGCGGACAAGACGCTCCCGCGCGCCGCAGGCGAGCCCGCGGGCATCCGCGCCCGGGGCCCCCGCTTCCACGCGTTGGCCGAGTTCCACTGGGGCGCCTGGTCGACCGTGGCCGGCCCCTGGTACGACAAGGGCGTGGAGTTCCGCATCCGCATGGGCCAGGCCGGCTACGACGTTTCGGCCGGCGACACCTGGGCCGTCAACGAGCTGCCCTCGTCGGCCCGCAGCGACCCCGCAGTCAGGCAGAACGTCCTGGACGCGCTCCATGGGCTCCATGACGGTCCGGCCGGCTCCCTGCCGGCCGAAGGCGCGGTCTTCATCATCGGCATGGGGCAGGGCACGGTGAACTTCTCGGTCTACAAGCCGAACCTGAAGACCTGGATCGAGGAGGCGTCCTTCTGGTCGACCGCGAACCTCTATGCCCGCTGGTGGGCGCAGGAGGTCTACACCGACCCGGACTACGTCTGCGTCTCCGGCACCACGGTGGCGGTGAGGAGCGCTCACATCAACGAGTACGTGGAGCACGTGGCCCGGCTCGCCGAGGTCGGGCCGAGCGCTGCGAACACGGCCCAGTCGTACTTTTCCTGGGCCTATCTGCCGCTCATGAACGCGGCCTGGCAGGCGCCGAGCGGCTACGGCAACACGCTGATCACGCTGGACCAGATGAAGCACCACGTCTCCACCCAGGCGTACGCCGCGCGGGCGTGGTCCAACAATCACGCCTATCCCGACGGCCGGATCGGCTTTGCCTGGGCGCGCAAGGGCACCGCCACGAACGCCGAGCTGGCCGAGCTGGCCGAGCGCCTGGCGCGCGCGATCCGCTACGCCTACGACGAGGGCGGGGGCGCGGCGGCGGGCGCCTGCAGCCCGTCCCAGGCCTACACCTGGTGCGCGTGCGACGTGGCCGGCGCCGCCTTCAACACTGGCTGGAGCACCTTCTCCACCTGGTGAGCCGCGGCCGTCCCCGTTCTCGTTCCCAACCGGTCAAGGGGTCGGCGGCACGCCTGCGGGATCGCAGAGCTCTGCGTTGGGCGCGAACGCGCAGGGGTCGGTGGGCGCGCCGGTGCAGTGGCCAAAGTCCAGGGCGCCGTCCCCGTCGGTGTCGAGGCAGGGGTCTCCGCAGGCGGATGTGGCATTGGGCTCGTCGGGGCAGGCGTCACAGGCATCGCCCAGCCCGTCCCCGTCGGAGTCGAGCTGGTCCGGGTTGGCAACATAGGGGCAGTTGTCCTCGCCGATCAGCAGGCCGCCGGCGGTGTAGTCGCCATAGCGCCCATCCCCGTCGTGATCCCGGCAGCAGCTCAGCCCGCAGCGCGGGATGCCGACCGTGTCGGGACACAGGTCACAGCGGTCCCCCACGGTGTTCTCGTTCAAGTCGGCCTGGTCCGGGTTGGCCAGGTACGGGCAGTTGTCGCTGTCGTCCGGCACGCCGTCCCGGTCCGCATCGGGAAGACACCACGGCCCCTCCGCGTAGGTGACGCACGCCATGCCCGCCGGGCAGCTCAGGTTCCCGCAGCCGAGCTCGTACGGTGTGGCATCGGAGGCGCCAATCGTGCGTGCGCCGCAACCCGCACAGACAGCGAGACCCAGGCAGAGGCACAAGCCCACGACGCGCGGGAGAGCGACACCATGACTCATGCCCAGATCGTCGCCGCATGTCCGCAGCGAGTCAAGCCCACCGGTCAGCCCAGGTCGTAGATGCGGTCTTTGTCGAGGGCGAGGGCGGCGGTCTTGCCGAGGATCTGGACGCCCATGATCATCATGGCGAAGCGGGGGTCCTTGGTGTGGCCGTCCACGTAACGCTTGTAGATCTGCTGGGCGATGACGGCGATCTTGAGCAGGGCATAGACGTAGTAGAAGACCGCGTCAAAGGTGTCCCGGCCGCTCTGTTTGGCGTAGCGCTCGACGAGCTCCATGCGGGTGAGGTTGCCGGGCAGGAGCGTGGGGCCGAGGGGCAGCAGCTTGTTCTCGTCCGGGTCGTTGGGGTCGATCCAGTAACCCAGGGTGGTGCCGAGGTCCATGAGCGGGTCGCCCACGGTGGCCATCTCCCAGTCGAGCACGGCCACGATGCGGGTGAGCCGGCGCGGGTCGAGCACCAGGTTGTCGTACTTGTAGTCGCCGTGGATGAGGGCCCCGGGCTGATCGGGGGGGAGGTGGTCGGCGAGCCAGGACGCGGCCTCCTCCACCGCGGGCACCTCGTCGGTCTTGGCGTCGAAGTAGCGCTTGGTCCAGCCCGTGACCTGACGCTCCACGTAGCCCTCGGGCCGGCCGAGGCTGCTCAGGCCCGCGGTGGCGACGTCGATGGCGTGCAGCTCGGCGAGGCCGTCGATGAGCGCCGTGGAAAGCGCTTGCATCACGTCCGACGTGAGGCCGAGCCCGGCGGGCGGCTTGCCGCCGCGAAGGATCACCCCCTCGACCCGGTCCATCACGTAGAACGGGGCGCCGATGACCGACTCGTCCCCGCAGTACAGGTAGGGCTCGGGCGCCTTGTTGTACACGCCCTGCACGTCCGACAGGATCCGGTACTCGCGCGCCATGTCGTGGGCAGTCTTGACCCGGGTGCCGAAGGGCGGGCGCCGCAGCACGAGCTGGCGGTTCCCCGCCCGGAGCAGGTACGTGAGGTTCGAGTGGCCCTTGGGGAACTGCTCCACGGTCAGGGGCGCCTCGTAGCCCGCCAGCTCCGAGGCCAGGTACGACTCCAGGGCGACGAGATCCAGCTCCTCCCCCTCCCGGACCGCCCGGGCCTGATCGATGATCTGCGACACGACGTGCCTCCTCAGGAAACCTTGATGCCGTAGTTGCGAAGAATGCGCTTGGCCACCACCGTCTTGTGCACCTCGTCCGGGCCGTCGTAGATGCGCGCGGCCCGCTCGTGGGCGTACCAGAACGCCAGGGGCGTGTCGTCGGTCATGCCCAGGGCGCCATGGGTCTGGATGGCGCGATCGAGGACCCGCTGCATCACCCCCGCCACCCAGAACTTGATCAGCGAGATCTCCTCCCGGGCGGCGTAGGTGCCCTCCTGGTCGATCTTCCAGGCGGCGTGGAGGACCATCAGGCGGGCGCCGTTGATCTCGGCCCGGCTGTCGGCGATCCACTGCTGCACGATCTGCCGGCCGCCCAGGGGCTTGCCCGGGGCGAGCTCCCGCTCGGCGGCGTAACGGCACATCATGTCGAAGGCGCGCTCGCACACGCCGATCCAGCGCATGCAGTGGTGGATGCGGCCCGGGCCCAGCCGGTCCTGGGCGATGACGAAGCCCATCCCTTCGGCGCCGAGGATGTTCGACAGGGGCACCCGGGCGCCGTGCAGCATCACCTCGGCGTGGCTGGCATAGTCGCTGCCGCGGTGCCCCATGACCGAGATGTTCTGGATGTGCTCGAAGCCCTCGGTGGCAGTGGGCACGATGATCATGGAGGCCCGGGCGTAGGGGCTCTCCGCATCAGGGTCGGTGACGGCCATGACGATGGCGACGGTGGCGCCGTCCACGGAGGAGGCGAACCACTTGTGGCCCCGGAGCACCCAACAGTCGCCGTCTTTCTTCGCCGTGGTGCCCATCCAGACCGGGTTGGACCCGGCGAACTCCGGCTCGGTCATGCAGAAGCAGCTCCGGATCTCGCCGCGGATCAACGGCATGAGGAACTGCTCCTTCTGCGCGTCGGTGCCGTGCTCCAGCAGGATCTCCATGTTGCTGATGTCAGGCGCCTGGCAGTTGAACACGTAGTGGCCCAGGGGGGTGCGTCCCAGCTCCTCGCTCAGGTGCGCGAACTCGGTGAGGCTGAGCCCGGCGCCGCCCAGCTCCTCGGGGATGTGGGGCGCGAACAGGCCGAGCTGCCGGACCTTGTCCCGGACCCGGCCGAGCTCGGGGAGCATCTCGCCGAAGCTCTTGTGCTGAAAAGCGCGCTCGAGGGGAAAGACCTCGCGCTCCAGGAAGGGCCGCACCATCTCCAGGATGGTCTGGACCCGCTCGGACACTGAGAACTCCACGGCTGCCTCCTCTGGGGCACGGGGCGCCCCGGGGCCAGACAGTAGCAGCACAGGAGCGTGCCGCGCAACGGCGCTGGACAGGTCCTGCGGCTGCGCCTATCCTCCGCTCCGAACCCGGCCGCGCGAACCCGGCCGCAGGTCCGACCATGCCCGAACCCGCCATCCTCGCCCTGATGGGCCTCATCGTCCTGGGCGCCTTTGTCGCCAAGGGCGCCACGGGCTTCGGTGAGAGCCTGCTCATCGTGCCGCTGTTCCTGCTGTTTCTGGACATCAAGGTGGCGCTGCCCGTGGTGCTCATCACCACCTTTGGGGCGGACATCTACATGCTCTATCACCACCACCGTGACGTGCAGTGGCGGGGACTGGCCGTGATGATCGCCGCCGCGGTGGTGGGGGTGGTGGGCGGCACCCTGCTGTTCCAGCAGCTCCAGAGTGGGCTGCTCAAGACCGTGTTCGCCGCGTTCGTGCTGCTGTTCGCCGTGCGCATGCTGCTCACGCGGAACCGGAAAGTCACGACCCGGGAGCCGAACCCGATCTACGGGTTCGTGTCAGGGGGAACCGCCGGGTTCATCGACGCGCTGCTCGGCACCGGCGGGCCGCCGCTGATCATCTATCTGAGCTGGCTCGGCCTGGGCAAGACCCCCTTCCGCGCCACCTTCATCCTGCTCGCCTTTGCGCTGCACCTGGTCCGGGTCACGAGCTACGCTGCCACGGGCCTTTTTACCCGCCAGATCGTGCTCACCGGCCTCTGCCTGCTGGTGCCCATGATCCTCGGCGCAATGATCGGGCGGAAGCTGCACGACCGGCTCAACGAAACCCTGTTCCAACGCATCGCCGCCGTGGTGCTCCTGATCATCGGCGTGAAGCTCCTGTTGTAAATGCTAATGTCTGGGGTCTGACCCCACGATTAGCATTTATTGGCAGATGTGGCCGGTGCCGGGGTTGGTGCAGGCGGTGCCGGAGGGGCAGAGGAAGGCGGTGGAGATGGGGTTGCAGGGGGAGCCCGGGTTCAGCGTGGCGCTGACGGTGAGGGTGTAGCTGCTGGTGGGCATGTAGATCATTTCGGCGTCCGCGATGAAGAAGAGCGGGCCCGGCGGGACGTTGACCAGGGAGATGTACGCGGGCATGGCGTAGTGGCAGTCCAGCTCGGTGCCGGTGAGGCAGTCGCCGTGGCGCACGTGCAGCACCGGGCTCATGTCCATGGCGCTGAGGGAGGCCTGCACGGACTGGGCGCCCTGGGGCAGGCTGAGCACGTACACCTCCTCCTCTGTGGAGGTCCACGGCAGGCAGCTCGGCTCGAGGTAGCTCATGGCCATCTGGCTCAGGGAGCTGTTGACCACGCCGCTGGACGGCAGCACGGTGAAGGGCAACCCGGCCTGGCACAGGTCGGCCTCGTTGGTGTCTGCTGCCGACGCGCAGCCCGGGTCGTCCGGATAGTCCGTGAGCCCGTCCCCGTCGTCGTCGACGCCGTTCCAGCAAGCGGGGCACGCCCCCGGGTTGTTCACCGGGTCGCAGCTGTCGAGCTCGTCGATGTCGTTGGGGCCGGTGCAGCCGGGGTCGTTCGGATAGTCGATATAGCCGTCGCCGTCGTCGTCGATGCCGTTAGAGCAGTAAGTGGCCACGCACTGCCACACGCCGCCGCCCACGTTCTGGCACGTGGACCCTGTGCCGCACCCCATCAGGGGATTGCCCACCTGGCAGGGCGCGCCCGCGGGCTGTTCCGCGGTCACCGACAGGGTGAAGCTGGCCGGACTGCTGTAGACGAAGCTCGAGTCGGCGATCACGAACACCGACCCGGCCGACACGTTGTGAGCCGTGACGCTGGCGTTCGAGGAGTAGTTGGTGTTGCAGTCGAGCTCGGGTCCGGCTCCGCAGTCGCCGTGACGGAGGTGCAGCACCGTCTCCAGGTCGAAGGAGCTCAGGGTGGCCTGGAGCCGCACCGCGCCAAAGGGCAGGCTCACGTGGTAGACCCGCTCTCCGGTGCCGCCAGGGTAACAGCTGCCGCTCACATAGGAGGGATCGCTGCCGTTGATCGAAGCGACCACCGTCCCCGCGGCCGGCAGCTCCAGCACGGGCAGGCCGGCCACGCACTCGTCGATCTCGTTTCCGTCGCTGGCCGCGGCGCAGCCCGGATCCGCCGGGTAGTCGATGAGGCCATCGCCGTCGTCGTCCAAGCCGTTCCAGCAGACCGGGCACGCCCCGGGGTTGTTCACCGGATCGCAGCTGTCGGCCTCGTCGTTGTCGTTCAAGCTGGCGCACCCGGGGTCGTTCGGATAGTCGGTGTAGCCGTCGTTGTCGTCGTCTACGCCGTTGTTGCAGATGGTGGCCACGCACTCGAAGGAGCCGCCCACGTTCTGACAGGTTCCGCCGTCGCCGCACAGCGCCATCGGATCGCCGAGGGCGCAGGGCGCGCCCACCGGCAGGTAGACGAACACGCTCAGGTTGTAGCTGGCGGGCCCTCCCCAGAGCTGCATCGCGTCGGCGAACACGAAGAGCCGGGTCCCGGCCGGGAGGTTGTCCGCCGACACGTCGGCTGTGCTGCCGCCCCAGGCGTACGCGCAGTCCAGCTCGGCGGAGGTGTTGTCGCAGTCGTCCGCGCGCAGATGCACCGCGTAGTCCATGTCAAAGGAGCTCATGGACGCCTCCACCCGAACCGCGCCGTAGGGGAGCTGCAGCAGGTAAACGTCCTCCGGACCGCCCGCGCCGCCGCAGGAGCCCGTGACCCGGCTCGGCACGGTGGGCTGCAGCGTACCGGCCACCGAGCCGCCGGGCGGCATGGTCGAGAGCAGCAGCCCGGCCACGCACTCGTCCAGCTCGGACAGATCCCCGGCGCCCTCGCAGCCGAGATCCTCGGGCCAGTCCACAAAGCCGTCCGCGTCGTTGTCCACGCCATCGGCGCACGCAGGACAGCCGACGCCCGGGCAGGAGTCGGTTTCGTCGTGATCCAGCGGTCCTTCGCAGCCCGGCTCCTCGGGGAAGTCGATGATGCCGTCCCCGTCGTTGTCCAGCCCGTCGCTGCACTGGGCCACGACACACACCGGCGGCTGCCCCACGCAGATCATGCCGGTGCCGCACACCATGGTCTGGTCCGCGGGATCACAGCTCGCGCCCTCCCCCAGCAGCCCCTGCACCTCGAGCCCGAACTGCCCGGTGGCCCCGGCCTGCACCCCGTCGACGAAGATGAAGTAGTCCCCCGGTGCGGGGTCGTCCACGTTCAGCACCACGCCCAGCCTGGACGAGTCGTTTTCGCAGGCGATCTCCGCGCTGGAGGCGTCGCACGTGAACTGTCGCACGTACACCACGTGGTCGAGCAGGGTCGGGTTCGCCGTGGTGTCGACGCGGAAGCCCGCAGTGTCCGGCCCTACGGTGAGCAGGTAGATCAGCTCCGCCGCCCCGGCCCCGCCGCAGGACCCCTGATAGGCACTCACCCCGTGCACGGTGTTGGACACCACATGGCCCTGCAGGGGGATGAGCCGCACCTCGATGGGATCCCCGTTGCCGTCCACGCCGCAGTGGGGCGGGTTGTACTCGTCCATGTCCGACGCGTCCTCGCACCCGGGATCGTCCGGAAAGTCGATCAGCCCGTCGCCGTCGTTGTCCTCGCCGTCGTCGCACGCGGGCAACGGGAGGGCCGCATCCGGGGCTGCGTCCTGCAGCTGCGCATCGGGCGCGGCGTCCGCAGCACCGGCGTCGTTGTCGTTGCCGACGCTGCTGTCGTCATCGCCGCACCCACCGGCCAGTCCCAGCAGGCCCGACAGCACCAGAACCGGAATCCATGCATGTCTCATGTGAGCACCCAGTGATCTATTCGTTTACGGACTCGTATTCGCAGCTGATCTAGTCGACGGGCACGACGTTCCGGAGCTGAACGCCGGTCATGTCGCTGTAGGTGTACGGACCCATGCCCACCGAAATGGTCACATAGGTTTCCGTGTCCGGGTCGAACTTGTACACCTGGCTGGCGCCCTGGGACACCACCCAGACGTAGCCCTCGTAGTCCACGGCCACGCCGATGGTGTCCGGCATGCCGATGGGGTACGTGGCTGCCACGGCCATGGTGTCCTCGTCGATCTTGATCAGCGAGCCGTAGCTGTCCACCTGCCAGGCGTAGCCCGCGCTCTTCTCCAGACCCACAGCGATCCCTCGCGGGAACTGGGCGCTGGGGAGGTCGGCCACGTCCTCCACCTCCAGCACCGGATCCCAGCGGGACACGCAGTTCATGTTGCCCCCGGACCAGACCCGCCCAAAGCTGTCCACCGTGATGCCGTAACCGCACGCGATGGCCGCCGTGTCCCACCACATGGTCGCCATCTCGATGCGGTACAGGGTACCGCCGGACATGCCCCAGGGATCCAGGATCCAGAAGTTGCCGAAGCCGTCCACTGCGCCGCCGTACGAGCAGGTCAGCCCGGGCACGATCACAAAGTCGTCGATCTCACCGCTGTCGCCGTTGATCTTGTAGACATAGTTGGCCTCCTGATCCATCCAGGTACAGGTGCCCACCCAGACGTGCCCGCCCTCGCCCGTGCGGGGATCTTCCTCGCCGTCCCAGGCCGTGCCGCGCGCGCCGTGGTTGCTCTGGCCACCGGACATCGGCAGGGGCGTGTTCCAGAGCATGCACTCGTCCTGGCCCCAGGGCCTGACGTCGCTCGGCCCGCCGGAAGTATCGATGGTGCCGTTGCCGTTCCGGTCGATGCAGTCGTCCTCGTTGGCCGCGAACTTGGTCACCGACGACGGCCACATGTCCCGGTTGGTGACCACCGCGTCGCCGTACAGGTTCACCGAGGTGCGCGACGGGTCGCAGTAGGTGTCGGGGCACGTATAGAAGCGCCCCACCTCAACCTCGTCCACGGTGTTGATCTTGGACACCGTGCCCTCCCCCGTGTTTGCCACCCAGATGAAGGACAGCCCATCCGGCTGCGGAATGTCCCCCTCGCAGCCGTCGTGCGGGTCACAGGGGCCCTCGCACTCCTTGAGCACGCTCCACTCCCCCAGCACGCACCAGTTGAAGTCCCCGTCGATACACGTCGTCTGCCCCTGCTGACACTCCGGCAGCGCCGCGTCCAGCCACACGTGGGCGTCAGGTCCCGGCTGGTTCGGCGTCACGCTGCCGCAACCCGCCATCAGTCCGGCCAGGCCGAACGTCAACGCTGCCAAGCTCCTCGAATACCATCCGGTCCTCATGACGATATCCCTCATCCGTCTAGTTTTTTTACCTTCTCTCGCGACTTCGACCCCATTATCTCGCGAAACGACTCGCCGTGCCAGCACGACGTGAATGCCGTGATGGGGTCAGACCCCATCACGGCATTTAGGGGCCGATGTCCAGGAGGTTGAGGCCGCCGGGGTACCAGTAGGAGGTGGCCCAGCCGTAGCCGTAGACGGAGATGCCCGTGGGGTGGGTGGAGTCGATGGTGTGGTTGCCGTTGCCGGCGTTGGAGAGCTGCACCCGGGCGACCTGGTAGCCCGAGGCGCCAATGGCCGTCCAGCCGGTGACCGCGGCGCCGTCCAGGGTGACGGTGCTGCCCGAAGGGGCGGTGATGTTGACGTAGTTGGCGTCGTAGTTCGTCGGGGCGTGGAACAGGTACGACGCCCGGTACTGGAACACGGCCACGGCGAGGGTCATGGCCGGATCGCCGGTGTCCTCGACGCTCGCGGCGCGGCCCTGCATGTACTGGGCGACCATCACGGGCTGGCTGGCGCTGATCTTGAAGTCCGCCGACGTGGGGCCGATCTCGAACCACTCGCCCGCGTTGGTCAGCGTGGTGGGCGCGCCGCCCTGGGGCGGATCGTAGGCGACGGTCGTGTTGGCGGCCGTGGCGATGACCCGCACGAACTCCGCCTTGGTGTTGACCGCGCTGATGAGCGGGGCGGTGACGATGTAGTCGTGGCCCACCGTCTGCAGGGGCGGCATGCTCTCTTCCAGGTGGTCACAGGCCACCACGCCCGCCGGGATGTTCGTGCATACGTGCCCGCCGATGACCTGCACCGGCTTGTCCGCGGTGATCAGCGTGCCGGTGAGATCGACGCTGGACCCGGAGCTGGACATCACCTGGAGCACGTCCCCGGCGTGCAGGACGACGGTTCCGGTGCCGTTGGCGTTCACGCCGAAGCCCGCCTGCACCGAGCCGCCGGTGGACGACGGGGTGAGCACCACGGTGGTGTTGTCCTCGCTCGCCGTGACGGCATACAGGCCCGGGTAGCCGGACCAGGCCCAGCGGGACACCACGCGGTAGCTGCCGGTCCAGGTGTTCACCGGCAGCAGCAGGGCCGCGTCGTTGGTGTAGGTGTACAGGCCCCCGGCGGTGTACTGTAGCGGGTTGTACTGGTACACGGTCACCGGCTGGTCCGAGCGCAGCCGGTAGGCGCCGTCGGTCACCAGGTTCGTGAACTGCACGTCGCTCAGGGCCGACACCCAGGGCAGGTTGATGATCTGGATCGAGTTTGCGCCTACGGTGTTTGACCACAGCGTGGTGGTGCCCTGGGTGACCGTGACGTTGGCCGCCACGGCGCCGGTGTTCGAGACCGCAAGGGAGTAGGTGAAGACGGTCTTGTTCGAGAGCAGCGCGTTGCTCGTGACCGTGGGGAAGTAGTCGCAGCCGATGTAGCTCGGGCCGAGCTGTTGGGCCGAGCACGGACCGACGCACCGCCCGGTGTTCGTGTCGCAGGCCAGGCCCTGGATGGGGTCGCAGTACTCGGTGTCGATGTCCACGCCGTTCCACTCGCAGTAGGTGGACGTGTCGCCGTTGCAGGACGCCAGGCCCGGGGTGCAGTGGTACAGGCAGTTTGCCGAGCAGGTCATGTCGTCCACGGTGTTGCCGTCGTCGCACACCTCCCCGGTCTCCAGCACGCCGTTGCCGCAGGTCGTGCAGCCGGCGCGGTCATACAAACACCCGGCGGTGCAGCCGAGGGTGCCCGCCGTGAACCCCTCGCCGAGGCCCGCGCAGGTCATGCCCCCCAGGTCCACCCCGTCGCACTCCTCGGTGCCCTCCATGACGTCGTTGCCGCACACCGGCGGGTTGTCCGAACAGCCCGTCTCGTCGAAGGTGCAGTCGCCGGCGCAGGCCAGGACCCCCGTGACGTGCCCCATGGAAACGCAGTCGGCCCCGCGCAGGTCCGGGCCGTCGCAGTCCTCGTACCCCGGCGCCGCGGGATCGGTCCCCTGGGCCGCGCTGTCGCCGCAGGTGGAGCAGCCCGACTCGTCGAGGGTGCAGTTGCTCAGGCAGGTCAGCTCCCCGGCGGTGTACCCGCGGGTCACGCAGGTCGCGCCGCCCAGCGCGGCGCCGTCGCAGTCCTCCCCCTGGTCAATTGCGCCGTTGCCGCAGTTCGGTCCGCCGTTGTTGAGGTTGCCATTGCCGTTCGCATTGGCGTTTCCGTTGTCGTTGGCGTTGGCGTTCGAGTTGTTGCCGCCGCCGCTGTTGTTGTTGTCGGTGCCCGCAGCGCTCGGGCCGCAGGCGACCAGCAGCGCGACCAGCAGCGCGGCGCTGAGCTGAGTCAGCAGAGATTTCATCGTCTACTCCACCTGGTTATTTCCTGAGGACGTTCCCAGGATATCACGAAAACGGTGCTCGTCGCCGGACCCAGAGCCCGGGAATTCCTGAAAGCGGTTGATTGTCGATCAAATCGCTTGACGATGCGCCAGGTTCTGCCATACCTGACGACATGACGAAATTCGTCAGGTCTTCACCAGGCGTGAGAGGCGTCGAAACCCAGGAGGCGATTCTGAGGAACGCGACAGTCCTCTTTGGCCGGCTTGGGCTCCGCAAGACCACCATGACGGACATCGCAGACGCCGCCGGCATAAGTAAGGCCACGATTTATCTATATTTTAAGAACAAAGCGGCCATCTTTTCGACGATCATTCGGCGCGCTGCGGGCGAGCTGCTAGAGCAGATCGAAGGGGCCGTGACCCAGGCGGGCAGCGTGGCCGAAAAGCTGCGCGCCTTCATTTTGACGCGATACCGGAATATCCAGTCGCTGCTGGAGTTCTACCAAGCAGACCCGGGAATGCTGCTCGAAGAGCGCCCGGCAATCCAGGAGGCTGCGGCTGACTATGCACGGCTCGAGCTCGAGCTGGTCCAGAAGATCCTCGAGGACGGCCGCTCCACCGGCGAGCTGGAGATGCGGAGCTCACATCTGGCGGCACAGGCCATCACCGGAACCCTGAGATCCCTTGACCGCCCCTGGATTTTCATGCAAGAGCCCTTCGACCTGGAACAGAACGCGGACGACCTGGTTCATCTATTCCTGCACGGGCTGACCGTGCGAAAGGAAAATTCATGACCGACCGACCTTTGCGGCACGACCGCCGGGGCTGGTGGGGTGGCAGGTGCGG
This sequence comes from bacterium, assembly GCA_043825095.1. Classification (GTDB taxonomy): domain Bacteria; phylum Myxococcota_A; class Polyangia; order HGW-17; family JAJRWW01; genus JBDRSE01. The sequence goes on from JBDRSE010000005.1 coordinate 22,873, forward strand.
CAGGGCCACGTTGGCCTGGGTGCTCATGATATCGCTGGGCGCAGCCGGAACCGCCGGTTGCAACAAGGCCAAGTCTTCGGCCGCGGCCACCAAGAAGGGCGGGCCGCCCGAGCTCCCCACTGTGTCTGTGGTCAAGCCCGAGCGGACCGCCGGCGGCGAGGTGATCCTCGGCACCATCGTGGCCAGCCGACAGATCACCATCACGCCCCAGGCCACGGGGCGCATCCGGAAGATCCACGCCAAGCTCGGCGACTTCGTGAAAGAGGGCGCCCCGCTGGTAACCCTCGACCCCGCGGACGCCAACCTCGGAATGTACCAGGCCTCGGCCTCGGCGGCAGTGGCCAAGGCTGCCGTCCGGGTGGCCCAAACCGCGCTCGCCAACGCGTGGAACGACTACCAGCGCTTCAAGCCGCTCTATGAGAGCAAGACCATCCCCAAAGCCACCTTTGACAAGATCAAGACCGGCTGGCTCATGGCCAAGGCCCAGGTGAACCTCGCCCAGAAGCAGCTCCAGCTCGCGCAGTCGGGCTCGGCGGCGGCCTACAAGAACCGGAAGGACACCGTGACCCGGGCTCCCTTCTCGGGCTACGTGACCCGCGTCATGATGTACAAGGGCGACATGGTGCGCTCCATGCCGCCCTCCCACGTGATGGTGTTCGCCGACGTCACTCCCGTGGTGGTGGAGGCGTCCATCGGCGAGCTGAGCCTGTCCGGGCTGCCCAAGCCCGGGCAGACCATCAAGCTCGTGATCCCGGGCCTGGGCAACAAGGTGCTGACGCCCAAGATGGGCCGGATCATGCCCGCGCTCAACGCCATGACCCGCTCGGCCACGCTCCGCATCGAGCTGCCCAACGCCGACCACGCCCTCAAGCTCGGGCTCACCGTGGAGATCCAGCTGGAGTCGGGCGAGTCCAACCAGCTCAGCCTGCCCCTCCGCGCGGTGCGTCGAACCAAAGGGGGCGCCGAGGTGTTCCGCGTGCGCGCCGACGGGCTCTTGGAGCGCGTCTCGGTGACCTTGGGCTCCACCCGGGGCTCCCGGGTCGTCGTCCGGAACGGGCTCGAGGCCACCGATCAGGTGGTGTCCGACGCGGCGCAGCCCGGGCTGGCCGTGGGCTCGCGCGTCCGGGCTTCGGCAGACCTCTAGGCGCGCCCCATGAAGCTCGCACAAGTCTCGATCCAGCGCCCGGTCTTTGCGACCATGATGATCGCCTCCCTGATGGTGCTGGGGGTGTTCTCCTACCCCAAGGTCGGCGTGGACCTGATGCCCAACGTGGACTTCCCCTTCGTCACGGTGACCGCGATCTACCCCGGCGCGGACCCGGTGGTGGTCGAGGAGAAGGTGGTGGACAAGCTGGAGGAGTCCATCTCCTCCATCAACGGCATCAAGACCCTGCGATCGGTGTCGGTGGAGAGCGTCGGCCAGGTGATCATCGAGTTCGAGCTCAACATCGACCCGGACGTGGCGGCCCAGGACGTGCGGGACAAGGTCGCGGCCGTACAGCGCCTGCTGCCCAAGGAGGTGGAGGCCCCGGTGGTGGCCAAGTTCGACGTGGGGGCCGCGCCCATCCTGTCGCTGACCGTCTCGGGCAACCTCCCCGTGGGCAAGATCACCCAGGTGGCCAAGGACCTCAAGGAGTCGCTGCAGAAGCTCCAGGGCGTGGGCGGCATCGACGTGGTGGGGGGCCGGGAGCGGGAGATCCACATCCAGGTGGACCGCAAGCGCCTCGACGCGCTCTCGTTGTCCTCCGACGACGTCACCCGGGCGCTGCAGCTGGGCAACATCGACATCCCGGGGGGGCGCATGGAGCGAGGCTCCTACGAGTTCTCCCTCAAGACTACGGGCCAGGTGACCTCGCTGCGCGAGCTGCAGCAGATCGTCGTGCGGAGCATGGGCGGTCGCGCGATCCGCATCGGGGACGTGGCCACCGTGGTGGACACCGTGGAGGAGGAGCGCTCCTACGCAGACCTCAACGGCGCCAACGCCGTGTCCCTGGTGCTGCGCAAGAAGTCGGGCGCCAACACCGTGGCCGTGGCCGCGCGGGTGCGCAAGGAGCTGGCCAAGGTGCGCAAGACCCTGCCCAAGGGCGTGACGGTGATCGTTCCCATCGACAACTCCACGTTCATCTCCAACTCGATCCACGACGTGCAGTTCGACCTGCTCTTCGGCGGCGTCCTGGCGGTGCTGATCGTGTTCTTCTTCCTGGCCGACTGGCGGGCCACGCTCATCGTGGCCGTGGCGATCCCCACTTCGGTGGTGGCCACCATCGCCTTCATCCGCTTCATGGGCTTCACCTTCAACAACGTCACCATGCTGGCGCTGTCGCTCTCCATCGGCATCCTGGTGGACGACGCCATCGTGGTGATCGAGAACATCCACCGGCACCTCACCGAGGAGGGCAAGCCCCCCATGCAGGCGGCCGCTGACGCCACCGCCGAGATCGGCCTGGCGGTCATGGCCACCACCTTCGCGATCATGGCCGTGTTCGTGCCCGTGGCCACCATGGAGGGGATCATCGGCCAGTTCTTCTACCAGTTCGGCCTGACCGTGGCCTTTGCCGTGCTGATCAGCCTCTTCGTCAGCTTCACCCTCACGCCCATGATGTCGTCCCGCTTCCTCAAGGTCCACACCGGGAAGCCGAATCCGATCCGTCGCGCCTTCACCCGCCTGCTGGACGCCATCGACAACGTGTACGCCGGCATCCTGCGCGCCGCGCTCAAGGTCCGCTGGCTGGTGATCCTCATCGCCGTGGGCACCCTGGCCGCCACCGGCGTGGTGTTCGGCCTGCTCGGCATGGAGTTCATGACCCCGGACGACCGCAGCCAGTTCGAAGTGCAGGTGGAGCTGCCCCAGGGCAAGACGCTGACGGCCTCCCGGGCCCTGTGCAACGAGATGGCCCTGCGAATCCGCAAGATGCCCACCGTCCAGGACACCCTGATCACCATCGGCGGAGGCGCCCAGGGCAAGGTGAACGAGGGGCGGATCCAGATCAACCTCGTGCCGCGCAACAAGCGCACGCAGACCCAGCTCGAGATCCTCGAGCAGGTCCGGGCGATGTTCAAAAACGAGCGCCGGGCCAAGGTTACGACCCAGCCCCTCAACATGATGGGGGGGGGCGGCGGATTCCGCCAGCAGTCGATCCAGTACATCCTCCAGGGCCGGAACCCGAAGCTGCTGGTATCCACCGCCGAGAAGCTACTCACCGCGATCCGCAAGGAGAAGGGCTTCGTGGACGTCGACATGACCTACCGTGGCGGCAAGCCCGAGTACACCGTAGTGCCCAACCGCCAACGCGCCGCCGAGCGCGGCGTGCCCATCGCGATGATCGGGACCTCGCTCCGCATGCTCGTGGGCGGGGACAAGGTCACCGACTTCCAGGACGGCCCGGACCGGTACGACGTCCGGCTGCGCCTCCGAGAGCAGGACCGCCGGTTCCGGCAGGACATCGGCCAGCTCACCGTGCGCAGCATGACCGGCCAGCTGATTCGGCTCAGCGATCTCGTCGAGGTAAAACGCGGGGAAGGCCCGGGCCAGGTCGAGCGCCTCGACCGGCAGCGGCAGATCACGATCCTCGCCAACCTCGAGGGCATGCCCTTGGGCGACGGCATGAAGCGGGTGGACGCCCTGGCCAAGAAGATCGTCCCCGCCACCATCTCCACCCGCTGGACCGGCATGGCCAAGATCATGACCGAGTCCTTCGGCCACGCCAAAGCCGCCCTCCTCCTCGCGATCCTCTTCGTCTACATGATCCTGGCCTCCCAGTTCAACAGCTTCGTCCACCCCTTCACGATCATGCTCTCCCTGCCCTTCTCCTTCATCGGCGCCTTCCTCGCCCTCCTCATCACCGGCATGACCTTCAGCATGTTCGTGATGATCGGATTGATCCTCCTGATGGGCCTGGTCACCAAGACCGCCATCTTGCTCGTGGACTTCACGAACACCCTGCGGGATCGCGGCCTGCAGGTGGACGAAGCCCTGGTGCAGGCCGGCCGCACCCGGCTGCGTCCCATCCTCATGACCACCGCGGCCACGATCTTCGGCATGATGCCCGTGGCTCTCGCCCTGTCCGAGGGCGGCGAATCCCGCGCCCCCATGGCGATCACCGCCATCGGCGGGCTCATCACCTCGACCCTCCTCACCCTCGTCGTCGTCCCGGTGGTCTACCGTATGCTGGACCGCTTCACCGTCGGCCGCAAAAAAGACGCCGACACCGAAGGCGCCGCCGGGTCTTCCACCGAGCAGCCGACCGAGCAACCCGCGCAGAGCTGAGAGCCGAGAGGCGAGCCATGATCGACGCCGATGTCTCCACCAACCCCGACGACTACCGCTGCGCAGTGGACCTCCAGCTCCGCTTCCGCGACCTCGACGCCATGGGTCACATCAACAACGCCGTCTACTTCACCTACTTCGAGATCGGCCGCGCCGCCTACCTGGGCGCCATCGACTACCCCGACGATCAGGTCGGCACGATCCACGACCGTTTCCCCTTCATCATGGCCGAAATCAGCTGCCGCTTCCTCGCCCCGGCCACCCTGGACGACTCCCTCACCATGCGCCTGCGCATCGACCGCTTCGGCTCCAAGTCCTGGGGCTTCGAGTACCTCATCCACCACACCACCACCGGCGCCCCCGTGGCCACCGGCCGCTCCGCCCAGGTGTTCTTCGACTACCAAACCGCCCGCTCCATCCCCGTGCCCGACTGGTTCATCCAGCAGGTCGAAGCCTTCGAAGGCCGCCCCCTGCGCTGAGGCGACACGTCGCTCCGTATGTGTTCACGCGTGGGCTATTTGCGGCACCTTCCGAGCGTAGCGAGGGTTCCCCAGGAGGGGGCGGTGGGGGCGAAGTGAGCCACGAAGTGGCGGATCGATCTCCGGAAGGTACGCCCCTTTGCTCGGTGCCGATTCCAGAGCGACAGATCCGCCGCTGCGCGGCGGAAGACTCCCCTCCCGTCCCCTCAAGGGGTAGCCCGCCAGGTGCTGTGCCGTCTACCACGTGAACGGTTACATCGCTCCCACACGGCCGCGAGCGATTCATGATGGCTTCCGCGGGCGCTCGGGCTTCCGATCCCGTATACTCGGGGGCAATGAGCAAGGCGTTCACACGGGAACCGGACGGCGACACCGAAGAGGACGAGCTCCTCGAGCCGCCCGTGGTCCGGCTGCCCAAGGGCGGGAAGAACTACATCACCCCGGGCGGCTACAAGGCGCTGCTGGCCGAGCTCCACCAGCTGCGCTACGTGGAGCGACCCGAGGTCACCGCCATCGTGTCCTGGGCCGCAGAGAACGGGGACCGCTCCGAGAACGCCGACTACAAATACGGCAAGCGGCGGCTGGCGCAGATCGATCGCCGGCTGCGCTTCCTGGCCAAACGCATCGGCTCCGCCGAGGTCGTGGAACCCGCCGCGCGCGAGGACGGCCGGGTCTTTTTCGGGGCCACCGTCACGGTGCGGGACGAGGAGGACGCGCCCCAGACCTACTCCATCGTCGGCGTGGACGAGGCGGACGCCGGCCGCAGGCGCATCAGCTGGGTCTCCCCCCTGGCCCGCGCGCTGCAGGGCAAGCAGGAGGGCGACGTGGTCACCTTCCGCTCCCCCGGCGGGCTCCGCGAGCTGGAGATCGAGCGCGTGGTGTACGTGGCGCTCGACTGAATCCCCGCGGATTCTTCTCGCGGCTACCGACGAATGGTGATGGGCGCCGAGCCCATGGCGTCGCTGGTGCTGCTTAGGGCGAAGCCCTTGAGGTAGTGCCGGCCCGTGGCGACGCCGGCGTAGGGGATGGTCAGCTGCACCTCGAAGCGGCCGTTGGTCACGGTGCCGGTGGCGCTGGTGATGATCTTGTTGTTGGCCGTGGCGTGGTTGGCGAGGGCCTGCTCCGTGGTGGGCTGACCGTCCACGGGGATCAGGTCGCCGGGAATTTCGGCCCGCTCGACTTCCAGGGTGACGGTGACCTCGCCCTCCGGCATCGGGTTGCCGTCTCGATCCGCGGTGGCCGATCCGGTCACGGTGATGGTGTCGCCCGGCGCGGCTGACTCGGGACCATCGAAGGTCACCCGGCCCAGCGGGAAGCCCGGGTCGATGGCCGGATCTCCGAGCAGGTTGTACATCACGATGTGCGTGCGGATCAGGTGCTCGGCCGGCTCGTCGAGGAAGGCGTCCGCCGCCACGTCCAGCTCCGCGCGGAGCAGGCTGTCGGAGTAGAGCATCTGCTGCTTGGCCCAGGCCAGGGCGAGGCCGTACGTGGGCGCGCGGTCGTTGATGAGGGCCACGCTGAGCTCCAAGGCCAGCACGGCGTTCCCATAGGGGTGGGACCAATCCGTGGCGGCGAGGCTGTTCATGGGACCGGCGGGGTGCATGAGCATCTCGTCGGCGAGGCCCCCCGGCGTGGAGGAAGACTGGAACGTGCCGTCGCTGCAAGAGAGGTACGCCACGAAACCCCGACGCGACGGGGTCTCCAAGGCGGACGTGTTTGCCCAGCCGAGGGTGTGTCCGATGTAGGGCTGGAGCACGGCTCCGGCGTTGTAGCGCTCCACATAGTCGTCGTCCCAGAGAGACGGGGGTAGATAGTACGGGGAGCTGGCCGCCGCGTAGGTCATGGTGATGTCGATGTCGTAGCTGAGCGACTCGAAGATGCGGGTGGCGGCGTACTCCAGCAGGTAGTCGATGTCCGGACCGAATCCCCCTTCGCCCGCGCAGGCACTCAAGCGTTTGTTCCAGGGGCCTGGGGAACGCTGGTTCTCGTACTCCTGCACCCGCTCCAGGTAGGCCCTCACTTCCTCAGGGAACCGCATGGGCAGCCGGCCGATGGCCACCTCCGGGGCGCCGTCCCCGTCCAGGTCCCCGTACGCGAAGTCCCCCACGAAATCACCTTCACCTGGGACGACAGGGATATACGTGGGATCGTCCGCCGAGCCCTCCAGGGCATCTCCGATGAGGAGCAGATAGAGCTGGAGCGCGGCGGGATCGGCGGCGTCCTGCAAGGCAGTGTCCGCCCAGTCCAGGGTCCAGCTCTGCACCGCGTCGGCCAGCGACGCTCCGCCCCCCGCATCCTCCAGCGCCTGCTCGGTGGTCACCACGGTGACCAGGTAGCCTTGCCCCTGTCGGTAGGTCGCATACTCCTGGGCGACCTCGTGCAACGCCTCGGTGGTCACGATGAGCAGCTGCCGATCCCCGGAGGTGTCCACCCACAGGCCCGGAGTGGGCTCCCGGTTGTCGTTGTCGCCGCTGCACCCCTGCTCGAGGCAGGCCACGAGGACAAACGCCAGCAGGAGAACTGGGACACCGGACGAAGGGATTCGCAACCAAGACGTGGACCGAGTCATTACGAGCCTCGATGGGTTGGGCACTGCTGTAGATTGTCGGGGAGTAACGCCACCGCCGTCAAGCAGATGGTTGGCCGGGAGTCGACGATCCTCCTGTCCGAGCCCCTGCGCGGCCTGCTCACCGCGTGGAGCTACGGCGACGGCTCGGTGTTTCCGGACGACGTGCCCCAGGACGCCACGACCGCGGTGCTGCTCGACGGGGATCCGCCCGCCTTCCGGCTCCTGCGGTGGTCCACGGAGGACCTCTACGTCTGGAGCGAGTACGACGTGGCCGAGCTGGTCCCCTATCCCATGCGCTTCTACATTTCAAACGGTGCGAACAACCTCGGCATCGCCTGGGGCGAGACTCACGGCGACGGCCGCGTGGGCGCGCACTTCCTGAGCTTCAGTACGTTCACCGGCAATCAGATGTTCGGGCCGGAGCTCATCAGCGAGCCGATCAACCACTCCGCGTCGTCCTACGCGGTCTGGGCCGCGGCCGCGTACCACCCGCAGGGCCACGCCGTGGTGTGGGGCGGCTGGCACCCCTCGTCCAACTATGCCATCTACGGCCGGATCCTGCGGTGCAACGCCTGGCACGAGACCCCGCCCTGGTAGACCCCTGCCGTTCGAATCCGGGTAACCGTTCACGTGGTAGACGGCACAGCGCCCCCCGCGCCGCGCGGGCGTCCCCTTGAGGGGACGGGAGGGGAGTCTTTCGCCGCGGAGCGGTGGATCTGTCGGGCTGGTTTCGGCGCTGTGCGAATGCTGGCACCTGCCGGAGATCGATCCGCCGCTTCGCGGCTCAGCTCTCCCCCTCCGCCCCCTCCGGGGGAACCTCGCTGCGCTCGGGAGGGGGCTGCAAATAGCACACCCGTGAACACAAACGAATCCGGGTTATCGCTGCGCCATGATCGTGCCGGGGATCCGGGGCTCGGGCTTCTTGGGGGCCTCGCCGGTCTGGGTGTCCCAGGTGTAGCTCAGCATGGCCTCGATGCGGGTGCCCTGGTAGCGGGAGTAGCTCCGGGAATGGCGGGGGTCGAACCGGAACGAGCCGTCGGCGTTGGTCAGGGCGTCGTTGCTGAAGTTCGACAGGAACGTCACCTTGAGCCCGACCTTCCAGGCGTCGGTGATCTTGTAGGCGTAGCTCCCAAAGGCCTCGAGCTTGAGGTCCTTCCGGGTGTCTTCGTAGCGGGTGTCGAACCGGAAGTGCATGAAGTCGTAGAACGAGAGCCGCCCCTCGACGAACGCCTCGTGCTTCTTGGTCGCGAGCACCGCCGCGAGCCTGGGGCCGTGGGAGAAGGCGTCGAAGGCGTCGATGTTGGAATGGTCGTACTCGACGTTGTAGCCGATGGCGATGCCGACGTACTTGTGCGCGAGGAAGAGCGCGCTGAGCTCGCCCCGCACGAACAGGTCCTTGCGCTTCCAGGGCACGGCCACCTTGTTCGGGTCCTCGAACTGCTCGATGGGCAGGAACATGATGTCGGCCAGCTTCTCCTCGATGTTGTCGCCAAAGCTCTGGTGCTCCACCTCGGCCTTGACCGACAACCGCAGCTTCTTGTGCGCCCAGATCTTCACCTTGAGCTTGGCCAGGTGGCTGAGCTGGTCCACGTTGGCGTAGGTGTTGGTCAGCTCGTTCGAGTCGTACAGCGTGGCCTTGAAGTCGTAGCCCCCCTCGATCACCAGCCCCTTGGTGGTGTAGAGAATGAAGGAGAGCGACGGCGTGAACTCCAGGTAGCCCCAGATCTCCTCCGTCTCCCGGTGCAGCTTGAAGCTCAGCGAGGGAGTGAGGGTCAGGTTCTTGGACACGTCGAACTCGAAGGAGGGCTTGAGCTGCACGTCGGTGTTGCGCAGGTACTGCCGCCAGCGCCCCTCTTCGGAGCGGAGCTTGCCGGTGAGCACGAAGCGGATGGTGTCCCTGAGATCCGTCTGGATGCGGGAGTTGACCCCGAGCACGGACGTGACGTCGTAGACCTGGTCCGCGCCGAACTGCCCCCGTCGGCCCAAAGCTGCGTTGTCGTCATAGAGCACGCCGAGCTGGAGCTCGGTGGTGGCCTTGACCTTGAGCTTGTTGCTCTCCTCGGCGACGGCCGCCTGCGGGGCGCTCAGAAGGAGCGTGAGGGTGAGAGTCCACAGGGCCAGCCGGCCCGGGGAACGGCGTGAGCAACCGTTCACGTGGCAGGCAGCAAGGCGTTCCCGCGCTGGCGGGCTACCCCTTGAGGGGACGGGAGAGGGGGAACCCTCGCTCCGCTCGGGAGGTGCCGCACATAGCACCCCCGTGAACACATACCGGCGTGATTTCTGCATCGGGGTCTTCCGTTGACTAGTACACGCAGCTCGGGCAGCCGACGGCCTGGGATCGGGTCTCTTCGGCTTCGTTGCCCAGCTTCTCATAGGCCTGAACCACCGGCGTCTGCTCCAGGGTGCGGGTGTTGACGCCCATGGTGGCGCAGCCGCCCAGGGCCGGCGCAACCAGCGCGGCCGCGAGCCAGAGCCAGCCGAGGGTGCTCGTTGCTTTCTTGGTCGTGGATTGTCTCAAGGTGTCCTCGCTCGTGGCCACGCCTGCGGCCTACACATCGATCCAGACGTCAACAAAGTCCCAGCTCGCATCGCAGCCGTCCGAGACGACGACCTCGATGGGATAGTAGTCCGGACAGCAGGTGTCGGTGGACACCCAGGTCACGGTAGCGCCGCTGCCCTCGATGTAGCCGAAGTCCGGGGTCCACTCGTAGGTCATGGCGTCGCCGTCGGGGTCCTCCGCCTCCACCCAGATCGTCGCGCTCTGGCCCAATTCGATCTGCACGGGATCGGCGTAGACATCGATGATCGTCGGCGGTTGGTTGGTCGGCGAGCACGGCGGCAGGATCTGCACCGTGAGCTCCCCCGACACCGGCTCGGTCACCCCGTCCGACACCGTGGCGGTCATTGTCAGGAACACCTCCTGGGGCGGATTCTGCCAGACGATGTTCGGCGGCCGCAGGCGCACAGACGGGCCGGAGGTGATGGTCGCGCCGCCCACGTCCACGATGGAGCCGTCACTCGTGGTCCAGCTGATGAGATCGTTGGTCAGGAGGTCGCCGTTGGGATCCCAGGTCACCACGGTGATGGACGGTCGATCCGACGACCTGAGCGCGACCTCGGTCAACAGCTCCCCATCCACCAGGAAGCCATTGATCACGGGCGGCAAGTTCTCGCTTTCTCCGGGAGGATCCCCCCACACACACCCCACTGCCGAGCCGCTGAACAGCCCCGTGACCAGGGCAACCAAAAGGGTTCTACGAATCATCGATGCCTCCAATTACTGACCAGAACACTCAACTATCTACATAGCGCTGATTCGTCGTACTTTCTATATCAATAATCGTCAATGTTGTCACGGGCGGGGCATCGCGGCTGGCCTGGATTCGGGCTTTTTCTTTGATTGTGCGTCCTTGGGGGGCTTGGGCGCGGCGGCCTTGCCGCGGATGCGCACCGCGGTTCCGGGGTGATCCTCGTCTGCCCGGAGGGAGGTCCAGCCGTCGGGCACCACGGGCCGGGTGAATTCGTAGATCGCCCGCGCGTCCCGAGGGGAGAGGTTGACGCAGCCGTGGGAGCGGGCGTGGCCGAAGCCGTCGTGCCAGTAGGCGCCGTGGAGCGCGTAGCCGCGCTGGAAGTACATGGTCCAGGGCACGTGGTCCACGCGGTACTGCTCCGAGGCCTTGGCCTCGCTCTTCATGTCCGCCTCTGCCACCTTCTTGTAGATCCGGAACACCCCGGTGGGGGTCGGGTACTTCCACACGCCGGCGCCGATGAGGGCGGCGTACACCGGGGTGCGCCCGCGATAGGCCACGAGGGTCTGCTCCTCCAGGTCCACGTCGATCCAGCGCTCCGCCGGATGCAGCCCTTGGGGCGGATCGGTCACCCGGGCGAGCCGGACCATCTCCGAGGACACCCAGCCCTTTCCGGGGACGCGGTACCAGCGGAACTCCTTGCCTTGGACGGCGTCGTCCGTGGGCCAGGCAGAGTAGCGCTCCAGGGTGGACACCACCTTGCCGCGGGGACGCTGATGCACGTCCACCGGGGGGATCTTCTCGCCGATGCGCCGCCGCCGCCGGCTCGCCATGAACACCAGCGGCAACTTGAGCTTGGAGGTGCGCAGGTCGACGCCCTTCATGTGGGACGGCCAGAACCGGCGCACGCGGTCGCCACGGAGGAAGTACCCGGTGGTGATCCGCCAGAACTTCATGCCCTGGAAGAACCGCTTGCCGGCCCAGCGCACGGTGTCGCTCTGCTCGATGGGTTTGCCGTTTCGATCGTGGAACCCGTCTTCGAGGGTCCAGTACCGCTTGGCTCCGCCGGTGCGGATGTAGCCGTAGGTGCCCGGTGTGAGGCCGTTGGAGCCCTGCGTGGGTTGCCGCTTCCCCTGCGGCGGTCGCCGGTCCACGCGCAGGTTCTTCCGGCACACGTAGGCAGAGGCGCCGAGCTCCAGGAAGCCGCCGGGGCAGTCGGCGCCGGCCACATGCCTGACCCGCGGCAGCCGCGTGAACTTGGCCACGGTGCCGACGATGGGCGCGGCCGTGGTGGGCCTCTGGAACACCGCCACCGGGCGGATGGCCCGGTAGGAGCCTTTCGAGCCGGGTTCATGGAGCACGCGCGGGCCCTCCCCCGGGGCTTCCTGGGCCGGCGGTGGAGCGACCTTGGCGGACAGACGCAGGCGCGCGCGAAGCTCCGGCGACGACCGAACCGAATCCAGGCCCGCCTCTGCCTTTCCTCCACCGGATCCCCCACCCGGCGCGACCTTGCGCTGCTTTTTGCGATCCCGGCCACAGCCCACTGAGCCGAGGCACAAGACCAGGGAGGTGACGATCAGCCTTCTGGGGAGCATGAAAAACGGATCGACCATGAGCGGAGATCTGTCAAGTTTGCTGGCCCGCGGCCCGCAGGGAACATTTGTGAAACAGAACACCGTTAGAATCCAACGCAAAACCTTGGTAAGCGTCGTTATTTTTCGGTATTATACGGTGGCAGGGATTTTCTCGTTCCCCTGGTGTAGACACGCAACAACGACGCCCGCTGGGCCAAAGAAATCTGCGTGATGAGTCTGCACGCGGGGCACGACCGGCCCGTGTAGCCGACCTGCGAGCGCACCGACAAATACGCGAGGTACTATCCGATGGCAGACTATCCCAAAGGCGCACCTCCAGTCCCCGGCAGCACGCCGGGCGGACAAGGAGACGACTGGGTCATTGAGTTCGACCACAACCCGCGCACCAATACCCAGGCTGGCGTCGGCGACACCATGGCCTACAGTGGAGGGTTTAACGAGTCCATGGTGCGGGCGGCACAGGCGGCCCCCGACGCCCACGAAGCCACGGTGACGCTGGACCTGCAGGACCTGGTCGAAGTGGCCGAGATCGGCCCGGGCCTCCGGCGCGCGCGCTCGACCCTTCCCCTGGGCGCAGTGGGCGCCGCAGGCAGCGGCCGGCCCGCCGCCGCGGCGCGACTGCCCGACCGTGAGCCGATCACGCAGCCCATGCAGTCCGAAGAAGTCGAAGGGGTCTTCGGCGCCTCGGAGAAAGTCGACGGTTTCCAGCTCAGCCCGGGCACGAAGGTCCACAAGTACGAGCTCATCCGCAAGCTCGGCCGGGGCGGCATGGGCACGGTCTGGGCCGCCCACGACACCAAGCTGGGCCGCAAGGTCGCCATCAAGTTCCTGCACACCAAAGCCAGCAAGAAAAAGGAGTTCCGGGAGCGGTTTCTGGCCGAGGCGCGCGCCACGGCGCAGTTCAACCACGAGTGCATCGTCACCATCCATGACGCCGGCGAGTACTCCGGGATGTCGTACCTGGTGCTCGAGTACCTCGACGGTGTGCCGCTGTCCAACCGCCTCAAGGAGCGGCAGCTCCCCTACGCGCAGGCGGTGCAGATGATGACCTCGGTGGTCCGCGCGCTGGTGGAAGCGCACAGCGCCGGCATCATTCACCGCGACCTGAAGCCGGACAACATCTACGTGCTGCAGTCCGGCGGCATCAAGGTGCTCGACTTCGGCCTGGCCAAGCTCTTCGACACCGAGGCCTCCCTGGACACCGAGAGCGACAACAAGGCCGACCTCTTGGCCGCTCAGCTCAAGGCGGCCGGGGTCGAGATGTCCGGCGACAGCAGCGTCGACGCGAGCAACATCACCGGGATAACCTCCAAGCGCAAGCAGCTGCACGACAGCGACGGCGACCTCACCCGCGCCGGGACGATCATGGGCACCTATGCCTACATGTCCCCGGAGCAGTGGGGGCTCGGGCGCATCGACAAGCAATCCGACATCTGGGCCGTGGGCGTGATCCTGTTCCAGATGATCACCGGCGAGTACCCCTTCGGAAACAAGGCCACCGAGACGATCATGGCCAACATCTCCAAGGTGGACGAGCCGGTGCGCTCGGTGCGCGAGGTCGTGCCCACGGTGCCGCAGGACGTGTCCGACGTCGTCGCCCGCTGCCTGCAAAAGCGGAAGAAGAACCGCTACCAGACGGCCAAGGAGCTGCTCGACGCGCTCGAGCGCCTGGCCGGCGCGGCCGTGGGCCGGGTCCTGCTGCGGGAGGACGAAAACCCGTACCCCGGCCTGTCGGCCTTCACCGAATCGGACGCCGGCCGGTTCTTCGGCCGGGACTCCGAGATCGCGCAGTTCATCGGCAAGCTGAAGGATCGCGCCCTGCTGGCGGTGATTGGACCGTCCGGCGCGGGGAAGTCCTCCTTCGTGCGCGCCGGTGTGATCCCCACGCTGCGGCAGAGCAGCGCGGCGGAGTGGGACGTGATCATCTGCCGGCCCGGCCGGGATCCCTTCTCGGCCCTGTCCAACGCGCTGATGCTCGGTGCCTCGTCGGTGGTGTCCAACGTCCAGTCGGTGGCCGAGGCGGCCAAGGAGGAGTCGGACCTCACCCAGTCGCTGCGCGATGAGCCGGGCAAGCTGGGCGCGCTCCTGCGGGCGCGCAGCCGCTCCCACGGCAAGCCGATCCTGCTCTACGTGGACCAGTTCGAGGAGCTGTACACCCTGGTGGAGTCGGACGCCGACCGGGACGGCTTCGCCACGTCCCTGGCGGGCGCGGCCGTGGACGCCGCCACCCCGGTGCGCGTGACCCTGTCCATGCGGTCGGACTTCCTCGATCGCGTGGCGGAGAACACCGCCCTGATGAACGTGGTCACCCGCGACCTCACGATCCTGCAGCAGCCCGGCATCGAAGGGCTGCGGGACGCCATCATCCGACCGGCGGCGCTGGCCGGCTTCAGCTTCGAGGACGTGGCCATGGTGGAGCAGATGGTGGCGAGCCTCGCCGACGAGGCCGCCGCCCTGCCCCTGCTGCAGTTCGCCGCGCAGAAGCTGTGGGAAACCCGCGACAAGCGGACCAAGCTGCTCACCAAGGCCGCCTACCAGCAGATGGGCGGCGTGGAGGGCGCGCTGGTTCGCCACGCGGACTCGGTGATCCAGGGCATGTCGTCCAACGACCGCCAGGCCACCCGGTCGCTGTTCCAGCGCCTGGTCACCCCGGAGGGCACCCGCGCGGTGCTCTCCCTCGGGGAGATCATGGGGCTGTTCAAGACGCCCAAGGAGGCCCAGCGGATCCTGAACGTGCTCACCGAGGCGCGGCTGCTGGTGGTGCAGACCTTTGGCGAGGAGGCGGTAGACGCCCGGGTGGAGATCGTCCACGAGTCGCTGATCTCGCGCTGGCAGACCCTCCGGCGCTGGCTGGACGAGAGTCACGAGGACTCGGCGATGCTCAGCCAGCTGCGGGAGGCGGCGCGGCAGTGGGAAGCCCGCGGTCGCCCCACCGGCCTGCTCTGGTCCGGCGACGCCGTGGACGAGGCGCGAAGGTGGCGACGCCGCTCCCAGGCGGTGCTCACGCCCCTGGAGGACGCCTTCCTGACCGCGGCTTTCCGACTCGCGGATCGGGCGGTGCGGCGCAAGCGGTTCCTGGCCATCGCCGCGATCTCGATCATGGCCCTGGTGACCCTCGGCGCCGTGGTGGCCATGCTGGCCATTCGCTCGGCCGAGAAGGACGCCAAGAAGCAGGCCAAGCGCGCCCGGCTGCAGGCCACACGCGCCGCCAAGGCCGAGAAAAACGTGCGGAAGCAGATGGTGCTGGTGCAGGCCGAGACCACGCGCGCCAAGACAGCCGAATCCCTGGCGCAGGATCGTCTGCAAGAGGTGCAGAAGACCCGGGCCCGGGAGCAGAAAGCGCAGATCGCCCTGCGCCAGAGCTACGCCGAACTGACCAACGCGCTGGCCCGGGCCAAGCGGGAACGGAGACGCGCGCAACAGGCCTCCCGCCGGGCGCGAATGTTCGCCTTACGGGCGACGGCCTCGGCCAAGCGGGAGCGCATCGCGCGCCTGGAGACCGAGCGCGCCAAACGTATGCTCGAGCGGCTGCTGGAGAAGGAGCGGTTGGAGGTCGAACGGCTGAAGGCCCTGCGCTCCAAGGTGATCCAGAAGCTGCCGCAGGACTAATTCCATGCACTTAGGTGAATCGATGAGCCGAACCAAATTCATTGCCCTTACGGTCACAGTGCTGCTGATCGCACCCGGGGGACGCGCCCAGGCCGCGCCCGACGTGCCCGGGGAGGAGAGCCCGCGGACAGCGGACGCGAAGCAGCGCATCAAGATCGAGATCCCCGCGCAGACCCGCAACTACACCGAGCAGACGCCCAAGGCCCAGCGGGAGCGGGGACGGGTCCTGTTCCAGCGGGGCAACCAGATGTTCGAGCAGCGGCAGATCGACAATGCCATCAAGCTGTACCGGCAGGCCTACAAGCTCTGGCCCCACCCGCGCGTGCTGTTCAACATCGCCGTGAGCCTCGGTTTTCTGAGCCGGCCGCTGGAGTCGGCGCGGACCTTCCGGACCGTGCTCGAGTACGGCCCGGAGCCCATCAACCAACAGCGGTTCAAGCAGGCCAGCGAGCGCTACATCGAGCTCATGGGCCAGCTGACCAACCTGATCATCACCTGCCAGGACGCCGGCGCCAAGCTCTTCATCAACGGCAGCCCCGTGGGCACGGCGCCCCTGCTGAACAAGAAGGTCACCCTCGGCCCGGGCACGCACATGATCACCGCGAGCCTGTCGGGCAAGGTGCCGTACTCGGCGCAGGTCCGGCTCTCGCCGGGCGAGCTGAAGCAGGTCACCGTCTCGCTGCAGGCCTTCTCCGACGTGGTGAGGTACAAGACCGTAGACCGGTACCACTGG
>JBDRSE010000006.1:0-7081 GCA_043825095.1 bacterium
GACCGCACTCTGGAGATGACCAACTCCACGGGCCAATCCCTCCTGCCTGGCAAAGTCGCCCGCTCTCAGGACGGCGCGTTTCCTGGACTGACCGAGATCGAGTTCAGCGCCATGGGCGAGCGGTTTGCCGTGTTTCTCAGCGTGGCAGACCACATCAAGGAGCTGGTGCTCGAGACCCGCCGCAGGCTCGCCAGCCCCGCGGTGAGAGTCCGGCGCTTCCGCAGACGCACACCCGTGAAGCGTCGGAAATACGGGATCGGCAAGCAGCTGCTGGACCTCGAGGATCTGTTATGACGGTCACCGGCCGGGAGCCCCAGGGCTGACTCGGCGTTCTGAGCGAACGCGCTTCTCACTGCACGTATTCGATGTCGTCCAGCAGGATCGTGGCCCGCTCCGTGGTGTTCTGCACGGTGACCGAGGTGAGCAGGTCGAAGCCGGCGCAGGCCGTGGCCAGATCGGAGGTCACCTCCTGCCAGTCGGGGGTCAGCTCCACGGCCTCCTCGGTGCAGCGCTCCCCATCGTTGCTCGGGGAGACAGTGATATGAGCCCCCGACGTCTCGGCCCGGACCCACAGCCGGAGCGTGGTAAAGGTGTCCGCCGGGAAGGCCTGGCGCAGGTACAGATGAAAGCCGCTCCATTGGTCGATGGTCGCGCGCAGACAGGAGCTGCCCGCGTGGCAGCCCTCGCCCACCTCGGAGATGGACGTGTCGTCCCACTCCAGCGGGGTCCACTTCACCTGGTCGATGCCGCCCCAGGCGTCCCCGTACACCAGACCGTCCGGCACGAAGTCACAGGTCCCCGTGGGTGGGTCGTCGAGGTCGTCCACCTGCAGCCCGAGATCCTCGGTGACGACGTTCTCGTGGCCCGGAGGCACCTCCTGGTAGGGCACCACCCGCATCCCCTCCACCACCTGGCCCTGGGCGCTGGTTAACCGGAACACCACCCCGTCGCCCTCGTCGTGGCCCGGGCCATCGGGCAGGTGCCAGGCCCCGCCGGAGCGCTCCATGGCAATCCAGTCGCCACCGGGGTCGGCGCGGACCTCGGCCGAGCGGATGGCGATGCGGTGATTCAAGAAGGAGAGGCGCAAATAGCCCCACTGGTTCCAGTCCAAAATGGCGGCGTGGATGTTGCCGGTGACCGGGCAGGGAACCCGCCGGGCCGTGGCCGCGTCGTTGCCCCCGCCAGACACCGCGTCCGCGGCCTCCGGCGTCAAGTCCAGATGGAAGTGCACGCCGGCGCACAGGGGGTTGCCCTCGATGGGGCACAGGTCGTGCACCATGACCACCTGCGTGGTAAAGGACGTGGAGATCTCCCAGCACTCGCCACAGGCCTCGCCGAACTCGCCCCCATAGGAACCCCCGGCCCAGGGCTCGGCGATGGCCATGGTGATGCCGCTCTGCGCAAAGGCGGGCAGAAAGGACCGATCGCTCGGGAACTCGCACCAGCCCCAGGTGGTGGACCAGTACTGCGTCAGGCGGGCGCTGCTGCAATTCGGATCCACGACCATGGGCGTGCCGTTCCAGTTGGCGAGGATGTCATCCCCCGAATGGCCCCCGCCGCAAGCGCCAAGCCCCGTGGCCGCCAGCAGCACCGTAGACTGCACCAGTCGTCGCATGGTTGATTCTCCCCCGGCTGATTCTCCCCCGGCAGCATATCATAGTCACAGGTAGAGGCGGGTGTGCTGCGCATCCACCGGTCCGGAGGCGACCGCAAGAAGATCAGCGCCTGCACCGCCGCCGTGCTGCTCAAGTGAGGAGACAGGGGTCTGGGCCTGGATCTCCTTTCTCGGGGCCGGGGCGTGCGCAATGCTGCCCAGAGCTATGGGCTGGCCGGCATTCAGGCAAACACGATCGTTCAGGGATGGAGCCGGAAGATGGATGGACCGCTCGCTGAACTACGGCGATCTGCTGAACGACGTACGACTGCTCGACAAGTGCCTGACCAAGCGCCGCCTTTCGCTGATTGAAAAGCCGCTTCTCGATGTCCGCCACCAGAAGCTGCATGGCAGGGGGCTGATGACGGGGGCGCATCGTTCGAGCCAATGGGGAAGAACTCCAGAAAGGCGTGTGATTACGAAGCTGAAGATGGCGTCGGGGGGATCGGCGCAGGCCGAGAGTGATTTGGGGGTACTTCATTTTGAGTGATGGGCCTGTCATCAATGTGAACGGGTTGGTCGCCGCGCCCAGTGGGTCGGGGTCCGCAAGCCTTGAAAAACGTGACCAAACGGTCGATGGCCCGAATGGTGCATGCCGTGATCCGCCGGAAGTGTCAGCGCTCCATGTTGGCGCCTCGGAAAGTTTGGAAGGGTGTCCATGCAGAAACCGATCGATGCTGAGCCCGACTACTCAAATACGGAGAACGAGGCCGATCGGCTGCGAGGAGTGGCCACGTCGGATGCCATGAGTGTGGAGCTCGTGTCGGCGTTCGCCGGAGATCGCAAACTGACGAAGGACGAAAAAGCCCTCATCGACGAGCAGCAGGACCTCCGAGGGGTTGTTTTCTATTCGGATCTGCTGTACGCGGTCACTCACCACTACTTCGCGCCCGAGATCGCGGGCGATCTCTGGGCAGCGGTCATCGGCCACAAGTTTTCGATGTCGAGGCTGCTCGGCAGAAACGTACGCATCACGGTCGCCGCCCTGGACTACCTTTCGAATATCACGAGTCAGCTGGAGACCCCCACCCTGATCTCGGAGGACTATGTTTCAGAAATCGCGAGCCTGTCCATGCGCGACGGCCTGACCGGCCTGTTCAACCACTCGACCTGTTACGAGCTGCTGGAGCTCGAGTACCGAAACCACCAGCGATACGGAGTCGGGCTGTCCCTGCTGCTGGCTGACATCGACGACTTCAAGGCGGTCAACGATCAGTACGGCCATCAGCACGGAGATCGGATGCTGAAAGCGCTAGCGCGGACGATGGTGGCGAAGGTGAGAGAATCGGATATTTGCTGCCGCTTCGGCGGGGAGGAGTTCGTGGTGATTCTGCCCTTCACCAGAAGTTCCGCAGAGGCTTGTGACGTGGCGGAGAGGATCAGAGTGGGCGCCACCGCCATCAACGGTGACGGAGCGGGGATCACCATCAGCGTTGGGGCTGCGGTCTGCGGTCCCTCGGAAAAAACACCTCGCGCGCTCATTGAAGCCGCAGATCGGGCGCTGTACGAGGCCAAGCGTGCGGGAAAAAACAGGGTCGTCATGGCGGCCGCCGGGGGACGTCCGAAGCGCGCGCCAGAGCAGCCGACATCGTGAACCGGACGCATCTGCTCAATCGGCTGTACTGGCGCGCGTGCACCGAGCCGACTAGTTCGTCATCTTCCTGTAGGCGGATCCGAGCTCGTTCCAGGCTCCGTCGATGCCGGCCTTGAAGGTCTTCCACTGCTCGCTGTTGGCGGCCTTCATTTCGTCGACCTTCGTCCGTGCGGCCCGGTGCTTTGCCTTCAGCTCGTCAATGCGCTTGTGATATTCGGTGGTGGCCTTCTCACCGGACTGATCGGCTTTCAGCACGAGGTCATCGAGCCTCGCGCCCCACTTCTTGAGCCGTGTTTCCATTTTCCCGACGTACTCTTCCATGGTCTTCATGAGGTTCTCCCTTGGGTTCGCAGTGGTGGCCTGCAGGCGCCGGGTGTAGCCAACGTGCATGGTCCGGGCCAAAAAGAAGTCACTTAAATGTTCGAGTAGTTACATCGCGGACGGTCTCAGGCGACGGATCGGCTCATTCAAAATGATTGTGGCCGGTCGCCCCTCAACCCGACTGGCTGCTCAGGACGACATGCTCGACGCCAGACCCGGTGGACACGGCGCGTATGCGCGCCTCGTCAGCGAGGTGTGCGACCTCGTGCTCACCCAGGGCCGCGCTGCCCGAGAGGGAATAGGTGACGATGCCGGCCCCGCGGATCACGACCCCGCTGCGCCGGATCTCCTCCAGCGCCTGCTCGATTCGCTGCTCGACCACCTTGTCGTCCCCAGCCCCCCGTAACAACGCCAGCACGCCCTTGCCGTAGTTGGCGACCGCGAACCGCTCGCCGCCGAGGGGGCCACCATCCGCAAACGCGCACTGCTGCACGAGCGCGGGGTACTCCTGATCGAGCTCGATCAACGCGAGCTCCACGGTGCCGCCGTGACGGGCGGATCGGCCCAGCTCGGCGCCCAGTAGGATGTGAAGCGCTTTACGGGAGAATATTCCGGGCTCGTCGAAGATGAACGGCCCGACCGTCCCGACGCCGGCCAGTGCCTCCATGCGGCGCGCCACGCCGAGCGCCATGTGCTCGAGGATCAGCAGATCCTCGGCATGAAATGCGCGTGGTTGCCGATCCTGCAGGGAGAACGTGCCGATGGCGACGCCGTCGCTGCCGGTCAATGGTACGCAGGCGTAGAAGCGATACCCGGCCTGGGCGCCGGGGTGCGTCGCGAAACACGCGTGGGTCGTCGTGTCCCCCAGGACCAACGAGGAGCCCCCTTCCACCACGTCAGTGCACAGGAAGGTCTCGCGCCCCAAGACGGACCCTGCGGAGATCCCATCCCCCGACGATGCCAGGACCAGGAAATCACCCTCCTTGACCAGGGTCACGAGCACCGTGGCCGGTGTGAAGTAGTTGCTCATGCGCAAGACCAGGGCCTCGAGACGCAAGCGCTGCTCCGGAACGCTCAAATCGAATTTCGTCCACAGCTCCTCCCGGCGGAGCTTGGCCCGCTGGCGCGCGGTCAGGGCGTGCTCGCCGAGCCGCGCCAGCGACTCCGGCTCCGGCGTTCTGCCGTTGACGAGGTCATCCAGGATGACCAGGAGCTCGCTCGAATCGATGGGCTTCTTCAGGAACACGGCGGCGCCTCGTGCCAAGGCCTCCTTCTCAAAGGTGCCGAAACCCGAGCTCGCGATCACCGGAGGGCGCCCAGACGAGCACTCCTGCCGCAGGCGCGCCAGGAACTCCAGTCCGTCGCAATCCGGCATCATCATGTCGAGCAGCACGACGTCCGGCCGCAGCTCTTGAACCAGCCGCAGGCCGACCTCGCCGTCGCGCGCCACCGCGAAGCGATAGTCCTGTGATCCGAGCAGATCTCCGTACAGCTCCCGAAGCTCCGCGTCGTCGTCGATGACCAGGATCAGTCCTCGTGGTTTGCTCGTGTCGCCCATCACCATTACCCTCCCCTGTGTTCGCACGAGCAAAACACTACCGTTGCTTGGATTCCTGAGCAAGCACTCAGTCCCGGCGTCCCGGCAGTGATCCTGGTTCCGATGTCTCTCGTTCCATTCTTTCTATTTGGTCCTCAGACATCAGGGCGGCAGCAAAGGTCACTGCCTCCGTCGGGAAAAGAGGTGAATGACCGCCACGAATAGGGCGGCGCCGATTGTCTCGCGGGCTACGGGGCGGGCTCGACCACGGTGCTGCTGTCGATGTCGACGGCCGTCTGCGCCAGTAGCCGGCCGTTGATGGACGCGCCCGTGGCCAGCGTGATGGCGGTTTGCGTGAGAATGACTCCCTCGCAGTGCGCCGTGGTGCCCAGCTCCACCGCTCCCGCGACCTGCCAGAAGACGTTCCTGGGCAGTGCCCCACCGGCCAGCAGGACGGTCGTCCCGCTGCTCAGGGTGAGATTCCCCGCAACCTGGAAGATCCAGACGTCCGTCGCGCTCCCGGTGAGCGTGACATCCGTCGGGATCAGCAGGCCCGAGCTCCACTGGTAGACCCCCGGGTCGAGGGTCATCCCGCCGATGTCTCCGGCGCCCAGCTCGGTGACGTCAGGGGCGCGCCCCGCGGCATCGGTGAAGGCCAGCTCCATGTCGCCCACCGCCGTGGTCAAGTTGGAGGGCGTGGGCGGCGCGTAGTCCGAGGCGAACAGCGCGCCGGTCACCTGCGGCGAGGTGGAGAACACGTTTCCGGAGTCCATGGTCAGCGAGAAGCCCGTAATGTAGGTGGCCGCCGCAGGGCTCACGCCAACGTCTCCCGTGATGGCGGAGGTCGGCACGGTGGAGATCCCGCTCTTGGCGAGGATCGCGAAGCCGCCGGCCGTGCCGAGGCTCACCGGAAGCAGCGGAGCCACGGTGTCACCCGTGGTGAAGCTCCAGGAGTGGCTGGCCTCCATGGCCACGCCCGCGGCGCTCATGGCCCCGGTGGTGATCGTGGCCGTATAATCGGTGTTGCTCGCCAGGTGGGCGCCCGGCTGGTAAACCGCCCTCACGCCAGCGTACACCACTGTGCCCTGGACCGGGACCGACCCCGCCGTGAGGGTGAACGTGGCCGTGGTCAGCGTGGCGGGGTCCATGGCCTCGCTGAAGGTGGCGCTGATGCTCCCATTGAGCGGGACGTCCGTGGCGCTGTCCAGGGGGATGTTGGACACGACCGTCGGCGTCGTCGGGTCCCCACCGTCCGGCAGGTTCCCGCCGTCCGGCAGGTCCCCGCCGTCCGTGGAGCTCCCATTGCCGGAGTCTCCGCAGGCAGCGAACGATAGCAGCGCCATCAGGGCGACTGCCATCATCGAAAATTGGGGTTTCGGGTTCATCATCATCGTCGCTCCCTTGCGTTGATCGAGTGAAAAAGGCTCCGGGGCGCTCGGCCCGCCGGCGGCGAGCTGCGCCGAGCACGTCGTAAGAGCAAGTTCTGGGCCACCGCTGGGAGCACCCAAGCTCGCGTGTGTGCATCATCGGCCGCACCGAAAGGGCGGCCGGGTGCATCAGTATGAAGTACTAGATCGGTCAATATGATGGAGCCGGGCCAGAAGCAAACTGACGCCTTTGGAGCTCAGGTGCAGGCGCCGGCCGTCGATACGTGGCACAGCTTTCAGACCCGAGGTCGTTGCCG
Source organism: bacterium (assembly GCA_043825095.1). Lineage (GTDB taxonomy): Bacteria > Myxococcota_A > Polyangia > HGW-17 > JAJRWW01 > JBDRSE01. The sequence continues at coordinate 6,791 of JBDRSE010000006.1, forward strand.
TCACAGCCCTCAAGGCACTCGCGGATGCCGTTGCCGCGGGCCTCGACGATGCAGCCGGCCGAGCAGCCGTCGCAGTCGACTAGACACCGACAAAGGTCATCTTCTTTACATTTGAGTCAAAGATAAATGTGTCGCAAGTCAGCCGGCGCACGTGCGACGGCTGGCGCCGAGTGGCGCCGAGCTGAGGGGAGGGGATCCCCGCGGATTCACTCCGCGGGGGAGGGGAACCGCAGAGTTCCCCTCTACAGTCAGCTAGCGAAGCCCCCGAAGTGCCCAACGGGGGGCCTCCCG
>JBDRSE010000007.1:0-25800 GCA_043825095.1 bacterium
AAATAACTGCCCCACCTGCTCAGCAGGTCCCTCGGTTATTTCGCCAAATCACCCTATGTCCGAAATAATCGACCTCACCCAGAGGGGCGAGCACCCCCCGAGAGTTGTCCGGTTTCAGGCTGCGATTGGTCCTCCAGGCGCTGGGATGAAATAACTGCACTGCCTGGAGGATGCGAGGACATAAAGCCAAGTGATTCAGTCATCGGGCTCGCCGCGAAGGCACCTCGGCGGATATGCACCCAAGCCGGCGCACGACTTCAACCATCTGCTAGCAGGATGTTTCTCTATGGAACCCCAAACGGGGATGAACCCCAGACGGGGATGAACGCCAAATGGGGATGAAATAGTACGCGCTACGCTAGCGGAATTTGCTTGTAGGGACGTTGCTGCCCCGACCGGTTTTTTCGGTGGTGCGACGCAGGCGGTTGCCGCGGAACTGAAAGCGGCGCAGGCGCCAACACACGCGAACGGGGCAGTTGTGAGTGAAGGTCAGCTCTTGGAACCACACCGAGGCGCGATGGAAGGCGCGGGGGGAGGTGAGGCGGCGCCTGCCCCGGGTGTAGACGTAGCGATCATACATGCTGTAGTCGCGGAATGTCTTGAACTTGTCACCACGCAGCACCTTCTTGTACGGCGCCAGCTTGGCCTCGAGCGCGGCTTTGATGGCAGCCTCGTATTTGGCCATCAGCGCGTCGCGCCGCTTCCTGAGGGCGAGACAGATTCTTCTCTTGGCGTGTTTGAGCTTCACCCTGCCTTTGTGCTTGGTGTCGATCATCGTGTTGGGACTGAGCCCGTTGGCGACCACCAGGTCGACCGCGGCGATGCACCTTCTGACCGATTGCACGGCGGCGATGATGTCCGTTTTGCTGAGCGTGCCCGCCTCGTCGAGCTTGGCGGCTGCGAGCAGCTCTTTGGCCGAGGTTTGCAGCGCGACGCGCACGGCCTTGATCTGCATCCCGACGTTGATGCTTCGACACAGCTTCGCAACCGCCGACACCGCCGCGTAGTGCTTCCAACCCAGGAACCGACCGTTCACTTTGTGCCGGAGCATGCTCGTTTTCAGCCCGTGGAACCGCATGACTTCGATCTTGCGGGACGGCCTCAAGCCAGCGGCGACCGCTTCGTTCGTCGCCGCGATACACGATTGGGTCGTCGCCAGGTGCCGCACCAGGTCACTGGGGCTGTAATACGACTCCGGGCGGATGAACTGCAGCTTGGTCGTCACATCGGTAATCTTGGCGACGGCCCTGGCCTGCGCCGGCGTGAAGGCGCTGGCGCTGGCTTTGTTGATCTCGGCCAGCAGCTTGCGCGCGCGGTCGGCGACGCCGGCTGGGCCGTTCAGCGCCACGGCCTTCTTGCAGGCGGCCATCGCCGGACCGAGTCTCTTGTTGCCCAGCAGGGCACCACACAGCCCGGCGTAGTAGCTGGCGCTCGGGTACATCTTGATCGCCTTTCGAAAGGCGTCGATCGCCTGGTCGAACCGACCGTTTCTGAGGTAGCGCTCGCCCCACTCTGCGCGGTCGGCGGACTTTTTGATGAGCTTTCCGTTCTTGGCGATGTTGTTGTACTTGGTCGCCTTTGCCGCCAGTGATCCCCGGGCCAGCTTGACCGCCTCCGCGCAGACGTCTTCGGCGGTGCGCCAGTTCCTGTTCATCACGAGTGCCTGGCAGTAGGAGACGGCATAGTCTGGGTTGATCTTGTCGCCCAGCTCACGCTTGGCCCACTGGTACGCGCGGAACAGCGTGCGCTCGGCGTACTCGTATTGCTTGCTGGCCAGCTCCCGCTTGCCCTTCAGATAGAGACTGCCGTGACCGCGGCCGGCGTGGGCGCCGGGCGCCAGCGCGCAGAGCATGCACGCCGCCAAGCCGGCGACGATCAACCTTTGGTTCGTGCTTCGATTCATCTTCATCTCAGTGGTCCTCATCGAGCTTCGTTTGGGATGTGCTGGCTGGGGGGGCGTCCAAGCCACCATGCTCCAGCAGCTGCAAAAAAATGCGTTTCGTCCGCGCCCAGATACGGATCACGCCGTGTTTCGATTGTGGGGCACAGTATCGGCGACGACGCAGCATCGGTCAACAGCGACCGCGCGCCCCGGGGCGTGGGCGCTCGGCTGGGCTCTTGGGTGCGGCTCCTCCGCACACCAGCGGCCCCGCGCGAGCGGCTCCGCCCGAGCCGCCCGTTGGCTGTTGGATCCTCGTCCGAAGCGCCCACTTGACCTGTCACCCTCTCGGCTGCGAGTTCGGTTTCTACGCTGTCGAGTGTTGAAGCGGGACACAGACACGGAAGAGCGGAAATCTCGTTGCCGGAGCGCGCCGCCAGCCCTCCGTTGCGACCCTTGCCGAGAAATTTCATCAAGCAGGCCCTTGCTGCTTCAGCGTTAGAAGATTCAATGAATATGTGTGTCATAATGAAATGTATGAGACTTTGTCGCAATATCACGACCAAGTTTCATCATTTACATCAGTGATGAAATTTGGGTTGGGGAGCTTGACAGGGCTGACGGAATGCTCGGCGCGGGGAGGAGAACGAGCGGGTTCGTGCCGACGCGTGGGTTGAAACCGACGCGGAGATGTGAGCACCATGGGATCCACGTGATGTCGGCCCGGACAAAACTGGTGTGCCTGATCATCGCGGCGCTGCTCGGTTCGGGCTGCGGCGGACGGTCCTTCGGCGGGCACGTCTCCTCGGACAGCGGGCTCGCGGACGGCGGGCTCGGGCTTCCCGACGGGCTCCCCGTCGAGCATTGACCCCCGCGCCGATGCCCGCATCCTGCAGGTCCTCAGCGAGGCGGGAAAGCTGGCTCCATAGCCGTTTGCCTAAGAGCACGAGCCGGTCCCGGGGAGGTTGGCTGTTTCGCGATCATCGCTCCAGGGGGCGCTCTAAGGGCTGTCCCGCAGTACCTCTCATCGTCAGGCTCGCTCCTGAAACCACAGGCTTTGTCGCTCGTGAGTTGCATGCTCCCGGCATGCGCCCTCCTCGCTTCGTGCCTGTGATTCCAATGGCTTCGCCTGACTCGGTCCGGTAATGCGGGCCCCCCCCTAGTCGGCCGTTGCCACGGGGACCGTCGGAGGGGGTGCTGGAGACGGGAAGAGGTTTGCCCAGGTCGGCTCGTCTTGGACCGTGCCCGAGAGATCGTTTCCGTCGAGGATGGTCGGCGCGGACCCCTCGTTCATCACGACGCTGTTCTCACCTCCGCTCACGACCGTCCGGGCCAAGGCGCCCAGCGCGCGATAGTAGAGGATCCCCGCCAGCTTGGCGTCGCGGATGTGGCAGTCGTTCACATTGAACGTGGGCAGCCCCTCCCCCTCCAACCCGCCGATCTGGATCCCGTAGCCGTACTTGTCGTCGAGGGTCTGTGCTCCGACGGAGCGGATCGCACTGGTGCTGACGAAGCCGGAGATGCCCTCGAGGGCCAGCCCGGCGCTCTCGCTCGTGTCCACCAGGCTGGAGGTCATGGAGAAGCTGCCGCAGCCGCCGGGTCCCGGGTAGCACTGCACCCAGATCCCCTGGCCGAAGGTGCCCTGCCAGGGGCCGCGTCCGTTGGACCGCGTAGAGTACACCGCGACCCCCTCCAGCACGCTCGGCATGCCGTAGATGTAGACGCCGGTGGTCTCGCTGCTCCGGATCACGCTGTGTACGAGCCGCAGGCTCCCGCAGCTGTTTGCGTCATAGTCGCACTGGGCCGCGAGCCCCACTCCGAACTTGCCGCTGGCTTGTTCCGCAGCGGTATCGCGCACCACGGTGGCTGTGAGGTCGGCCTCCACGCCGATCGTGCCGATGCCCACCTCGTGGCTGCCCGTGACGAGACAGCCGGAGAGCCGCAAGCTCCCACAGGTCCCGGCCCAACCGCATTGGGCGGTGATCGCCCTGCCGCCCGAACCGTCGCTGACTTGTGGTTGGGTGTCGCGCACCACGGTGTTGATGAGCTCGGCTTCCACGCCGCTCGTGTAGACGCCCACCTCCCGGTTGCCCGACAGGAGGCTGGAGGAGACCCGGAGGCTCCCGCAGACGCCGTCGTCGGAGCACTGGGCGCTGAGCCCCCGGCCGACCGTGGCGTCGCTCTGCTCCGGCAGGGTGTCGCGCACCACCGTGGCGGTCACCTCGGTGTCCACGCCGTGGGTGGCGACGCCCACGCCGCGGTTGCCGGAGACGAGGCTCGAGGTGACCTGCAGGCGCCCGCAGGCCTCGGCGGAAAAACACAGGGCGTTGATTCCCCGACCGAACATCCCGGAGGTCTGCTCCGGCAGGGTGTCGCGCACCACCGTGGCGCTGATCTCGACGTCCACGCCGCCGGATACAATGCCCATGTCGCTGTTGCCCTCGATGATGCTGGAGGAGACCTGCAGGCTCCCGCAGGCGTCGTCAGAGTGGCACTGGACGTTGATCCCCCGGCCGAACATCCCCGAACCCTGCGCCGGCAGTGTGCCTCGCACCACGGTCGCGGTCACCTCGGTATCCAGGCCGTCGGAGGCGATTCCCGCCTCCTGGTTCCCCGTCACGAGGCTGGAGGAGACCCGGAGGCTGCCGCCCACCGCGGCCTCGAATTGACGCCAGCCGCTGATCCCTCGGCCGTGGTCCCCGCCGCTCTCCTCCGGGAGGGTGTCGCGCACCACGGTGGCGGTCACATCAGCGTCCACGCTCCCAACGACGATGCCCGCCTCCCGGTTGCGCGCCACGAGGCTCGCGACCACGCGCAGGCTCCCGCAGATCCCGGCGGAGTAGCACAGGGCCTCGATCCCCCGGCCGTTCGACCCGCTGGGCTGCTCCGGCAGCGTGTCGCGCACCACGGTGGAGATGACCTCGGTGTCCACACCGCCGGAGAAGATGCCCGTGTCCCGGTTGCCGGCCACAACGCTCTGCAGCACCCGCAGACTCCCGCAAGGCCCGGTCGGTGGTAGGCACTGGACATTGATCCCCCGACCGGCGGAGCCGTCGCCCGGCTCCGGGAGATTGTCGCGCACCACGGTGGCGGTCACCTCGGTGTCCACGCCGATCGCGGAGATGCCCTCGCCCCGATTGCCGGAGACCAGGCTCGAGGAGACCCGCAGGGTCCCGCAGAGCTCGGGCGAATAGCACTGGGCGCTGATGCCCCGCCCGAAGGCGTTCGTACCCAGCTGGGGCCACGTGCCTCGCACCACGCTCTGTTCCACGTCGAGCGTGCCGCCGTTGGAGATGATGCCCATGGTTGCGCAGCCCGCCACCACCACCCGCTGCAGGCGCAGCTCGGCCCCTTCGTCCGCGACGACGCCCAGGTCGCTCGCGTCGCGGATCTGCACCTGTCGAAGCACCACCTGCTGCGCTGCCAGGACGACGAGCCCCGCGGCCGGGCCGGTCAAGGTGACACCGCTGAGGGTGGTGCCAGAGCCGCTGCTGTTGATGGTGATGGGAGCCCGGGGCTCCCCCAGGAACGTGGTGCCACGGATCGTCACCAGCGCGGCGCAGCGGCCCGTCAGACGCAGCGGTCGGTTGAGGTTCAGCCGTTCGGTGTAGTCCCCCGCGGCCACGGCGATCTGCCCGCCGTCCGGCGTCGCCTGGACCGCCTCGCCGATGCTCGCGAACGGCGCCTGCTGGGAGCCGTCCGCTCCCGTCGCGTCTGCCGTATGATCCACGTACACGGTCGCGCCGTCGTCCGCGATGTTGCCCCACGTCCCCGTCCCGCAGTCGCCCAGGGGCTGGCACTCGGCGTGTCCGAGCAGCGCGATGGCGCCGGGGGGGCACGGCTCCGGGGGCAGGATCGCCTCGCAGCCGCCCTCCCCATCGGACGCGAAGCCGGCGGCGCACTCGGTCACCCCCACCGGCTGGCACTCGGTCTGGCCCAGCACCTCCATCGTCCCAGGTGGACAACTGTGGTCCGGGAGGATCGGATCGCAGCCGCCCTCGCCGTCGGACTCGAGCAGCCCGGTGGCACAGGAAGTGACCCCCACGGCCTGGCAGCCGCCGCCCAGCACCGGGACCTCGGCCGGCCCCGGGCAGTCCTCGAAGATGGGAATGCAGGCCGGTCCCGACGGCTCGTAGCCCTCCTGACAAGGGGCGTAGTTCTGATGGCCGCCGCTTGCGCCACAGGCGCCCAGCGGCAGCACGGCAGCCAAGATCCAGAGGTGTCGTTTCATAGGGAGCTCGCGGCTCGTTCAGAGAGCACAATAACACGGGGTCACGGGGTCTGGCGCTCGAAGATGCCAATGTCCGGGGCGTCAACGATGGGGTTTGTGTGGCGTTGGCGCAGTGGAGATTGCCGCGTGAGAATGAAAAACCAAGGGGACCGTTTCGTTGTCAATTCGGGTCATGCAACAACGCCTTAGGCAACTATGACGGGCAGGGTCTGGTCCAAGTCAGGCAGTCGCGTGCCCGGTTAGCGACGCGGCGGTTCATCACATCAACGAGGTGTCCCATGTGGAAACGTCAACGCTTCGCCGAGCTTTTTCTGAGCCTCAGGCTCCGGGCTGGCGCTGTTTCAGGGATTGCTGTCGCCGCTGTCGCTGCGGCTGCCGTCGGTGGTGTTGCCGCAACGGCGGCGGGGTGCTCGGGGGTCCTGCGCCTCGATCGGTCGGGGATCCCGACCATGACCGTCGCCGAGCTCAAGGCTGGGCGCGGTGATCCGAAGCGTTTCACCCGGGGATTCGCAGGGCGCGGGGTCGTCGTGAGAGTGCGCCGGGGCGAAGAGCTGCCTCTGCGCATCACCTCGACGCTCGGGATAGCCACGCTCCGGGCCGGGGATAACCGCCTGCGATTTGACCGCGACCTCTGGCTCTACCTGGCCCGCCGACGGTCGCTCATCAGCCCCGACGGCCGACGCTGGGTGCCCTTTGCCGACTGGTCCCGCATCAAGCGGCTCTTCGGCATCCGGAAAGGCACTGTCCAAGTGGGGTTTGGCGTGAATCAGGTGCACGGTGCCTTCGTGAACCTGGAGGTACGCACCCAGATGGACCGTTAAACGTTGACGCACCATCGCGCGCACCGTCGTGCGCACCAGCGTCAGCCGCTGCCAGCGAATCCCCCACGGATCGTCCTTGCCGCGCGGTATCCGTCCTTGCCGCCTTGTATCGGTTGGTTCCCTTAACAGAACCCGCGGTCGCCGCAGTCGTTGTCGTAGCAGAGCAAGTGTGCAAAAGTCATGATCCAGTTTGTCCTGTCGCTTCAACGGAGGTAAACTCTGGGTTCCGCACAATAGAGCGGTGATCGATGCGCAGGAAATCCGCATTGGACAAAACCCCAATCGCCCCCGGTCCGACGCCGGAGCGCGCGCCACTCCCGAGCGCTCGCGCCCGATGGCTCGCGCTCGGAATCGCCGCGATTGGCGCGATCCTCCTCGCGGTGGGGGGTAGCCATTTCTTCTGTGTCCCCCGAAAAAAGCCGCCCAAGCCCGCGCTCGAGCGCTGGACAGTGCCCGGAGCGACGGTGATGCTCCCCAAATGGCGCCTGGTGGAAGATCGGAGCGCCGATCTCCGCGGCGGGGTGGAACTCGCGCCCCCCGGTTGGGCGGGAAAGAACGGGCGCAAGGTAGCGCTGCGGTGGCATCCCCATGGCAACTCGATCGATGAGGCGCTGCTATTGGAGATCTTTCAACGCGACGATATCGTGCGCCGCGACGTCGAGACTCTGGAGATCAATGATCGCGCGACATCCCTGTGGTACCTCGAGCAGCTGGATGGGAAGAAAGGCTGGGTGTACGGCTTCTGGAAGTGCGCACAGCCCGACCTCGGCTACAACCTGACCGTGTTCCTGGACTGGCCGAAGAAGCGGCTCCTCGGGCTCGCGAAGCGCATCATCAAGACCTTTCGGTGTCGCCCTGAGGCGCCGCTGCCCCAACCCGACAGTCTGGGTCTCGTGTTCAAGGCACCTCAGGGATACCAGCGTACCGCCGACCCAAACGGCTTCGCCTTCGAGGGGCCACAGAAGGATATCTACTTCATTTCCCGTGGTCAGCGAATGCAGCCAGACGCTGACGCCGTAAAGAAGTTAGCCGAAGTCATGGTCCGCGGCCTCCTTCCCAAGGGCGCGAAGATCGATCCGCTGCCAGCGGTGCGCGCCGACCCCAAGCAGGGGATTGTCCGAGTGCTCCGGGCCCAGGGACGAGACGGGGATGGCAAGGAACAACGCCTGCTGTTCACCCATCTGTACTGCCCAACCGCAGGGAGGTTCTACTTCGCCTTTCACGTGCGCTCCCCGCAGCTGAGTGAAGCCGATCACGCGGCGCGCCTCTCCCGCTTGAGGTGCCCGTAATCGCCCAATCCCCCACCGGGGATTTTCGACGGAGCGGTGTGCGGAGGGGTGTGGATGGTGCGGAGGGGTGTGGATGGCGCGGAGGGGTGTGGATGGCGCCCGATGACGGCGTGGACAGCGCCCGCAACGTGGCGGAGATGCGCTGTTTGTCGGGCCTGGCAGTAGTGCTATCATGCGGCGACGAGGAGAGACGTAGATGAAAGACGTGACCGCAAAGATCGAGAAGGCGTGCAGCAAGCTGCGGAAGCGATTCGGGGACAAGCAGCCCCGGGTGGGGCTGATCCTGGGATCCGGGCTGGGGAGCTTCGCCGAAACGCTGAAGGACAAGGTGGTGGTGCCCTACGGGGAGATCCCGGCGTTCCCGACCTCGTCGGTGAAGGGACACGCCGGTCAGCTCGTGCTGGGTCGGGTGGGCGAGACGTGGGTGCTCGTGATGCAGGGCCGCGTCCACTACTACGAGGGGTACGACATGGACACGGTGGTGTTCCCGAGCCGCGTCCTGGTGTCCCTCGGGTGCCGCATCCTCGTGATCACGAACGCCGCCGGCGGCATCAACGCAGAGTACGCGGCCGGGGACCTGGTGCTGCTTTACGACCACCTCAATCTCATGGGAGCCAACCCGCTTCGCGGGCCCAACCACGACAGCCTCGGGACGCGGTTCCCGGACCTGTCGGAGGCCTACGACAAGTCGCTTCGCGCCCTCGCCAAGGAGGTCGCGCGCCGGGAGAACGTCGAGCTCAAGAGCGGCATCTACGCGGCGCTCTCCGGGCCCACCTACGAGACGCCGGCCGAGATCCGGATGCTGCGCACGCTGGGCGCCGATCTGGTGGGCATGTCCACCGTTCCCGAGGTCATCGCCGCCAATCACATGGGGGCGCGGGTCCTGGGCATCAGCTGCGTCACCAACCTGGCCGCCGGCATCTCGCCGGTGAAGCTCTCCCACGAGGAAGTGGCGGACACCGCGGCCCGGGTGGAGTCGACCTTCGTCGGCCTGATCGGGGCGCTGACGAACCGGCTCGACGAAGTGGCCGCCGGCCAATGAGCGTCACCCCCGAAGAGCACGACCGCCTGGTGGCCGCCGCGCTGGCGGCCCGCGGCGCCGCCTATGCGCCCTACTCGCGTTTTCGCGTCGGCGCCGCGCTACAGACCGCGGACGGCCGGATCTTCACCGGCTGCAACGTTGAGAACGCCGCCTACTCTCCGAGCCTCTGCGCCGAGCGCGTGGCGGTCGCCAAGGCCGTGGAGGCAGGCGCCCTGCAGTTCGTCGCCATCGCCGTGGCCACGGCCACGGATCCCCCGGCCACGCCGTGCGGGGTCTGCCGCCAGGTGCTGCGAGAGTTCACGCGGGAGCTGACCGTGCTGTGCGTCAACCCGTCGGGAGCCCAGCGGGAGCTCTGGCTGTCCGATCTCCTCCCGCACAGCTTCTCCAAGAAGGATCTCGACGTCTAAGGGGTCGCGAATGGGTAACTCCTCGAATCAGGGCGCCGAGGCGCCCGGCTCGCGAGGCGCCAGAAGGGAGCATATCGGGAATATTCGACCGCCTGGCAACAAAGCGAGCCGGGATGGATCGGCGGCCTGAACGATCGAGTTGTCCATTCGCGACCCCTAACGATGGGGTCAGACCCCTAGCATTAGCATTTAGGGGCCTGACCCCACGCGCCGCCTACATCTTGCGGGGGTAGCAGAGGTTGAGGGGCTCGGGGCTGGGGCGCTCGCAGACGCTGCACTCGTACAGGGTCTCACGCTGAATCTGCTCGCACACCGGTGCCTCTTGCTGCGGCTGCTGGGCGGTGTGGTCCAGGCACATATCGTAGACCGGTGACGGTTCACAGAGCTCGCCTTCAGCGACGACGTGACAGACCTGGCATTCGTTTAGAACTTTCACGGGATTCCTCCTGCTGCGGTGCTCACTCCCTCAGGAGCGATTCGCTCGCTCTGATCGCGGACAGTCTGCGGAGCTTGGCCAGTGCCCTGGCCTCGATCTGCCGGACCCGCTCGCGGGTGATTCCGAAGTCGTCCCCCACGGCCTGGAGGCTGTGCTCGGGCTCTCCATTGATGCCGAAGCGCATCCGGATGATGAGCTGCTCCCGGGGAGACAGCTTGCTCAGCGCCTCCTGCACGGTCTCTGTCAGCTCCATCAGCGAATAGGCCTCCGAGGCCGGGAGCGCCTCCTCGTCGGGAATGAAATCGGCGAGCACCGCGTCCGCCTCCTCCCCCACCGGGGACTGGAGAGACAGGGTCTGACCGGCGATCAGGTGCAGCGCCTGGACGCGCTCGATGGACATGTCCAACGCCGTGGCGAGCTCACTGTACCGGGGCTCCCGTCCCAGCTCCTGGGACAGATGCGCGCTGGTTCGCGCGATGTCCCGAATGGTTTCCATGGCGTGCACCGGGATGCGGATGGTGCGCCCCTGATCGGCAATGGCGCGCGCGACGGCCTGGCGCAGCCACCACAGCGCGTAGGTCGCAAACCGATAGCCGCGCCGGTAGTCGAACTTGTCCACGGCCCGCAGCAGCCCGATGGATCCCTCCTGGACCAGATCCAAAAGTGGCAGCCCGCGGTTCAGGTGCTTCCGGGCCACCCAGATCACCAGCCGCAGGTTCGCCTTGACCAGCTCCGAGCGAGACTGCTCGGCCAGGCGCTCGCCGTGATCCAGAGCCTCGTACACCGGCCGTAGGCGGGGTTGCGGCAGCAACGCGTTCCGTTCGAGCGGGGTCACCCACCGTTCGGCGCGCTTCACAATCCGCCGGATCTCCCGCAGCCGTTTTCGGGAGAGCCCGCGATCCGCGCGGAACAGCTCCGCACCTTCCGGAGCTCGGAGCTGCCGGACCAGCTCCGTTCTGTCGAGCCCGAGCGAGCGCGCACACGCCTGAATCTCGTCGTCGGCCTTCAGGGCCCGGTGGATCCGCGTCTTGAGCCTGCGGGCGACCGCCGCGATCGGCTTGTGGGCCAGGTGCGCTTCCTCCACCGCCGCTCCCATGGCGCGGCGGTTACTGTCCAGCGCGCAGACGAGCTGCTCCCGGCGCCGCGCAGACAGCGCCGTGGAGCCGAGGCGGCGCGCCAGCTCCGCGCTCTGCCCACTGAGCTCGCCCACGCGATCGAGGCACAAAAGGACCGCCGCCCGGCGAGACGCGGGGTCCAGGTCGGCCCGGTTGGAGTCTCGAATCAGCTCGTTCAACTGGATCTGGCCGCTCCGCAGCCGCTGCGCCAGCGCCGCGAGCTCCCGCTGGCCGAGCGGCGAGCTCAGGACCGCCTCGATGATCTCCCGCTCGCCTTGCTCGATGGACCGCGCGAGCTCCTCCTCCCGCTCCCGAGAGAGCGGCGGCACCGCCCCCATCTGCGCCAGCAGCGATGACATCGCGTCGGTCGCACCGCTGGGAACCCGCGCCGGCTTTGAACGCTTGTCCACGCGCTCCCCGGCGAACTCGACCGACCGAGCCGCCGCGCGCAATCCGGGATCCAGGATGTGCACAGACGGGACACGCTCCCGCCCGCGGTCGCCGAGCTGCTTGAGTGCCGCCCGATAGACGAAGCCGTGGGTCCGGGTCCGCTGCCCGCTCAGCACGGCCTGCACGGTGGACTGGCTCAGGGCAAATCCCATGCGCCGGGCCGTCTGCGCAACCCGCAGCGCGAGCTGCCGCCGGCTCGCCTCGGGATGTGCCTGCTGCCACTGGCGGCCGAGCTCTGCAATGGGAGCCGCCTTCACCCAGGCGACGTCCACTGCTGCGACATGGGCGTCCCCGACCTTGGCCAGCGCCTCCTCGAGGCTCATCCGACCGGGCAACGTCGACCGCACCAGCTCCTCCAGCACGAAGAGCACCGCCCGGCGGCCGCTGCTCTGACGACCGCTCAGGAGCCGCTGCAGGTGATCGAAGCTCGCCGGAGTTCCCCGCTGAGCGAGCTCCTGCTGAAGCCGGCCCGCCAGCTCCCGGAGGGACGCCCCCCGCCTGCGCCACTGCCACACCTTGCCTAGCTCGTGAAACCGGCCACCGGGTACCAGCTCCCGGTCGGACAGCGACGCGTCGATCCGCTCCTGCTGCTCCCCCGCCGCGCGCCGGGCCGCCTCCTCGGAGGCAATGGAGTGCGGCGCCAGGTACACCAGCAGCCGCTCCAGCACCTCGCGCCTGGTGGACCGGCCCTTCCCGGCCAGCACGCCCTCCAGGTGTCCCGGGCTGAGCGCGACCCCCTGACGGGCGAGATCCCGGCTGAGCACATGCGCCAGGGATCGCTTGGTGCCCTGCGGGTTGAAGTGCAGCCACAGCCGCGCCAGCAGCTCAACCCTCCCCACCGAGAGGTAGGGATTGACGGGCTCCGCTTCGGGCACGGCCAAGCCTGCCTCGGCCAGGTGACGGCGGAGCTGGTCCGGGTCCCTGATCCCGATGGCCTCCGCGACGAGCCCGCGTAGCTGATCCTCAAGCACCTGAGGGACCGTGGCCACGCCCCCGGTCAGGAGGCGCCGGACGCTTCGCTCGTGGTACGGAATTCCCTGCCCCACCACCCGATTGCGCAGCTGCCGAGCCAGGGCCCATCGCGACAGGCCCGGTGAATGCCGCACAAGCAGCTCTCCCATGGCCCGAAACAGGGCCGCCGGCACCCGCTCGGTGCCGGAAAGATCGGGGTCGCGAGCTTTCTCCAACGTTCATACTCCGCGGCAGGTCAATTGCCTACCTTTCTGATAGTATTTATGTGAGCACAGAAACCCCTCCTGTCAAGCCGGACGACAGTCAGTGGGCTAAATCTGGACTAGAATCCGAAGCCGGCGGTCACACCGACGCCGCTGGGGAGCAGGACCGGAACGACGCGCGCCGCAGGCAGCGTCGCCTGGTGGTGACCGCGTGCGCGTCCGGAATCAGCTGCAGCGTCACGGTGGGCCGCTGCCCCGGCAGAATCCCCCCCTCCGCAGTCTCGCAGGCCCCGTCGCCGCAGGTGGAACAGCCGGTCTGGACGACCCGGCAGTTGCTCCCGCAGCCGACCGATCCGACGGCAAACCCGAGGCTGTCGCAGCCGACGCCTCCGAGCTCCGAGCCGTCACAGGTTTCCAGCCCGGTCACGACGCCGTCTTTGCAAACTTCGTGCCGGCAGCCCGCCGAGCAGCCGTTCCCATCCTGGGCGTTCCCATCCTCGCACTGTTCGGCGCGCTCGAGCACGCCGTTGCCGCACACCGCCGCGTCGTCCGCCGTGGGAACGCACAGCTCTCCCGCGCACTGGTACCCCGGCCCGGCTCCCGGGAACCAGCAGTCGACGCCGTCCGCCTTGCCTCGGCACACCTGACCCACCGCCCGCGGCGCGCAGCTCTGGGTCGGCACGTAGCAGATCGTGTCCGGAGGGCAGACCCAGCCCCCAGCGCACTCGATGTCCCCCAGCTCGAGGCAGCCGCCGACGAGCGCCGCGACCGCCGCGAAGACGCAAGCGGATCGAGCGGTTGCTACCCTGGCTCGATGCACCCTGATCCCTCGCTCACTGCCGCCGCCCGGCTACGGCGCTTTCAGCGGCTCCACGATCAGCTCGGCCGTCCGAGAACGCCATTTGAGCAGGAATTTCCGGCCGTCCTCGGCGTAAAAGTCCACGAACTGGAGGGTGGAGGAGCGGGCCTCGGTGATGAGGAACTTGAGATATTCCGGCCGCTTCTCCCGGATCTCCTTGAGCGCAGCCAGCCCTTCGGTATCTCCTACGAGCTTCATCTCGCACCTCGAGTACCCGTAAAGTAGCCGATTTTGGGTTCGGAAAACAGACCGAGATCGTGGGCGCGGAAATCCATCTATCACCAGGGCTTCACAACTCGCTTCATCTTGCGTAGATTCGGGACAATCAAAACCCCAGAGGTCTCGAGCCATGATGCTGTCCAAGAAACGGATCGCCATCGCTGCGCCAATGGTCGTCGCTCTGCTGGCGCTGAGCTTTCCCCTATCGAACCTGGTGTGCGGCCCCGACAACAGCGGCCTCCTCCCAGCTCGTAAGGACGGCGTGCCGCGGTGGAGCAAGGTGCAGCCCATCCTGGCGAAGAAGTGCGTGGTCTGCCACTCCTACAAGGCCAAGAAGCCCTTCTACGCCGGCTTGCCCATCGCCAAGGGCCGGATGCAGAAAGACGTGAAGGCCGCTCAGGTCTGGCTCGATCTGCCCGAGGAGCTCTACCGCAAGGGGAAGATCCCGCTGTCAGAGGCCGCGCTGTCCAAGATCGAGTTCGCCTTAAACGACAACACCATGCCGCCGCGCCGGTACCTGCTGCTCCACTGGAACCACGGCCTGAGCAAAGCCGAAAAAAAGGAGCTCCGCGCCTGGATCCGCGACACCCGGCACAGGTTCTTCACGACCCCGGGTGTGGCCCGCCGCCACGCCGGCGGCGCGCTCCAGCCGCTCCCCGAAAGCGTGAAGGTCGACGCGGCCAAGTTGGCCCTGGGCGAGCGGCTGTACAACGACAAGCGGCTCTCGGGCGACGACACTCTCTCCTGCGCGAGCTGCCACGCCCTCGACAAGGGCGGCACGGACCGGCTCCGCTTCTCCGTGGGGATCAAAAAACAGCTGGGCCCCATCAACTCCCCCACCGTGTTCAACTCGGGACTCCAGTTCGTGCAGTTCTGGGACGGGCGCTCCCCCGACCTCGCCGACCAGGCCGGAGGCCCGGTGGAAAACCCCCTCGAGATGGGCTCCAACTGGCCGCAGGTCATCACCAAGCTCCGCCAGGACGAAGAGCTGCTCAAGGCCATCGAAGCGATCTACGGCAAGAACTTCACCGGCAAGGACCTGCAGGACGCCATCGCCGAATTCGAACAGACCCTGATCACGCCCAGCCGCTTCGACCGCTTCCTCCGCGGAGACGCCGGCGCCCTCACCGCGGCCGAGCAGAAGGGCTACCACCTCTTCACCAAAAAGGGCTGCGTCATGTGTCACGTGGGCCGCACCGTCGGCGGCCAGTCCTTCGAAAAAATGGGAATCACCCGCTCCTACTTCGAAGGCAAGACGCTCACCGACGCCGACCGCGGACGATACAACGTCACCAAGCGCGCCCGGGACAAGCACCGCTTCAAGGTGCCCATGCTCCGCAACATCGCCGTCACCGCGCCCTACTTCCACGACGGCATGACCAGCGACCTGGCCGGAGCGATCCAGATCATGTCCAAGCACCAGCTCGAAAACGGCCTCTCCAAGTCCGAGGTCGCCGCCGTGCTCGCCTTCCTCAAGTCCCTCACCGGCGCCTACAAGGGCAAGCAGCTCGACTGACGCCCCCAGATCCCCCACCGGGAGATCGTTTACCAGGCTCCGGGAGTCCAGTAACACCCCGCCTGAGCCTCGCAGCTCGACTCGAGGGAAAGGTCCTCGCAACGGACGGCCTTCCCAGCGCATCCCACGCCCCAATAGCAGCCTGCGGAACTCTCATCGCAGACAGGTTGGGAGAACTCTGCACAGGACCCGTCGGCTTCACAGAGGCCGGAGCTCTTGCAGCCGGACTGACTGCTGCAGTCGACCGGGGAAAGGTAAGTGCACTGCACCGGCGTGCCCCAGCACTCGCGCACAGAGTTCACCCATGTGCATCCCGTTATTTCGTTGCACTCAGAGGCGGACCACAGATCGTAGCAATAGCTGGTATACCCCGAGCACCGCTGCACCCAGACGCAACCCTCCATCTGGGCGCAGAGGGACTCGCTTTCCCACGAGGCGCAACCCGCCGGATCCGTCAGGCAGGCCTCGCCCTGCTCGCAGCCCTGATGCAGTGGGCACCGCGCCGGATTCGTGATCATGCCGCAGGACCATGCCGTTCCCTGGCAGGGGGGCGCCTCCTCCTCCACGGCGCATGACGACAGCGACAACGCGACCAGGAGCCCAGCGAAGAAGGCGAATGGGATCCGCGCAGCTTCGACCTTCACATCAGGATTCGAGGTGGCCAACCAATGGAAATCCATGGTCCTGTGATCTCCAGGTCGACCGATGATCAGGATCGGCCAACAGCATGGGCGAACGTCCAGAACGATAAGTCGAATCACGCCGACTTCTTCCCGGTCTCCCAAGTATCTAGTTCAACGACGGCCGGGTCAAGCAGGGGGGAACACGCGGGGGGAACACGCGGGGGGATCCCCTACCGCTGGGATTTCGGCGATCAGCCCTTCTCCTCGGGCAGGAGCGGGCCGCCGTAGCAGCCCAGGGCTTCGGTCTGCAAGCAGTCCGGGCGGGGCTCGTCCAGGGACACGTCCCGCAGGAGCTCGGCGAGGCAGTCGTGCACGAGCTGGTTGTCGTGGGGGGTGTAGGCGCTGAGGGCCTGGGCGTGGGCGTCGGTGTTCTCGAGAAACCCCACGATGGCGTCGGCGGTCAGCTCGCGCGCCCAGGCGCCGTAGCCGAACTTGGCCAGGTAACGGGCGTTGAGCTCCTGCTCGTACTGACCTTCGATGGGCACCGAGAGCATGGGCACGTGCAGGTGCACGGCCTCGCCCATGAGGGAGAACCCGCCGCCGGCGATGACCGCCCGGGCCGTGCGCAGGTCCTCCACGAAGCCGTCCTGGGAGAACGGGCACAGCCGCACGTTTTTCTCCTGGCCGTCCTTGCCCAAGCCATAGACGCGGAACTCGTGGTCGAGTGTTTGGAGGATGGGCACCAGCGCCTCGTTGCTGGCGGCGGTCTGGTAGACCAGGACGTGCGCACCGGGCTCGGCCCGCGCCGCCAGGATCTCCGGGCGGAGGATGGGCGGCACCAGAGTGGTGCGCGGCTTGCGCACGGGCGGAAAGAAGAAGCTCGTCACCAGATAGTGGTAGGCCCCGGGGATCTTGATCTTCACGGCCATTTTCGCAATCAGGAAATCCCGGGAACGCCCGCCGGTTACATCATCGGTGTGGTGACAGCGATTGATGATCTGCATGTTGTCGATGGAGATCACCGGGAGCCGATGATTGAGCCCATACCAGTACGCCCAGGTCTCGAAGTCGCTGACCACCACCTCGGACTCGAACCCCTCCTCAGCCACCTTGCTGTAGGCCGCGATGTTCCACAGCAGCCCGTGGGGCGCCTTCTTGAGGTTGGACAGAATCGATTCGGCGAGCTCCAGCGCGTTGCCTTCGTACTTCAGGTGGAGGCCGTGGATCTCCTGGATGGTGATGCCCTCGCGCTCGAAGAAGCACTTCTGCAAGAAGGCGTGGGCGCGCCCGGAGACCACCACGCGCACCTGGTGCCCCGCGGCCAGCAGACCCTCGAGGATCACCCGGCTCCGCGTGGCGTGCCCCATGCCTTCACCAGTCACTCCGTATAGAATCCGCATCGACTCAAGGTCTCCCGCTTGACTGCGTTGAGCCTACGTCCCTCCGGAGCGGTAGGCAAGCGGCGTGAGGGCGGCGTGAGGGCGGCGTGAGAGCGGCGTGAGAGCGGCGTGAGAGCGGCGTGAGCGCGACGTGAGCGCGACGTGAGGGCGGCACGCGGCCGACCTTGACAGCGCCCCCGGGGTCTGGGCGAAATGGACCTGGTCTGGACAAGGAGCGCAGCGGATGAGATGTGGACGACGCGGGGGAGAATTCGGGGTAGCGCTGCTGCTCGGCACGGCGCTCGCGGTCTCGCCACCGGGCTGCAGCAGGAAACCCTCCGGGTCAGCCGGCGGGAGCGACTCCGGAGCGAAGGGCGGAGGAACGAAGGGCGGAATGGTGATGGAGGGTCCGAAGGTGGAGCGGATCACCGCGCCGCGCCCGGTCTCTGACCTTGACTCCGACAGGGCCAACAACCTGTACATGCAAGCGCGGAGCGCCTGGCTCGCGGGGCAATGTGGGAATGCGATTCGACTGGCACAGAAGGCCAACGCCCTCCGGCACTCCAACAGGCACGTCGGCCTGATCGGCGCCTGTGCCTGCTCGCTCGGGAGGCCGCAGCAGGCGCGGTGGGCCTATGATCAGCTCAGCGGTGGGCAGCAAAACATGCTGCTCCAGGTCTGCCGCTCCAAGGGAATCGAACTGAAGTAGGGTGGGCAGGCCGTTCCCTGGTCCGGGGCGACGTTTCTGGGAAACTTTGACCGGCTTGACTTGTCGTACGTACCGACCCAACCAATCGCGCGGAGCCTTCACATGACGAGTGGAATTTCGAAAATCTTGAGCCGTGCCCTCGGCGTAACGCTCTGCGCGGTCTGTGCGCTGACCTGCCAGCCCCGGAAGTGGCCGGTGCAGGCGGCGCCCGAGGGATTTCCAGCTCCGACCGGGCCGGTGCGCATGATCGGCGTGGCCGTGCCGGGGATTCCCTGGCAGCCGAAGGTGGGGCCGGCGCAGCCCCTGCGGGTGGTGTTCAAGTCGCCGGTGCAGCGGGCCGAGGGCACCGTGGCCATCGTGGTGACCTTCAACCAGCCCATGGTCCGGCTCGGCCGCGCCGTGAGCAAGTCGGAGGATCCGAGCCGGTACCCCCTCGTGATCCAGCCGCCGGTGCAGGCGGTGTACCGCTGGGTCGCCGGGGACACCTTGAAGGTGGCGCTCACCGAGCCGCTGCTCAACGCGCACCGCTACCGGGTCACCGTGCCGGGATCGGCGAAGTCCGTGGCAGGCTCCCGGCTGGGCAAGCCCGTGTCGTGGCAGTTCGAAACTCCGCGGCCGCGACTGACCGGGGTCGAGCGCGTCCTGCACACCAAGGTCCACCACGACCGCTTGCATCCGTCCGACCGGCTCCTGATGACGTTCAATACGCAGGTGACCCTCGCCGAGGTCCAGCGCAGCGTCGCGCTGACGGTGAACGGAGAGCCCGGCCGATTCACGCTGAGCCGGGTCAAGAAGCACCCGAAGAACCAGTACCTGGCCGTGCTGGCGCCGGTCCGGAAGCCGCCCCTCTCTGCCGCGGTGTCGATTCGGCAGCGCAGGGGCCTGCGAACCATCGAAGGGCCGCTGGTGGCAGACGAAGAGTCGAAGCACGACTTCCAGGTGTTCGGTCCGCTGAAACCGGAGCGCGTGACCTGTGATCGCCAGGCGGCCGTGCCGAGCCTCAAGTGCTGGCCCATGGCGAACGGCTACCGCACCGGGTTGGTGCTGAAGCTCAGCGAGCACGTCACCCAGGAGGCGCTGCTCCGGCACCTGCAGATCACGCCGCAGCCGCGCGACCTGAAAAAGCGCCTGCAGCCGCACTACGAAACCTGCTGGATCAAAGGAAAGCAGCGCGTCTCCTGCGCCCGCGGCTGGCAGCTCCAGGGCGACCTGCTGCCCCGCCGGGCGTATCGCGTCCGCCTCACGGCCGGCCTCCGGGACGTCAACGGCCAGGCGCTCGCCAAGACGGAGGCGTTCCGGTTCTCCACCCGCGACTTCCCACCCGGGGTGTTCCCGCCCAGCGCCACCACGGGCTTCCGGGAGCTCTGGCACCCCTACCGGTTCAAGGCCGTGAACGTGAAACAGGTTGAGGCCGACCTGTACACCTTCCGCGACGCCGACCTGGTGCGGTTCCTGACGTGCCAACGCAGCTCCTCGGATTGGCCCAAGCACTGTCTGGCCAAGCGCACCAGTCGGCGGGTGACCGTGAAGATGCGCGGGCCCCGCAACAAGGTGCTCGCCGGGACCATCCGGCTGCCCGCCGGGCTGGTGGCGGTCAGGTTCGGCAGCCCGCAGGTGGTGGACTACAAGGGCAAGCAGATCCTGTGGCACCGCACCATGACCAAGACGGAGCTGGGCCTGCAAACGCGGCTGACCGCCTACGGGCTGACGGTCTGGGTCACGTCGCTCAAGACGGCGAAGCCGGTGGCAGGGACGACCGTGTCAATCTTCAATCTGGCCGGCCAGCGGCTGTGGCAGGGCAAGACCGATCCCCGGGGCGTGGCCGAGCTGCCCCTGAGCGCCTTGGGCGCCAAGGACGGACGGCGGCCGCCGTCTCTGGTGGTTCAGGCACACACCCGAGCCGACCTGGCGTACGCGATGATGGACACGCAGCGCAGCAGCGGCTGTGACTGGACGGGCTACCACTACCGCTACCGCTACCGCTCGGACTCCCTGGACGAGTCGGTCATCGCGCAGTGCTCGTCGCTCCGCGGGGACAAGCCCGTGCTGGCGGGCCACGTCTCCACCGAGCGGGGCATCTACCGTCCCGGCCACACGGTACATCTGCACGGGGCGGTCCGCCGGTACGCGGCCTGGCGCGGCACTCCCGCCACGGGCCTCACGGTGGAGCTCCGCGTGATCAACTCATCGAAGGTGGAGGTGGGCCGTAGGAAAGTGAAGCTCCGGGACCACGGCGTGTTCCTGGCGCGGATCGCGCTGCCCTCCGTGGGACGACTGGGCTACTACAGCGCGGAGCTCTGGGCCGAGGGGGAGAAGCTCGCGAGCCGCAGCTTCAAGGTGGCCGAGTACCGCCCGCCCCGCTTCGTGACTCGGGTTCGGGTCAGGCCCAAGCCGGTGTTCTCGGACGGAGCGCTCGACGTCGCGGTGACGGGCCGGTACCTGTTCGGCGGCGCCATGGGCGGCGCGGCCTACAACCTCAACATCACGCGCTCCGTCTACAGCTTCACCGTGCCCGACCGGTACGAGTACCGGGTCGGGGCGTACGGGCACCTGGTGGATCTTCCCGGAAAGACCTGGCACCGCTCCTCCAGCGCCCTGGACAACCAGGGACACCGCCAGACCCGCCTGGACCTCCGGGCGGCGGGCGGATATCCGTTGCCGTGGCCCTGCTCGCACCGGATCGAAGCCGAGGTCCGCTCCGCGGCCCACCGCACCGCGGCCGGCTACGACTGGGTGCGCCAGCATCCCGGGGAGCGTTACGCGGCGATCCGCACCCTGGACTCCAAGGGCGACGCGGTCCGGCGGCACGTGCTCGTGGTGACGCCCAAGGGCAAAGCCCGCGGGGGGAGCACGGTGACCGTGAAGATATACGCCACGAAGCAGGGCCGCTACAGCTGGCAGATCGTGCCGGAATGGACCCGCGTGCTGCTGACCCGCAAGCTGAAGGTCCCGGAGCGCGGGAGCACCCTCGCGGTCGACTGGCCGAAAAAGTACCCGCGAAAGAACGCGGTGCTGTGGCTGTCGGTCACCGACGCCAAGGGGCGCGAGGCGCGCACCGCGGAGATCGTCTACCGGCCGACCCGGCACTCCAAGGCGCAGGAGAAGGCACGACGACTCCAGAAGAAGATCGAGCGGGAGCTCACCGTGAAGACGGACAAGGACCCCGAAAAGGAGCGGTACCTCCCCGGCGAAACCGCGGTGATCACCATCACCAGGCAGGGGATCAAGGGCGACGTCGTGCTCTTCGTGGAGCGGGAGCGGATCTTCCGCACGATCCCGCTGATCTTCGACGCCCAGGGCAAGGCGCAGGTGCGGCTGAAGGTGCTGGAGCGCTACGCCCGCTCGATCACCTTGCGCGCCGTGACGGTTCGCGCCGGCAAGGAGCTGCGCGGCGAAAAGGGGGCGCTGCTCTCCGCGGGGGCTCGGCTGCTCGTCTCGGACAAACCCTACGAGCTCAACGTGAAGCTCGAGACCGACCGCAAGGTGTATCGACCCGGCAAGAAGGTCTCCGTGACGCTGGCGGTCACCGACGGGTTGAAGCGCCCGCGGCAGAGCCGGGTGGTGCTGATGGCGGTGGACGAGGCGGTGCTCAACCTCACCGGCTACTGGCTCCCCGACCCGTATCGGGATCTGGCCTACACGCCGCCGAACGGCGTGAAGGCCGACGACATTCGTCACCACCTGGCCTCCCTCGGCATCGACGTCATCCACTACCACCACGCGGTCAAGCCGGGAGAGCACGGCTTCGGCGGGTGGGGCGGATTCGGTCGGGGCGGCGGCGGCGGGGGCGGCGGGGCGTCCGGATTGGGTGCCTTGATGGGCAGCAGCGTTGGCAAGCAGAAGCCGCGACGGAAGTTCCTCACCACCGCGTGGCACGCCACGGTGATGACCGACGAAAAGGGCCGGGCCACCACCTCCTTCACCCTGCCGGACAACACCACCGCGTACCGGATCATGGCCTTCGCCGTGGACCGGAAGCGCTCCGCCGGCACCGGGCACACGCGGTTCGAGGTGGATCTGCCCCTGCTCTCGCTTCCGGCCCTGCCCCGCCTGCTCCGCGCGGGCGACCGGGCCGCGGCCGGGATCGTGATCTACAACCAGCAGACCACCGGCACCGCCGAGGTGACCGCTCGCGTCACCGGCGCGGTGCGGCTCACCGGCCCGGCCACCAAGCACGTGAAGCTGGTCAAGGGACTCGGCGCCAACGTCCGGTTCGACCTGGAGGCCCTGAAGCAGGGGACCGCGAAGTTCACCTTCACCGTGCGTGTGGGCGCCCAGGTCGATACCATCGAGCAGACGCTGGAGGTGTGGCGCCCCACCCTGATGGAGGCGTCCTCGGTGTCGGGTCAGACCAAGGGCGCCGTGCAGCACGGCATCGAGAAGATGGCCGGCCTGCGCTCCGACGTGGGCGGCCTGGAAGTGTCCCTGGCCTCCACGGCGCTCACCGGCGTCGAGGACGGCATGGAGCAGCTCATTGACTATCCCTACGGCTGCCTCGAGCAGAAGGCGTCGCGGCTGCTGGCGATGATCGCGGCCACGGCCCTCGGGGATCGCTTCAACATCAAGCTGCCCAAGTCCCCCCGGCTGTGGATCTCCACGGGCATCCAGCAGGTGCTCGCCATGCAGCGCTCGGACGGCGGGTTCGGCTACTGGCCGAGCAGCAGACACAGCTGGCCCTGGGCCACGGCCTACGCGCTGATCGTGCTCCACCGGGCCAAGCTCGCCAAGGGCGCCACCGGGGTGACGGTGCCGGAGGACGCGGTGACCAACGCCAAGCGCTACCTGTGGCGATACCTACGGAACAACAACCGCCCCCGGATCACGGGCATCACCTTCTCGTACTTCTCCTTCATCGTTTATGCCCTCCAGTTCCACGGCCGGGACACCACGCGCTATGCCGTGAAGCTGGCCAAGCACCGGTTGCGTCAGCCGCTCTTCGCCCGCTCCCTGCTGCTCGCCACCCTGGCGGCCAGCCCCCGGCGTGGCGGGCGCACCAAGCTGTCCAATCAGGTCGACAAGCTGATCGATGAGCTGGCCGACGAGCTGGGCAACAGCCTGCGCATCGACGGCACCACGGCCCACGCCGAGGAGAACCTCGGCTGGGGCTACCAGGTCATGATGCACTCCAACGATCGGACCACGGCCATGGTCCTGCTGGCGCTGATCAATGCGCGGCCCCGGCACGTGATGATCCTGCGGCTGGTGCGCTGGTTCCTCCAGGGGCGCAAGCAGGCGCGGTTCCGCAACACCCAGGAGGCCGCCTGGGCCGTCATGGCGCTCTGGGACTACGCGCGGATCCTCGAGAAGGTGGTCCCGGACTTCGAGGCCGGGGTCTGGATCGGCCGCACGCGCGTGCTCAAGGCCGTGTTCAAGGGTCGCTCGGTCAAGCCCCAGCTCCGCAAGCTGAAGATGCGGGACATCATGGCCGTGGCCGGCCGCGCCGCGCGATCCCTGCTCATCGCCAAGCGGGGCAAGGGCACGCTGTACTACGTGGCCCGGCTGCGCTACGCCCGCCTCCAGCTCCCCCAAAAGCCCCGCGACCGCGGATTCGAGGTTCGCAAGGCCGTGCAGGTGCTCAGCAACGCCGGCCTCCCGCTGGCGCAACAGCGCCCGCCGCGGCTCGGGGACACGGTCCTGGTCACGCTGAGCATCAAGACCACCGAGGCCCGCCGTTACCTGGTCGTGGACGACCCCATGCCGGCCGGGATGGAGGCCATCGACAGCTCCCTGGCCACGGCCACCCGGAGCGTGGGCGCCTCCCTGTGGCAGTTCCGGTCCACCTGGTACGACCACCGCGAGCTCCGGGACGACCGCGTCTTGTTCTTCCGCGACCTGGTCCAGCCCTCCACCCTCACCTTCCGTTACCTCGCCCGGGTCACCACGCCAGGCCGCTACGTCTCCCCCCCCACCAAAGCCGAGGAGATGTACAACCCCGAGATCTTCGGCCACAACGCCACCCGCACCGTGACCTACAAAAAACGCTGAACGGTTCACCTCGCCAAGCCGTATGCCGATGTTTCCCATCGGTTATAAGTTTTATTTCGCCTGTGTATTCGCGCGCTTAGGCACGTGCTTGGCGGTGAGTATCCCCGTTCTTCAAATCTATTGCTGGCAACCTGAAGGCGGTCGAGGGTATCATCGGGCGCTTCGGCGGGTCACAGCACGCTCGAACTGGCGACGACTCCACACCACTGTATCGGAGGAAACCATGCGCAGCAGACTGAACTCCAGACACGTCCCCACAGCCACCGCCGTGCTCATCGGTGTGGTGCTCTCGATCACGGCCTGCGGCGGGGACACAGGCGGGGGGAATCAGTCGAACAACGCCAACGGCAACGGCAACGAAAACGGAAACCAGGTCAACAACAACAACGCCCAGGTCTCCTGCGGCAACGGTACGGTGGAGGGAATCGAGGAGTGCGACGACGGGCAGGACAACAGTGACGTCGCGGCCGATGCCTGTCGAACCGATTGCAGCCTGCCGCACTGCGGCGACTGGGTGGTGGACTCGGGAGAGGCCTGCGACGAGGGCCCGCAGAATTCGGACCTCGTGCCCGACGCCTGCCGCGCGGACTGCGGGGCGCCGTCCTGCGGCGACGGGGTGGTGGACGTGCAGTCCGGCGAAACCTGTGACGACGGCAACACCGCCGGCGGCGACGGGTGTTCCCCCCTGTGCATGGTGGAGTTCTGCGGCAACGGCGTGGTGGAGAACGACGAGGTTTGTGACGACGGCAATTTCCTGCCCGGGGACGGGTGCAGCCCTGACTGCCTGTCGGACGAGACGTGCGGGAACGGGTACGTGGACGCCGCCATCGGCGAGGCATGCGACGACGGGAACAACTTCGACGGCGACGGCTGCCAGCAAAACTGCGCCCTGCCCAGCTGCGGCGATGGAATCCTGGACGCGGGGGAGATCTGCGACGACGGAAACAACGTGAGCGGCGACGGCTGCAATCAGTACTGCACCTCGGACGAAACCTGCGGCAACGGCATCGTGGACACGGCCGCCGGGGAGCAGTGTGACGACGGCGGCACCACGCCGGGGGATGGCTGCCAGGAGACGTGCCTGCTGCCTGCCTGCGGCGACGGAACCGTGGACGTCGGGGAGGTGTGCGACGACGGAAACACCACCGACGGGGACGGCTGCAACCGGTACTGCCTCTCCGACGAAACCTGCGGCAACGGCTTCGTGGACACGGCCAGCGGCGAGCCGTGCGACGACGGCAACAACATCGACGGCGACGGCTGCTCGGCCAGCTGCGGCCTCCCCGGGTGCGGCGACGGCATCCTGGATCCGGGGGAAGCCTGCGACGACGGCAACAACACAGACGGCGACGGCTGTAACGCCTGGTGCACCTCGGACGAGTCCTGCGGCAACGGCATCCTCGACGGCGTGACCAATGAGCAGTGCGACGACGGCAACAACACAGACGGCGACGGCTGCAACGCGGGCTGCACCCTGCCCGCGTGCGGCGACGGCATCCTGGACGTCTGGGAGGCCTGCGACGACGGCAACACCGTCTCCGGCGACGGCTGCAACCCGGTCTGCACCTCGAACGCGTCCTGCGGCACTGGCATCCTGGCTGTCGGCGCGGGGGAGGCGGGTGACGACGGACACCTGATCTCCGGCGACGGCTGCCAGGCCGACTC
>JBDRSE010000008.1:0-12831 GCA_043825095.1 bacterium
CAAAGAGGAGATGGAGGTAATCAAGGCCCTCGGTTGGAACATCCAACGGAACCTGGAGTACCTGCTGACCGAGCGCTTCTACCGTTTGGTGAAGGGCCGCCGCAAGGTCGTGGTGGCCACCGGCCACGACGAGATCCCGCCCAAGCAGATGAAGCCGCTCCTCCAGATGCTGGGCCAGTTCTTCACGGCCTACGAGGTCGTCCAGTGGAACGCGCGGGGCCAGGCGGCGCCGCCCGCGGACACCGCCGTGATGTTGGTGGTTTCCCCTCAAACGCCGTGGACCGATTCCGACAAGAAGAAGCTCAACTCCTTCGTGATGAAGGGCAAGGGCGTGCTGTTCCTGGTGGAAGGAATGGCCCTGCAGAAGCAGCGCCAGCAGTTCCAGATGCAGCAGATGCCGCCGATCATGATGCCGCACCAGCACGGGTTGAACGACCTGCTCTGGAACTGGGGCGTGAAGATCGCCGGCAACTTCGTCTTGGATGAGGGCCAGAAGCCGCTGCTCATCCGCCGCGGGAACCAGGCGCAGGTCATCTACCACCCGGCCCTGCTCAACATGCGGGTGCACAGCCGACTCAAGGCGCCGGTGACCCCCTTCCTGGCCTCTTCCCTGGACCTCAAGGCGGCCTACGTGAGCAAGGAGATCCAGCCCGGCAAGAAGTTCCGGGTGACGCCGCTGCTGATCAGCTCCCCACGGGCCTGGACCGTGAAGGGGCCCTACATGTTCAATCCCCAGCGCCGGGACACCCCGCCCGAAGGTGCCAAGCGTGCGCGGTACGTGATCGGGGCTACGGTAGAAGGCATCCTTCCGACGGGTGTCAAGGGCGCCACCCCCGCCGAATCCACCAAGCAGGCGCGACTCGTGGTCATCGGAGACTTCGACATCCTGAAGCTCGCCGGCGCGGTGCCCGGCAACCGGATTCTGCTGCAAAACCTCGTGGACTGGCTGGCACAGGATGAAACCCTCGTCAAGCTACGGAACAAGCAGATGCAGGAGCGCGCGCTGGATCTCCCGGAGTCGAAGGTCAGGCGACGGCTGATCTATATGGCGAACATCGTGGGGGTCCCGCTGCTGCTGATCCTCTTCGGC
This sequence comes from bacterium, assembly GCA_043825095.1. Classification (GTDB taxonomy): domain Bacteria; phylum Myxococcota_A; class Polyangia; order HGW-17; family JAJRWW01; genus JBDRSE01. The sequence continues at coordinate 1,091 of JBDRSE010000008.1, forward strand.
CTGGTGCGCTGGCAGCTACGCCGCTCCCGTCGCCGGAGCGCGCACCGGCAGCTCTTCAGCTAATTCCGCTTTCAACTACGGAGAAGCCATGGACAAACGTGTCATGATCGCCGGCGGCATCCTGATCGTCGCCATTGCCGCTGTGCTCATCGCAAGAGGTGCGAAGAAAAAGCCTCCGGAGGCCGCCACCGAAGAGCGCCCCTTCCCGGAGCTCCAGGTGGAGCGCCCCAAGAAGGCGCGGAACTGGGTGCACCCGGCTCTCAAGAAGATCGATCGTCTCCGGGTGACCGGCAAAGGAACCACCGTGGAGATCAAGCGCATGAAGCCGGGAGACGGCCAACGCGACTTCGGTGAGTGGCAGGTCCTCAAGCCGTACCAGTACGAGGCGGACCAGTTCGCGGTCCGCCAGGTGCTCCAGCGGCTGACGTCGCTCAACTATTGGGAGCCATTCACCAAGGACGCCAAGGAGCACGCCGCGCTCGGCGTGGACGCAGCCGCGGGCTTCCGCATCGTGGCCCTCCAGGGCACGCGCGTCGTCGCCGACCTCTACCTGGGCAAGGAGATCCGCACGACCCTCAATGACCGCCCGCTGACCTACACGTACATGCGCGCCACGAACCAGTCCACTGTGTGGAAGATCAAGGGGTCGCTCAAGACCATTACCCAGCGGGAGGCGGACTCCTGGCGGGACCCGAAGATCCTCCGCCTCAAGCGGGACGACGTTTTCGAGATCGCGATCACCTCGGAGAAGGGCAGCATCGTCGTGGCACGGGATCCGAACAAGAAGCCGGATCCCAAAAAGCGCGACAAGGACTGGACCCTGAAGAGCTCCACGCCTCCCATCGATGCCCTCGAGCAGGCGGACGTCTCTCGCATGGCCTCGACCCTGAGCTACCTGCGAGCCAAGGAGTTCGCCGACAAGGTGAAGCTCTCCGACGCTGGCCTGGACAAGCCGACGTTCACCCTCTCCATCAAGGCCAAGGGCGACAAAAAGGCCCAGGAGCCGCTGACCTTCACCCTCCTGTTCGGCAAGACGATCAAGAAGAAGGTCAAACGCGGCAAGCGCGAGGTCGAAGAGAAACTGGTGTACGTCAAGCTCAAGTCCAAGGCGCAGGTGTTCATCGTCCAGGAGTCGCGCCTCACGTCGCTGATGAAGTCTCCCGAGGAGCTGCGAGACCGCACGATCATCAAGCTGACGGGCAAGCAGGAGATCGTTCGTCTCGAGGTCTTCAAGGGCAAGGACAAGATCGTCCTGGCCATGGAGGGCAAGAAATGGAAAGCCCTCGAGCCCAAGGACCTCAAGTACGACGCCAAGGACGTGGCCCGGGACGTGAAGACCCTCGGGAGCCAGTTCTCCGCCAAGAGCTTCTCCACGGAGAAGGACCCCGCCAAGACCGGCCTGGACAAACCGGCCGGACGACTGCTCGTGACCATTGAAACACCAGCGGCCAAGGCGGTGAAGGGCAAGCCCGCGGTGAAAGGCAAGCCCGCGGTCAAGGGCAAGCCCGAGGCGAAGCCCAGGCAAGAGGTCGTGGAGATCCTGATCGGGAAGGAAGCGGCCAAGCGCGAGCGCTACCTGCAGGTCAAGGGCAAGCCCGACATCTACATCATGCGCCAGTACTCGCTGGAGCGGATCTGGAAGGGCAAGGACAAGTGGAAGCCGCGGCCGAGCCGCCCGCCGGGCGCGCGCGGGATGCCGGGTGCTCGCGGGATGCCGGGCGGCCGGCGGATGCCGCAGAATTTCCAGATGCCCCCGCGCCGTCGCTGAGCGCCCCCTCCTCCCCCCCCCGCGACACCACTCCACACCTCGGCCAGCGACGCAGGGCCAGCTGTGCGGGGATTGTTCCCGCAGCCCAGAGCGACTAGAATCTCGCACAACAGCATTGGGTCGAACCATGACGCGAACCACCGGACGGATCGCCTTGGCGGTGGCCGCGAGCCTCTGCACGTGGCCGACGAGCACCAGGGGTGCGCCGGCACCTGCGACGCCCCATTAGTCTTGCGCGCCTACCCCGGCGAGTCGGTGATCATTGACGGCAGTGACATTCCCGAGGGCGACACCGACGGCGGTTCCACCGCGACCTGGCACTGGAACGGTGCCAAGCACGTCCGCGTCTACGGCCCCATCCACCTCACCAACGGACGCGGGTCCGGCCTCGTCATCGAGGGCGACACCCACCACGTGGAGCTGCATCGGATCGAGAGCAGCTACAACGGCCAGACCGCCGCCCGGGCCGGCCACGGCTTTCTCATCGTGGAGGCCGAATGGGCCGACGCGCAGAACATCCGCTTCGTCAACTGTGACGCCCACCACAACGCCAACCACCGGGTACGCGACGGAGAGGATGTGGCCGAGAACCTGTACCAGCACGGCGATGGCTTCCGCATCAAGAGCGGCCGCGACGTGGGCCTGGCCTACGGCGGCGCGGCACCGGACCTGGGCTGCTTCGAGCGCTACTGAGGTCAGCCTACCGGCCACTCAGGAGGCGAAGATGACACGGTCGTCATCTGGGCGATCAGGAACATCAGCGACTCAGCCGGGGCAATCGGCCGCGAACCGTTTCTTCATGGATGTGATATCGTGGATATTCCCAAGCAGTCACAACGGAGCTCGAAGTCGATGAGAAGATGTCGGATCCTGGTCCTGGTCGGCCTGCTGTTGGCCAATCTGAGCGTGCTGTCATGCGGTGACGATAACGCCCAGCCCACCCCATGCGACCCGACGGAGTGCGCGGATGGGTGCTGCGACCCAACAGACACTTGTGTAGCGCAGGCCGCCGAGCACTGCGGCCTGGGCGGGGACCTGTGCGTGGACTGCACTGCAGACCCGGCGACGGACAGCTGCGATGCGGCCTCGGGGAGCTGCCTGTGCGCGGCCGCCGCGGCGCCGTGCCCCTTCGGGCAGGTGTGCAGCGCGACGGGGTGCGGAGCGTGCGATCCCGACTGCGCGGGCAAGTGCGTCGGGGCAGACGACGGCTGTGGCGGGAGCTGCGCGAGCAGTGATTGCGCTGACGGGTGCTGTGACGGTGATGGGCTGTGCGTGGCGCCGGCGGCGCAGGACAACGGGGCCTGTGGGAGCGGTGGGGCGATGTGCATGGATTGCGTGGCGGATCCGCGGGGAGACAGCTGCGCGGCGGGATTGTGCGTCTGTGCGGCCACGGGCGCGCGTTGCGCAGCGGGGGAGTACTGCTCGGCGGCCGGGTGCGGATCCTGCCAGCCGGACTGCTCGGGCAAGTGCGCCGGGGCGGACGACGGGTGTGGGGGCCCGTGTGTGGTGAACGACTGCACCGGTGGGTGCTGTGACGCGGCGAATACGTGTGTGGCCTTCGGGTCGCAGAGCGACGCGAGCTGTGGCGCGAGCGGGGAGGCCTGCGGTGACTGTTCCCTGTGGGGACACAGCTGTGACGCCGGCGTCCACGCATGTTTGTCGCCGCTGGTGAACGACGCCTGGTTCGTCGATCAGTCTGTGCCGTTCACCATGACCCCGGGCCAGGTGGTGAGCGTGACGGTGACGATGCGAAACATCGGGACGGCCGCCTGGACGGAGGCGGCGGGGTATCGTCTGGGGGCACAGAACCCACAGGACAACGGCACGTGGGGATTCGGGCGCGTGAACCTGGCTGCCGGGGACACCATCACGCCCGGCCAGTCGAAGACGTTCGCCTTCGATGTGACCGCGCCCGGCGCCTCGGGGCTCCATCACTTCCAGTGGCGGATGCTCCTGGAGGGACAGGTTTGGTTCGGCTCCCACTCGCGGTATGTACCCGTGATGGTGGCGGCGAGCGCTCCCTCCGTTGCGGTGTGCGAGGCGGTCCGCAACCTGGCGGGGACCTCCGTGAACGCGGCGCCGGGGATCCAGGGCTGCATCAACGCCGCACCGTCGGGTGGGATCGTCGAGCTCCCGGCGGGGGTGTACCAGCTCGACGGTCACGTGAGCATCGCGTCGGTGCCAATCACCCTGCGGACAGAGGGCACGGACATGACCCAGCCCCGGTGCGCGCGGGCAAACCACAGCTGCGCCGAGCTGATGGCGTCGACTTCCTTTGGGGACACCGGCGGAATCCTGCAGGTGTCGGCGGCCGGGAGCGTGGTGGATCACATCGTGCTGAACGGCAACAAAACCGCCCGGGCGACGACGTCGTCGGGAGCGCAATGCGCGGCCTACAGCAACGCCTACGGCTACAACATGCGGCTCCTGTGCAGCCAGTGCACCCTGTCGAACAGTGTGTCCAAAAACACCCTGTGCGGCACCGGCTGTGAGGTCACCGGGACGGGGTCCCAGGTGCTCCTGTGGCGCAACATCATTGCCGACAACGGCGTGCACAATCAGGAGGGAATGTGGGCGGACGGAGTGACCGTGCACGACTACACAGACTCCACCTTCTCCGAGAACGAGTTCATCGACAACACCGACGTGGACTTCATCTTCGGTGGGTGCGAGCGCTGCATCATCCAGGACAACGTCCTGTGGCACACGACCGCCTTCGCCGGGAGCTCCTTCGCCGCCCTGATGCTGCACGCCTGGCCCAGCACGAGCGGAAACTTCACAGGCGCGGACACCTCGCGCAACCGCGTCGATTGCAGCAGCGCCTGGCGGTGTGGAATCGGCCTCTACCTGGGCTCCGACGCCTGGTACATCACCGACGTGTTCGGCGGCGCGGTGCATCACAACGTCGTCACCCACGGCGCCCAAGGGCTGGCCATTGACGACGCCCACGACATGGCCGTCTATACCAACGCCGTCTCCACACCCGCCCCGTCGGTGGACTGCTCCTGCGGCACCCGGCCTACCACCGCCTACGGACGTGGCACGACCACCGCCAACATCGATACCTCCCGAGACACCCTGGGTAGCACCTATGCCAATCAGGACTGGGACGGCTGTATCCCCAATTGGTGGAACTAAGGGCCCGTGCAACAATAACTCGATCACCCAGGCCGCCGATCCATCCCGCCTAGCTTCGTTGCTCGGCGGTCGCGTACCACGAGGTACGCTCCCTTCTCGCGCCTTGCCAGCCGGGCGCCTCGACGCCCTGAAGCGATGAATTATTGTTGATCGGGCCCTAACCACCATCAATTCGGTGTCACCGTCACCGAATTGGACGCCCCAGGCCCCAATGACTATACTTGCCTAAGCTGTAGCACCCGTTGATCATAGAGGTTTCAGGTTGGCAGACAGCTCATTGAGCAAGAGAATACCGGCCACGATTCTGATCGTGGAGGCTGAGGACGTCTTCTCGGAGTGCCTCATGCACTTCCCCGCCGGCCGGTACGCCCTACTCTTTGCGGTGGGAGCCGCCGAGGCCATGGCTTTGGTGGAAACCCGAACACCCAAGCTCATCATCCTACCCATGGCAGGAGCAATGGCGGGCCTGGCCGAGGCGCTGGTGGAAATCAGCCGCGAGGAGACAACGATCCTCGGCCTGTCCGACGAAGACTCTCCCGACACTGCCGTGCCGGAGGGGATCACGCGGGTCGTGTACCGGGAGGACACGGACCAGATCACCGCGGCGGCCTCGGCGCTGCTGAAGGAGCGCCGCAAGCAGCCGCGCGTGGTGGTGGAGTTCCCGGTGCGGCTGGGGGCAGGCGGCACGGCCATTGCCCGGGATCTGAGCGCCAGCGCGATCCAGATCCAGACCGCATTGAAGCTGGAGCGTGGGAGCGAGGTCCTCGTGGAGATCGGCTGGGGAGACGAGCCACGGCAGTTCTCGACCACGGTGTACCGCGCGGACCGCACGCTGCTCGGCGACTACACGTGCGTGCTCAACGTGGTCGACGAGCCCGAAACCCGTGACTACCTGGATCGGCTGGTCAAGAAGATCCTCGAGGTGGAGCACTACCTGCAGGGCACCTCTCGCACCGTGGCGCCCCTGCGCGGCCCCGTGGCCTGGAACCTGGCCCGGCGGACCGAGGACACTCTGCACGACGCCAAGACGATCGCCGGGAAGGCGCCCGCAGCGGAAGACACGCCGCCCTCCACGGCCACAGAGCTGGAATCCCGCTACAAGCTGCAATCGAAGATCGGTCGCTGGGGGGTCGGCGACGTGTGGGAGGGCACCCATCGGCTCTTGAACCGACAGGTGCTCGTCAAGGTGCTCGCCGAGGAGCTTCGGGACGCGGAGCCCGCCCGCGCCCGCATCGAGCAGGAGGCCCGGGTGGCCAGCGCGCTGGTGTGCGACCAGGTGGTGGACGTGCTGGATTTCGGACACGACGGCGAGGGCGGGCTCTACTACGCGATGGAGTTCCTCCGCGGACAGACCCTCGCCGAGGCGGTAGCAGCGGACCAGGAGCTCACGCCGCTGGAGATCACCCGCATCGGCATCGACGTCGCGCGGGCCCTGACGAAGGCGCACGAGCAGAAGCTCGGCCACCACGATCTGTGCCCCGACCACATCTACCTGGCGAAGGGCGATGACAACGAGGTCAGCGCAAAGCTGCTCAGCTTTGGCGGGGAGCTGCCCATGGAGGCGCTGGAGAGCCCCTACGTTCAGGGCACCGCCTACTGGCCGCCGGAGGCGGCGTCCACGCCCCCCGGGCCGGCCTATGACATCTATGGCCTCGGCGCCGTGCTCTACGACGTGCTGGCCGCGAGCAACCTGAACGCACCAAAGTCCATCACCTCTCCCGAGGAGCCGTCGACGGGCGAACGAAAGCTGCGGGAGGTCCTGAAGCGGGCCCGGGCGAGCTCCCGCGCGGATCGCTTCCTCAGCATGGCCAGCATGGAAGAGGCGCTACAGCAGTGCCTGGAGGTGTTCGAGTCGGAGCCGGACGAGCAGTTCCACCGTATCGTCTCCTCCTCCATGAGGACTATCGACCTGGACAACCTCAGCGAGCGGACCGCGCTGGACGACATCACGATCCCTTGGCCCGCGGCCAAGCTGCGCGCCATCGCCGACCGTGCCGACGAGATCCGCCGCAACGCGGCGCCCAAGGCCGCCGCGCCCAGGGCCGAGCTCATCGACGCCGGACTGTACTCCTACCGCAAACCCACACCAGCGGAGCAGCCCGCCATCCAGCCCCACAAGGCACCCAAGTCCTCCCGGCCCCAAACGCAGCTTCTCTCGTCGGGCCGAAACCGGGACGTCGCCCAAGCGCAGGAGCCAGCGGCGGCGATACCCGAGCCGTCCACCGGGCTGGCCATGGATCGCGGCGCCCCCGGTCGATCGGCAGCCGCGTCGAAGGCCATGCCCAGCGCTGATCCGAAAAAAGCCGCCGGCCGGCCGCCGCTCTTGGGCGTCCCGACCCCCATCGGCAAACCCGCCGCTGCCGATGCCCCAGCGCCCCATGGCAAGGCAAAGGCGCGCGTACCCGCAGGACTGCGCGGAAGACCCGCTTCCGGAGGCATCTCGCGGGGAATCGGAAAGCCGATGCCGCTCGGCTCGCTCCCTCCGCTAGACGAGCCCGACCTGGAGCAAGGGCTGCCGCCGGCGCCGGCGCCCCTTCCCCCCTCTGTCCAGCCCACTGCGGCTCCGGTGCTGCCGCCGACCGTGGCGCCCGCGTCCGCGACCCGGGAACGGCGCTCGGCCGCAGTGCCCGTGGTGCCTTCCGCGGCGAAGGCTCCGCTGCCCTTTACGCCTACCGCGCCTCTGGAGGCGCCGGCCCTGGAATTACCCACAGGCTTCGCCGACACCGAGGTGGTGGACACACTGCCCGTGGCGCCGGGCCTGCCCGCGGTGGAACCGGCCGTGCCCGTCGCGCCGATGGTGCCCGAGCCTGAGCCCCCGGCGGACGGGTTCGACCCGTCGATGCCCTTGGCCGAAGCCGAAGATGAGCTCCTGTTCCAGCCTGCCGCTGTGGTGCCCATGCCCGTGGCGAGACCGATGGCGATGCCTCCCCCCCCCACCGACAAGCGCCGTCTGATCCTCATCGGCGGCGCCGCCGCCGGGGGGGTGCTGATCCTGCTCCTGATCATCTTCCTGTGGCCATCCTCCAAGCCCGCCAAACACAAGGACCGACGGAGCGCGACCCACACTCCTTCAGCAATGCGTCCCGCTCCGCAGCCGATGCGGGTCCCACCCATGCGCGCCGAACCGGCGATGGCCGAGGTCCCCGACGCCGCGGTGCTCACCCCGGAGGGGCCGCCGGACGCAGCGGTTCCGAGCTCTCCCGACGCCGCCGCGATGGCCCCGGCCGCGACGTCGGACGCCGGCGCGAGCACCGCTGACGATCCCAACGCCGGCGACAAGGGGTTGACGCCCAAGGAGAAGCGGAATCAGCTCATGGCCCGGGCGCAGCGCCTCATCCGCAGGGGCCGCTACGCGGAATCCCGGAAGTTCCTCACGTACGCGCTGAAGATCGATGACAGCGCACGTCTGCGTCGCTACTTTTCCACCAGCTACGAGCGTCTGGGGCAAATCTGGCCCGCCATCTACCACCTGAACAAGGCGATCAAGATGTCCCCGCGCAACGCCGGCCAACGGGTGAAAATCGGCCAGCTCTATCTTCGGGTTGGGCAACGCGGCAACGCCTGCGGCGCGTTCCGCACCGCGCTCCGCTTCAAGCCGGGCAATGACGCCGCCAAACGCCAGCTCCAGAAGCACTGCAAATAATGTTCGTGTTCACGGGGGTGCTGTTGGCGGCACCCAGAGCGTAGCGAAGTTCCCCCGGAGGGGGCGGAGGGGGCGAAGTGAGCCACGAAGTGGCGGAGCGATCTCCGGGAGGGGCCCCATTGCTCGGTGCCGATACCGAAGCGACAGCTCTGCCGCTCCGCGGCGGAAGCCTCCCCTCCCGTCCCCTCATCGCCCGCGCTGCGCGCGGCGGCGCTGTGCCGTCTACCACGTGAACGGTTACCAAAGAATCAAGCGGGGGCGTTTGAGGTCAGCGGCACGAGGTCGGCGGAGCGGTCCCGTGGAATGCGGTAACGCTCCAGGATGCGGGGCATGGTTTCCCGCACTGCGTCCGCGTCGAACATGAGGGTGCCGTGGCGGGAGGTGCCAATCTCCACGACGCCGCGGGCCTGATCCATGAGGCTGACGAAGTGGCGCATGTCCCGCGGTGGCTCGCCGTTCACGGAGATCACGGCCTCGTTGAAGAACTCCTCGTAGCCGACGTTGATCTCGTGCCCGAGGATCTGGGAAAGGACCACGATCTCCTGACGGGTTTCGGTCCGAAGGCCCGCGTAGTAGTAGTTCAGAAACTCCGGCGGGGCGCGGTTCCACCATTCGCGCCACGTCCTCAGCAGGTCTCGCGTGAGGGGCTGGAAGACCACCCCCCCATAAAGGAAGTACGTGGGAAGAATGTCGTACCGGCTGCGCGGGACGAGATCCCGCAGCGGCTTGAGCTCGATAGGCACGTCCAGCACCCTGCCGTCGCGCAAGATCTTCAGCTCCAGCGTGTCCCCGACGTAGTAGTCGATCAGCACCACATCGAAGCTCGTCCGGTACTGTCCGCGATAGCGCGTCGTGCGATTGTTGGCGATGACGTTTCCGCCGATCTCCAGCAGGGCGTCCCGCGGAAACACCGACCCCCAACAGGAGCTGCCATATTCCACTGCCGTGACCAGCACGCCGCTCCGCGTCCCATTCAAACCCACCTGTTGCCGCAGCAGCGGATTCTCCAGGTTCGCCGTCGCAATGCCCAGACCGGGCACCTGCGGCGTCCGACCCTGGGCCTGGCCCTCGAGGAAGTGACGGATGACCGGCGCCGGAACGATCTCGCCGATGTTGTCGGCGTCCTCGATCTTCTGAAAAGCGATCCCGATCACCTTGCCGTGCTTGAACACCGGCCCCCCGCTGTTGCCCTCGTTGATGGCCGCATCGACCGTGGCGGCCAGCAGGCGGCGCTGGGAGTGGTCGTACTTCTGTACCTCCAACCGAGACACCACTCCCTCGGTGATGGAGATCTCTTCGCCGCCCACTGGGAAACCGACCACCGAGACGTTGTCCCGAAGGTCTGGAAAATCGCCGATCTCGGCCGGCTCCATGTCTTTGGTGAAGTTCTCGTCAAGGATCTCGATGAGGGCGAGATCGCTGTCGTGACAGATCGCCTTCACCTGCGCCACCGCCTTGTTCGGATCCGAGAGCTTCTGCACCTGGATGAAGGTGGCGTCCGCGACGACGTGGGCGCCGGTGAGGATGACACCGCTGCCGATGACCACTCCCGAACCGCTGCCGCTCGAAGGGATATGCGCCTGCCAGGGGCAGTCATAGTCAGGCTCCTGGGTGGTGGAGTAGATCCTGACGACCTGTGGATAGGACATCGCGCGCTCCTGCCCCAATTGGGCTGCTCTACATACAACCAAAGGACCCGCAGATCAACCGAGTTGTGGGAGAGCGTCTGATCGCTCCCACGAACAGCTCTTCAACAAGAGCCCAGAAGCTGCATCAGGAGATCACTCCGCCGACTCGCGGCTCACTTCGCGCCTTCCGCCCCCTCCCGGGGAACCCTCGCTGCGCTCGGTGGGTGCTGCCAGTCCCCTGCTGTCCCTTGGCTCCGTCTACCCTGGGCCGCCCGGACACGTCACGGGATCGCTGTCGGCGGTGTTGTCGCTCTCGTCGCACTCCTCGGTCGTGTCGGCAGGGTCGGTGGTTGCCGAGAAAGTCAGCTCCACGTCCGGCGCCGGCACGCCGTACAGGAGCACCAAACGCTTCCAACCTCCAGGGAGGAGCGTCTCCGTGGTGGTCAAGGTCCCGAGCTCCTCGGGCGGGTTGGGGGCGCCGGCGTCGGTGCGATAGAAGGTCACCTCCACCCCCGGCAAAACCCCGAGGCTGCCCTCGTTGTGGACCACGGCCGCCAGCCGGACCTGATTCGGGCACAGCGCCAAGGCGGTCAGCTCGATCCGGAGATCCGGCACCGGGAAGAGGGCCCCGCCCTGCACGTTCTGCCGGTAGTTGTTGTAGCTGAGCCAGCCGGCGGCTTCGGTGGCCGGCACGGTCCAGAGTCCCCCCTGGTGCACGACATTGGTCACGTGGAAGCCGAACTGATTCCAGACGGTGCGTGTGCCCACCCAACGGTCGTTGGCATCGCCGTAGATGCGCACACCGTGGGTCCCCCCCGCCAGCTGACAGACGTTGTTGGAGTCGCACTGATACGAATCGAGGTAGCTGCCGTTTTGAATGTCCGCACAGGTTCCGGGGCCCGTGCACGCCGCCCCGGCGGCGCACACCGTGTACCGGCACAGCCAATCGATGTCGACGCCGGCGGCCTTCCAGGAGGTGTCGCAGCCGTCCCGGTTGCGCGCCATGTCCTCGTTGGAGATCACGATCATTTCCGCGTTTCCGTCGCCATCCACGTCCGCCACCAGGGGATACTCGGCCGAAGTGCGGGAGGAGCTGGGGATCACCGGGTTCACGAGCTCCGCCCCGGTGGTGCCGTCGTAGATGTGGAAAAAGCACTCGTCGTTGTAGAGCACCTCGGCCGGGCCGTCGCCCTGGAAGTCGAACACGCTGGAGCCGGTCTGGCTGCTGCTCAGGTCCTGGGTGGGTGTGGACCACAGGATGAAGTCGGTCGTCCCGCTGGCGCACTGACCTCCACGCAGCGGAGGATCGGTGCAGTCCGGGTCGTAGACGACATAGGCTGCGCTTCCAGCCGTGCTGATCTCCGGCTCTCCGTCACCGTCGAAGTCGGCCACCGTGGGCGCGCCACCCAATCCCGCTCCGGGGATGGGAATCGTCGCATCCAGCAGGGCGCCCCCCGGCCCGACCAGCACCGTGCCGGTCTGTCCGTCCAGCAGGAACAGACCCTGCTGGATGTTCACCACCTCCGGACCGGGGTTGCTGGGCAGGATGTCGGCCACGGCGACG
>JBDRSE010000009.1:0-5557 GCA_043825095.1 bacterium
TGTCTCCACCGCGAATCCAGAAGAACAGGGATTGAAACATGCCCAGCCCGGGGTGCTCCCGCTCCAACCGCTTGGGGTCTCCACCGCGAATCCAGAAGAACAGGGATTGAAACTACTGTTGCTTCGAGTACGACTCACCCAGCCGCCGCAGGTCTCCACCGCGAATCCAGAAGAACAGGGATTGAAACTTGGAAGCGTCCAGTAGCTTCTGCGTAATCCAGGACAGTCTCCACCGCGAATCCAGAAGAACAGGGATTGAAACAAAAAGTACGTCGCGTTGGTGTCGTCGAGCGTGCCCAAGGTCTCCACCGCGAATCCAGAAGAACAGGGATTGAAACGCGAACGTGCTGCACTGGATAGATCCGCCGCATCCCTCAGTCTCCACCGCGAATCCAGAAGAACAGGGATTGAAACTCCGTGGGACTCGCACCCTCACGCCTGCAAATATCGAGCAGCGTCTCCACCGCGAATCCAGAAGAACAGGGATTGAAACAATGGATGCCTTGTCGAGAGCCTCCACGGAGTAGCCCAGTCTCCACCGCGAATCCAGAAGAACAGGGATGTCAGAAGAACAGGGATTGAAGCTTCGCAGCCCAGGTGAAGATGGTGATGGGTTTGGTGGGGGCAGGAGGGGATGTCAGAAGAACAGGGATTGAAGCTTCGCAGCCTAATACGAGCTTGGGCCGCCAGCAGCTCGAGGTGTATCTGGCGATGGGCCGCCCCACCTGCGTGCTTTCACCCGGCCGCATCCTCGATCCGCAGCTCCACCCACATGGGCAGGTGGTCGGACATTTGGTGCGTGCGCCAGTAGGTGCGGTAGTAGGTCCTTTTCCGCGCGGCGGTTCGCTGCTTTCCCTGCTGGGTCCTGCGGTATGCCGGGCCGATGTCCTTCGTGTACAGCTTCTCGTCCTCCTCGCGATAGACGCTCTGGAAGTAGTCGAGCACGCCGGCCGGGCTGTTTGCGTCGAGCACCGGGCGCTGCTCCCTCAGCCGTACGGCGATCTGGTCGTAGTACCGGTTCTTCTTGGCGTTGGCCGGCAGGCCCTGGAGCTGCTCCGGCACGACGAAGCCCTGGTCGGTGATCGCCGTGAGGGTCACGTCGTCGGGCGAGAAGATGTTGAAGTCGCCCAGCAGGATCATGTTCTCCGACCAGGCCTGCGCCTCGTCGGCCCGCTTGGCGAGGAACCTGGCCACCTCTTCGATCTCCACCCGGCGTATCGCGTCGTCCTTCTTGCCCTCGCCATAGGCGACGTGCACCGTGCAGAGCATGAAGCGGAACCAGCCCGCCTTGAACCCGGCCAGAAACGGTGTTCGGCTGAGCTGCCGTGCAGGCTCGTACACGGTCTTCGTCTTGCCCGACGCTCCTTTGACCTTCACTGCCACCGGCGGAATCACCACCTCGCCCGATACGCCGCTGAACCGCACCTTGCGTGAGTCGAAGAGCATCGCCATCCGTTCCCGGTTGCCGGGCTTGCCCTCGGTGACGTCCGTGGCGATGTAGCGCCACCACGGCCCGAGCAACGCCGTCAACCGGTCCAGCGCCTTGAGGTCCTCGCGCACCTCCTGGATGGCCACGAGGTCGAACCGCGATACGATCTCGGCGATGTACAGGAAGGATTCGTCCAGCCGCTCCCCATAGGCAGCCGAGTCGAACTCCCGGATGTTCCAGGTCGCCAGCAGCAGCGTCTCGGACAGCGTGCGCCGGGGAATCTGCTCGGTGAGCTGGCGCTTGAGGGCCGGCAGGCGCTCTGTCGTCCGCTTGCCGGCCGGAGTGGTTCTGTCGATCGAGTCCAGAGGGATCATGCGCCGTGCTTGTTGAAACCGCTGACCATCCAACCAGGCGATAGGCGACGGGCGATTGGCGATTGGCGATTGGCGATTGGCGATACGCGCGCCCTTCCCGGCCGCGCTGTCCCGTCCCAGCGGTATGCCGGAGCTGCTATATCGAGCTATCGCCAGAGCTATCGCCAGAGCTATCGCCGCGACAAATCTTGTTTCTGGACTATAGGGCGGGCTCCTTGTTACGGATCAGCCTGGATGATCCCGTTCGGATCAGCCTGATTGATACTCAGTATTTGGTGGGTGTGGGCCCGGTGGCCGCGTAGCGGGCAGCGGGCTCTCAGAAGGGGATCTCGGCGTCGAGCTCATCGAAGAATTCGTCGGCATCGCTCGGCACGTAGGTGATGTCCTTGGAGTGCTGCTCGATGAGCGTGTACATCTCGGGGCCGTGGCGTTCCCAGATGGCGCCGATGATGCCTTCGAGGAAGCCGACCAGGGCCAGGGCGTAGTCGGCGTTCCAATGCAGCGGAATTTCGTGACGGGGTTCAGGTAGCATCTTTTGTCCTCCTCGGTTCACAGGTGGTTTGGGTTCATGCTCTGGTGGTCGAGCACGGTGGCGATCACCGAGCGGTCGACGAGCTTTCGTTTTCGCCGTGCGGCGTCCTTGAGGGCGGCGGTGGCGATGCGGTCGATGTCACGCAAACGGCCGAGAGCCGCCTCGTGGATCATTGCGATGGCGTTTTCGGAGAAGACGTCGCGCTTGCACCCAGCCTGCTTGAGCCGGTGGTCGAGATATTCGGCGGTGTCTTCGGGCAGGGCGTCACCGAGGGATAGTCGGGTGTAGATGCGCGACCAGAGGGCGCGGTTCTTGCGGAGCTGGAGGCGGTCCGCGAGTTCGGGGAGGCCGACCAGTACGATGGAGAGCAGGGGCTTTTGGTCCCACTGGTAGTTGGCGAGGATGTGCAGGTGGTCGAGCACGTCCTGGTGAAGCAGGTGGGCCTCGTCGAGCAAAAAGACCGGGTGGATGTGCTCGCGGCCGAGCTCCTCGACGTGGGAGGAGACGGCGTAGAAGAGCGAGGCGGCGGTGGCCTTGGGCGTGAGACCGAGGGCGAGGCAGAGCTGGCGGTAGAAGTCGCGGCGGCCGAGGGTGGCGTTGTGGCAGTAGGTGAGCCGGAAGCCGGCCTCCGGCAGGCAATGGCGCAGGGCGCGCAGCACGCAGGTCTTGCCGACGCCGGGCTCACCGACGAGCAGGACGTGGTCGTTTTCGGCGCAGCCGTTGACGAGGTCTTCGATGAGCGCCTGCCGGGCCTTGGGGAGCCAGAGGTCGCTGTCGGGAAGGTCCTTGGCAAAGGGCGGGCGTGAGAGCCCGAAGGCCGAGAGCCATTGTGGCGTCTTCATCGGTCACCTCCTTTGGGGCGGCGCAGAAGTTGGTCGAGCAGGGTCTTGGGCGGATCGAATGGGATGTCGATGCCGGTCTTGGACTTGAGCGGCGGATGCTTGCGTCGGCGGCGGGCGTTTTTCACCGGGTCGAGCAGCCCGAGCTCGAGGCGGCGTCCCTGCAGCTCGAGCCAGGGCGGGGCGTCGTCGACCAGCGTGCGGGCCAGGGTGACCTTGCGGCCTGCGAGGAAGCCCTGCTCCACCTCCCAGTCGACGCCGCCCACCGGGATGGTGCCGTCTTTGCGGACAGTGCGGTTGACGCGGACGGTGAGCGCCTCGCGAAGCTTGTCCTCGGTGAGGTCGTCGGCCTGGCGTGCGGCGCGGTCGTCGGCGTAGGCCGAGTCCGGGGTGCGCCCCATCAGGCCGGCGTGGGGCGCCACGTGGTAGTGCTGGTCCACGAAGGCCAGCAGGCGCAGTTGCACGTCGTGCAGGCTCGACAGGTCGCCCAGGTAGTCCACGCAGCCCTCGCGTAGCGTACGCCACCAGCGCTCCATTTTGCCCCGGGCCTGCGGATCGTAGGGCTGGGCGTGCTTGAGCGTGCTGCCCAGCCGGGCGCAGGCGATCTCCAGGGTCTCGCCGCGGTAGGTGCTGCCGTTGTCCAGGTACAGACAGTCCGGGGCGCCCCAGCGGCGCAGCGCCTTGATCAGCAGCTTGAGCATGTCGGCCTCCCGCTCGGTGTGAAACGCCTCGATGGCGACGATGTGGCGCGAGTAGTCGTCCAGGATGGCGTGGATGCGCAGCGGGACCTTTTTGTCGCCGATGACCAGCGGCGGCCCGTGGCAAACGTCGGCGTGCCACAGCGCGTTGGGGTGCTCGGCCTGCCAGCGGCGGCGCTGCCGCTCTACGCCCAGGGTCTGACGATCCAGCCCCGTCTCTCGATAGAGCCGGTTGACGGTGGCCGGCTTCACGGTGTCCTTTTCGATGTGGCCCTCGGCCACCACGGTGCGCAGGATCAGCTTGGCCGAGGCCCGCGGAAACTTGCGTCGGATGTCGCACAGGAGCTCGCGCTGTTTCTTGGTGAGCTCGCGTCCGTGGCCGCGGTCTTTGCGCGGCCGGGGCTTGAGTCCTTCGAGCCCCCGGCGGCGGTAGGCGTAGTACCAGCGCTTGAGCGTGGGCACCGCGTAGCGCCGGGTCCGCGGCGCACCCGGCGGCCGGACGCGCACCCGGCTCAGCTCCTTGAGCTCGGGATACAGCTCTCCACGCACCAGGTCGCGGCACAGCACCGGGCCCAAAAGTTGGGCACGGAAGATGGCCGTCGCCTCGGCGTGGTCCTTCGGTTTCAACTCGTCTGCCATGAGAAATCCTCCTCTCGCGCCGAGTTTTGTGGCGCGAGTCCAGGACTCTCACGGAGGCCGGGGTCTGGGCAGGTACGCTCGCTGGTGGGCTAAAACCGCTGCCATCTCGACGACCTCGCGGATCACCCAGCCTGCGCTGCGCCGGCGAAGACGCGCTCTGCGAGTGAGCCGTCGGTCGCCGGCGCACAGGCCGCGAGCGTGGTGGCGATCCGCTCGGCGCGCTGGCGGTCGGTCCAGTGGTCGGGACTCGCGCGCACCCCGGGGAAGAGCCGCGGCGCCTGCTGTACCCACCGGCGTAGCGATGCCCACCCAGCCGCCGCCGTGCTTCCCACGACGCCCCAGGGGCTCACGCGGCGCCGCACCTCACGGGCCGGCACCCGGTGCACCGCCCACAGCATCAGCGCCAGGCCAATCGCGCCCGCCGAAAACAACCGCGACCGCAGCACGCCCCGGGGCACCACCAGAAGCACCGCCCCGCACCGCTGGCAGCGGTAGCGACGGCCGAGGATCTCGACCTCTTCGGGCGTGCCGTCAGGACGCAGAGGACCACGCACCAGGCGCCCGCGGGTGCCGTGGCCGTGCAACACGACATGCGCCCCAACCGGCGCTCCTGGCGCTCCGCAGCAAGGGCAAACACCAGGGCGTACTGCCGCCACCGACGGTGGCCGAGCAAACCAACACTTGACGTCGAGCCGAGAATGAACGATCCGGTCAGAGCTCCAGTCAGGAAGCACCATATCCTTCGGAGCACGGCGGGGAGGGTGCTAGTGACACCCTCCTCGCCACCTATCCCCCCCTGGCCTTCACGGTCCCTACGCTCCGCCTCCAAGCCGACAAGCCCTACCCCGAAAGGGCGCCAGCGATCAAACAGCATCTGTCCAGACAGCCACCGCCCGGGAGAGCCGAGCGTGGGTCGCGGTCTCAATTTTATTGAGGGGGAGAAGGGAGGGAACGGAGCAGACTGGAAGATCCGACGCCGAGCGGAATGGATCACGCAGGCTGGGCAGGAATCACCCTGGGGACGTCATCAAGCCTGCCCCATAACA
>JBDRSE010000010.1:0-14996 GCA_043825095.1 bacterium
AGGGCCAAGGCGTAGACGAACGGTTTGAGCGCCGAGCCGGGGTGACGCCGCCGTACGGCGATGTTCAGCTGCCCCGCGCCCTGCCAGAAGCCTTTCGAGCCGACCATGGCCCGGACCTCGCCGCTGGCCGTGTCGAGCACCACCAAACCGGCCTGCTGGACCCGCCTGTCGCGCAGGGACGCCACGTGCGCGGCGACCCGCTCTTCCAGGCGACGCTGGAGCGGAAGATCCAGGCTGGTGCGCACGACGCCGCCGTGGCGCAGGATCTCAGGGGGCAGGGCGTGCAGGACCCAGCGGACGAAGTGCGGCGCCTCCAGGGGCTGATCACGCAGACGGGGCGCGACCCGCTCGGCGGCGGCGTATCACCAAGATCATATGCAGTCTCTGACAACGATCCCCGTCGTCATCGACCGGATCTTGTCGCATCTGGGGATGCCGACCAGACCACCTCCCCTCTCCCCAGCGCGAGGGCCAACAACCCGCCAGGGTGACCGCTGGGCGTCGAGAATCCGGTCGGAGAGGTAAACTGCGTCTTGACACCCACTTCCATAGAAGCTTGATGCGTCTTATCGGCAAGACGGGGCGGATCGGACGCGTACTGTTGCTTGACCTCGGCGGCAGCCAAAGGATGCCTGCGGGCTACGGACCCACGCCGAGTGGGGTGCCAGTGACGCCGTATCGCTGCGCAAAGATCCCCCATTCATCACCGTCCTGCAGCATGCTCTGCCACGTGACCACATGGCCTCCGCTGTCGGCGCTTGCTAAGCGTGGCCCACGCTGGTCCCACATCACGTACGAGTTGAGCCGAAGCTCGTTCCCGAGCAGACTGCCACTGCCGTCGATCCGTTGACTGTAGACTCCCCACATATTCCCATCCTGCATCCAGCTCTCCCAGACGACCACGAAGCCACCGTCCTGAAACATCGCCACAGCCGGTCGCTCTTGGCTGTTTGCGCTGAAGGTGCTCACCGGGAACTCCCCTCCGACAGCGCCGCCGTTGCTGTCGTAGCGCTGCCCGTACACGCCTGACGACCCGTCTTCGTCCTGCGAATCGCTGGACCAGACGACCACGAAGCTGCCGTCCTGGGTCATCGCGACCGCTGGCGTTCGCTGACTGTCCACGGTATAGGAATTCACCTGGAACTCGGCGCCGGCCGGGTCGCCGAAGGGATCGAACCGCTGGCCGAACACCCCCCAGGCGTCGCCGTCCTGGAGCCAGCTCATCCAGACCACCACGTGCTCGCCACTGTCGTTCATCGCGATCTCGCAGACGCGCTGGTCGCTTGGCGTGTGAGTATTCACCTGGAGCTCGACACCCAGCGCGTTGCCCGCGCTGTCGTACCGTCGACTGAAGACACCACTGCCGGAACCGTCGTCACTCTGCCAGACGACCACGAAGCTGCCGTCCACCGCCATGGCCACGGCTGGTAGTCGCTGGTCGTTGGCGGTCTCGGTGTTGATCTGGAACTCGCTGCCCAGCGGCGCGCCGTAGCTGTCGAGCCGCTGGCCGAAGACGCCCCAGCCGCTGCCGTCCTGTCCGGCGCTCTCCCAGACGACCACGATATCGGCGCTGCCCGACGCCGCGACCTTGGGGTGCCACTGGTCGCCGGTCGTGTGCGTGTTGATCTGGAGCTCACCTCCCAGTGACAAGCCCGTGCTGTCGAACCGCCGCCCGAACACGCCGTAGCCGTCCCCGTCCTGCCCAGCACCGGCGGGAGGCCCGCTTTGCCAGACGATCAGGAAGCCTCCGCCGAGCATGGCCACGTCTGGGTCGTGCTGGAAGTCGACGGTGAACGTGTTCACCTGGAACTCGCTGGCGAAGCAGTCGGTGCAGCCGTCCCAGTCGACCGCATTGCCATCCTCGCAGGTCTCCGGGCCGTCCAGCACTCCGTCACCGCAGGTGTGGCACTCCGAGGTGTCATACGCCGCGCAGCCCGGAAGACAGGTCAGCGCACCGTCGGGTAGGCCGGCTTGGGACAGGCAGGACTCGATTCCCACCTCCGCGCCGTCGCAGAGCTCTCCACCGCCGATGTTCCCGTCGCCGCATGTGTGACAGGCGTCGGTGTCCAGCGAGCAGTCTGGGAGGCACGCCAGAGAGCCCTCGGTGTGACCGGTCTCGCTGAGGCAGCTTGCCGAGCCCAGGTCCGAGCCGTCGCAGCCCTCGGGACCCTCCCGGAGCCCGTTGCCGCACTGGTGGCAGCCTGTCGTGTCGAACGCGAGGCACGTGGGCGAGCAGGCCAGATCACCCTGCGCCAGGCCCGCCATGCTCTGGCAGCTACTGCCATCCACGTTCGTGCCGTCGCAGACCTCGCCCGCATCGATCAGGCCGTTGCCGCAGTCGTGACAGCCCGAGGTATCGATCTCGCAAATGCCTGCGGAGCAGCCGAGGGTGCCCCCAACGAAGCCGAGGTCCGCGCAGGTTTGTCCCTGCAGCGCGGTGCCGTCGCACTGCTCGGGTCCGTTGACCAAGCCGTCGCCGCAGAGATGACACTCGCGGGTATCGAGCAGGCACTCCCCGCTACAGCTCAGCCTGCCGCCATCGAACCCCTGGAGGTCACAGGTACGTCCCCCCAGGTCCGAGCCGTCGCACTGCTCCGTCGCCTCCACGACGCCGTTTCCGCACACAGGAAGCCGGACGTTGTTCAGATTGCCCTCCCGCGTGCTGTGCGAGCAACCAGTGAGCGCCCCCACACAACACAGCAGAGCCGCGATCCTCATGGGCAGCTCAAACCTATCTCGGTTTGTGATAATCACGAGTATTAGAATCTTGACTTGCCATTTTTAAATTTGTCAAGCTGTTCGATGGAAAATGAGAGATCCGGGGACTGAGTCGTCATGCAGCAGTGTAGCTGAGCCTGATGGATCTGTGAAAAAGAGACCTGGAAAAGTGTAATTATTCTGGGCAATATCAGCCAATCGGCAAAAAGGAGGACGGGACATGAGAATTTGGCAAACCGCGCTAATTCTGATCGGGATGCTTGGATTGGTGTCAACGGCGAAGGCAAACACGGCGCTGCCGATAAAAGTCTGCGTGTGGGAAACAGATGGAGACTATTGGCAGTGCTCGACCGACATCTCATACGATGGCTATTCTTTTCCCTATTACCTTTACACAGTGAACCTGTGCGCTGCCAGTCCATCCGACGATGGGTTCTATGTTGAATACAAGGACTACGAAGATACGGCGACGAGCCCCGTGAGTATGTACGATGAGAATGGCACCAATCAGTGGGATCGCAAAACGGATACCGCTGATGGTATCATAGACTATACTGAGATTGACGGAGGATCAGTTCCGGTTGACTGGAGTTACATGGACGTCATCGCGATCCGAGGATGGTACACGGGTGTTGCGACATATCGTACAAAACTAAGGTGGGAGTGTACCTGACTACAGTAACGACTAGAGCGACCCGACCATCTTCTGCTTCTCCGACAATGTTGAAGTCATCCTCCTGCTCCAGTGCTTGGGCAAGTGCGCCGGATAAGCGCATGGTCTTCCGCGAGCAGCAGAGTAGGGTGGATCATGGGCGGCGTGCGGCTTTCGGTCCGCACCGGGCTCTCCATAGATTTGACGGCAAAGTCGGGGGTCTTGCGCCAAGCCAGTCGATATCGCTCCACGGTCACCCTGGAGAGAGAAAGGCACCGCCTTGCCCATTCCCCACTGAGTGTTTCGTTGACCTGGCTTTCGCCGGCCATAGCGAGCCCGCAGAAACTTCATCGAGGCGTTCTTGTGCTTCTTCTTGAGCCATCGAAGGATGGTCCACCACACGTAGTGATCCAGGGAGCCAAAAACATGTTTCGCGCCCCAGGCGTGGCGATAGAAGTTGCTCCGAACCCCGCAACACTGGATTCAGCTCCGACAGGCGCTCCTCGAGGCTCCGATGGGTTGTACCTCTCCCAAAGTGAGCCTTGATTCGCTCGCGCAACCGCTGGCTCCGGTCCTTCGGAATCACCGCCGTACTCACCAATCGCCGACGGACGGGATGGGGTCGTTGGAACAAAAACTAAACTGGGCAATCGCGGCGCTGGTCGCGACCACGTTCACGATCTTTACAATCCGACGGGGCGTCCGAACCCACCTGTGAGAGGACGCCTGCCGGCTACCCAGCCTCTGATCTCCTTCGGTAGGGCTGCCACCGTGTGGCCGTTTTCATTTCTGTGCCAGGTGCAGGGGGCGCGCGGAAGGGTGCGCTCTGAAAAGTATTCGAGCTTGGCGTGCGCGCAGTGCGGGCCCACGGCCATGCCGGAGAGGGGGCAGATCGGCAGCTTGACGATGCCCTGCGGAGCAGGCGGCAGGGTCAGTGGCGCTCCACCGCCGGCGATGAGCAGCCCGTCCCGAACGAGGGGCGCCGCCGCGGACATGGCCTGGAGGCCGTGGTTGGGCCGGCCGTCGAAGTTGCCCGCCCAGGCGGCCACGGTGAGCTCGCGGGTGACGCCCACGGCGACGGTGTCTGCGAACCCGCGGGAGGTGCCGGTCTTCGCGGCCACCCGGAAGGGGAGGTCGAAGGGGAGCTCCTGACCGAACATGGGCCGCCGCGCCTCGGGATCGGCCAGCATGTCCATCACCTGCCAGGCGGTCCGGGCCTCGAAGAGCTGGCGGTCCGGTCCGGGATCCGGCCGCCACACCGTGCCGTCGTGCCGGCGCACGCTCACGACGTTCCGGGGCGTCGTGACCCGGCCGTTTCGGGCGAGGAACCCGTAGGCCGCCGCCAGGTTCACCAGGCGCACCTTGGCCGAGCCCAGCGCCAGCTGGAGGCCGTAGTCCTTGTCTGTGCCTTTGAGGGGGCCGAGGCCCGCCTCCCTCAGCCGCTCGATGAGTCGATGCACCCCGACCCGTTCCAGCACGTGGACCGCGGCGAGGTTGTAGGACCCTGCGAGCGCCTCCCGGTAGCGAACCGGTCCGCGCTCCAGAGTTCCGTCCACGCGTAAAGTCAAAGTTGGGATCGGAATCTTAGAGGCCGACGTTCCCGGTCTCCTGGCAGTACGAGCTGCCAGTCATCGATCTCCTCGAGTAGTTGGCTGAAGGCCTCCTTCTCGTTGCGTGTGCCTGCCGGGTCTAGGCGCACAAGGATCCTCTCCTGTTCCACCCTGATCGAGCCAGGCGCTTTGAATAGGTTGGCGAGCGCCATCTTCGCCTCGCGTGGTTTGCGCAGGTACGGTGCCAGGGTGTACGCCAAATCGGTTTCCGCGTTGGCACACACGATGCGGATGGAGTCCACCACTGCCTTGTAGTTCCCCGGATGATACACGAGCTTCCCTGCCAATTCGGTCTCCTCCAGGGGGGCGTGGCTCGGGGTATAGGGCCGCAGAGCTTCGAGATCCTGCTGCCGATCAAGGGCATCGTCGAGCTTGGTTTGTGCTCGATCCCAGCGTCGGTCGTCTTCGTCCAGGCGTGCCAGCTCGCGTCGGGCCTTGCCCTCATCGAGACGCGCCAGACGTAGATCGCGATCCAGACGCCACCGAGCGGGGTTGGGGATCACCGAGTCGGGTCGGTAGTCCGAGGTGTTGCGGCCATCGAGCTGGTTGATTCCCCAACGCTCAACGCCGTGCTTGAAAGCATTCTCCTGGCACCAGCGGCCCAGCATGATCCCGACAAGCCGCTCGGCGGGTTCGGTCGAGGCCGCCATCAGGTTCACCTGATGCCCGTCCTCCATGCGCAACGCAATCCGGCGTACTCGTCCACGACCCTTCCGGAGATTCGCGCGCCTGTCACGCATTCCGATGTGCTCGTTATCTTCGCTCACCAGCTCTTGATCGAACTGTCCGGGATTGAGCAGCGCGAAGGGCCGCCGCTCGTACGTCACGAACCCGAACCGCTCATCGCGCAGCTCGACCATTTGCTTGGGGAAGGCGCCCGCCCTGTCGAAAGCGAGCAGGATATTCTGATCGTCGCCCAGGCCCTGGCGCAGCATGTCGGCGATTCCGTTGAGCCACGACGTCAACGATGAGTTGGTGGGGTCAGCCACCCTCATCACCGGCCGGCCGTCCTCACTGTGGACCCAGTAGTCCGTCGCCCCGGGACAAACCCGCTTGTCCTGCATACGCCAGCCTCGACGGGTGACGAATTTGCCCGTGTAGGGGCGCATGTGGTTGTCGACGTAGAAGACGGCGGCCTGCTCGCTGCCGGCCTGGGCCTGCCGCATGTACTTACCGGCCAGCAGCAGGTGAAGCCGCCAGCCGTTGAGCTTCTCGTCACCGCCAGCGAAGCGCTTCAGCACGCGGCGGACCCAACTCGCCGAAGGCGCCTGGTCGGCACGAAACAGCCGGTCGGCCGAGGAGCTTGCCAGCCTTCGTACGCCCTCAACGCTACGCTCACCGATGCTCAGCGCGGCGATCACTGCATCCATGGCCAGACGGATCTGCCGCGCACCACGCGGCTCATCCCACAGCTCTTCAAGGGCGGCATCATAGAGCTGATGCTGCTCTGCCATGGCCAGCATCAACCAGGTACCGGCGTGCTGTACGTAGCGGCCGCCGCTTACCGGTGCCGACCTGATCCTCTCGACGCCTGAGGCCTGCTCCTCGGCCGAGCCTGTTTCGCGGGAGCTACCCTGCTCATCATCCAGCTGTGTCTGAGCAGGCGTCGTCTCGGGCAGCACCGCCTGTAGAGTTTTAGTGGAGAGCTCTGCCGGCTCTGTGGACATCTCTGCCTGGCGCAGTTCCTCGAGCTTCTGCCACTGCTGGTGGACCTGCCACACGAGCGTGTGCGAGACGTCGAACCGTTTTGGTAGGGACTGATGCGCTGGGCGCGCCCCAAGCCCCTTTTCAAAGAGCTTGAACAGCGCCTTGCGCAACGCTGGTGTGTCCTTGGGCTGCCGGCGTGCTCCGCCAGGACCCTCGGTAGGCAAGGCCTCGAGCCCCCCGTCCTCGACCTTGCGCATCACACGACGAAGGATCTCGGACGACACACCAAATGCCTTTGCCAACCGCCCCCGGCGGACGCCTGGATTGCGAGCCAAGCCGACCATGAGCAGATTACGAATACCCCGCTGCGCTGATGAGAACGAGCCGATCTCTGAACCACCGACGAGTACAACGCACCGCTGCGGATAGTGCATGACGCACCCGGTAGCAGAGAACCATTGGCATCGTGGATTCGTCTGAGCATCAACAGGAAGCATGAGCGTTTGTCCGGTAGGCATGGTACCCATCAAAACGCTCGTCGGACCCATTTTATTCACAACATTGTAATTGACAAACTTGATCCGCTAACTCACCGGAATCAGATCAAGGCGCTGGGGGTCCGACGGAAGTCTGGCGCTCCCGTTGGGTGACCCGGAGCAGGCGGTAGCGGGACGTGGGCACGTCGTTGATGTCGTAGGTGATGCTCGCCGGGGTGTCGCCGGCCTCGAGGGCCAAGGCGTAGACGAACGGTTTGAGCGCCGAGCCGGGGTGACGCCGCCGTACGGCGATGTTCAGTTGGCCCGCGCCCTGCCAGAAGCCCTTCGAGCCGACCATGGCCCGGACCTCGCCGCTGGCCGTGTCGAGCACCACCAGCCCGGCCTGCTGGACCCGCCTGTCGCGCAGGGACGCCACGTGCGCGGCGACCCGCTCTTCCAGGCGGCGCTGGAGCGGAAGATCCAGACTGGTGCGGACGACGCCGCCGTGGCGGAGGATTTCAGCGGGCAGGGTCTGCAGGACCCAGCGGACGAAGTGCGGCGCCTCCAGGGGCTGATCACGCAGACGGGGCGCGACCCGCTCGGCGGCGGCGGCGCGCGCCTGCTCGGCGGTGAGCAGCCCCTGCTCCCGCAGCAGCATGAACACGTGCTCGCGGCGCCGGAGCACCCGGTCTCGGTGGCGGATGGGATCGTAGTAGATCGGCGCCCTGGGGATCACGGCGAGGAAGGTCGCCTCGCCCACCGAGAGGCTCGCCGCCGGTTTTCCGAAGTAGCGCTGCGCCGCGGCCTCGATGCCGTAGGCGCCGTGGCCGTAGTAGGCGCGGTTCAGGTACTGCTCCAGGATCTGCCGCTTGTCCAGGGCGCGCTCGAGGCGGAGGGCGAGGAAGGCCTCCTTGAGCTTGTTCGAAAAGGTGCGCGGCTGGCCCCGCGAGTGCACCATGCGGGCGAGCTGCATGGTGATGGTGGAGCCGCCGTAGACCACCCGCCGGGCGCGCAGATTGAGGAAGGCCGCGCGCAGCACACCGACGGGGTCCACGCCGTGGTGCTCGTAGAATCGGCTGTCCTCGGAGGCGACCACCGTGAGCAGCGCGTGGGGGGAGATCTCGTCGAGCGACACCCAGCCCCGGCGTCCGGGGCGCCCCCCCTCGGAGGGGCGGCGATGCAGCACGTTCCCATGGCGATCCTCGAGGATCAGCGGCCCCCCGCGCCCCGCAGAGAGCTGGTCGACGGGGTAGGGCAGAACGCGCACGAGGAGCGCGAGCCCGGCCGCGGCGGGCAGGCCGAACAGCAGGCCGAGCCGCACAGCGCGGGTCGTGAGCAGACCCAGGCGGCCCAGCAGCGCCTGGGCGAGGCGAACCGGCCAGAGGGCCAGCGCCGTCGCCCAGCGCAGGGTCGCCCGCCGGGCCGTCACGGATCCACCGTGATCCGGACGGTCGCCGCCCGTCCGAACTGGTCGGGCGCGTACATCTGCTCGGCGTGGGTGGGCGGCACGGTGAAGGTGCCGGGCAGCGTGGCCCGGGCCAGGTACTCCAGGGTGTGGGCGCCGCTGGAGAGCTGGTCGGCAAAGGCCTGCACCCGGTCGTCGTGCAGCTCGAGGTGAGTCCAGTGCCGGTTCGCGCCCAAGGACTGGTGTCGCGCAGCCGTGGCCAGCTTGCTGTTCACGGGCTCGAAGCCCGCGGGCACGGGGTCTACCACGGCGATCCACCGGCTGCCGGATCGCGCCTGCACCTGCACCCTGACCCTCACCAGCTGCCCCGCCTGGAATCGGGTGAGGGCGGCGCCCGACCTCGGATCCAGGTATCGGCGTGTCACCGCGAGGCCGCGGCTCACCGCGGACGCGGTGCTGGCGCGGCGGGCGGTCACCAGGCGCACCGTGAAGTAGGCGCTGCCCTGCACCTGCAGGGTGAGCGTTCCCGGTTTCAGCTGGTCGAGGGACCGTTTGAGCCCGAGCACTGCGGAGCGGTGGAGGGTCTTACGGGCGATCTGTTTGCCGTTGAGCAGCAGCGTCGCCACGGTGGTGCCCTGGGCCTGCAGTCGCGCGTAGTCGGCGAGGGCCACCAGGGCGTAGAGGTTCTCCTGGGTGTTGTACCAGCGGCCGCTGGGGAGCTGCGACTTCTTGAGCCCGGCCGCCAGGCGCGGCACCAGCCGGTGCGTCGGCGACACGTGCACCAGCGCCGAGAGCGCGATGGCGGAGGAGCGGGTGTCGCTGCTCATGTACCGGTGGTAGCCGTCAGGGGAGAAGCCGTTCCCCCGGCGCTCGCGGACGCGGGCGATGCCGGCGTCGTCCACCACCAGGGCCAGCAGGTCTTTCTTTACCGTTGCGAGCTGTCCGGCCGGCGCCTTGGAGAGCTTGAGCGCGCGCAGCAGAAAGGCGAGGCCGAAGCTCGGCTGCGCCTTCCGAGCGGCGTAGAGACGGGCGTTCAGTCCGGCGTCGGCGTCGCCCAGCTCGGCGAGCACGTAGGCAGCCATGGCCAGGATTGCCGCCTCGCCGCCCGGGGAGATCGTGCGGGAGCGGCCGTTGGCCCAGCGCTTCAGGGCGCCCCGCCCGCGCTTCAGGGTGTCCTCGTCCACGGAGACGCCGGCGCGCTTCGCCTCGAGCAGCCCGTACATGGCGTAGGCGGTGAGGTGCGGGTACGTGCTGCCCGCGGGCCACAGGCTGAAGTGGCCGTCGTCGTGCTGGTGACGGGCGACCTTGTCCGCGCCGGCGCGGATGAACCTGGCCAGGCGCGGCCCCTGGAGGTCCTGGAACCCGAGGGTCAAGGCGAGGTCCTTCACCTTGGTGAGGGGGATGAAGCGGGACAGGGTCTGCTCCAGGCAGCCGTACGGGTACTCGATGAGGTAGCGCAGCCCCTCCTTCAGGGTGGACATCCCGGTGCGGTCGACGTCCACCTCGAGGGTGCTGTCCTTGGGCAGCACCGAGGCGTGCCAGCGGAGCGGGATGGTCCGGGAGCCGGTGAGCCGCCCGCTGGCGAGGAGCCTGGTGTCGATGGCCAGGGGGCGTTTCACCGGCACCGTGAGTCGCAGCGCGTCGCGGTGTCGGCCCATCTTCACGGAGAATTGCAGCGTCGCCTGCTTCACGAAGGGCACCGTGGCGTGGAACCGCACCCGGGCGGAGCCGCCCTTGCCGAGGGTGACCGTCTGCTCGGTCCGGGTGAAAATCATGCCGGTGGCGTGGACCTTCACCGTCGCCCGGCCGGCGCGGTCGGTGTAGTTGTGGATCACCACCCCGACCTCGGCGCGATCGCCGGTGGAGAAGAAGCGCGGGAGCACGGGCTTGGCCAGCAGCGGCTTGGTCACCGTGATGCGCCGCGCGCCTTTTCCGAAGCGGCTGCCGGCGTCGGCGGCCACGGCCATCAGCCGGAAGGCGGTGAGGTTGTCCGGCGCCTTGAACCGGAAGGACACCTCCCCGTTGCCGTTGGTCAGAAGCGACGGGGCCCAGTAGGCCGACGAGACGAAGCGGGACCGGACCTTGGGGCCGCTGCTCCCCTCGTCTCCGCCGTCAGCGCCGGACTCCCTGTCCTTCACGCCCGGGGCGTTCAGCCGCGAGACGCGGTTCCAGTTGGTGGCGTTGTCCACCCCGATGCCCCACGGGGCGAAGAATTTGACCAGTGGATCGGGCGTGCGGTAGGCGATCAGCTGCAGCACCCCTTCGTCGGCCACCGACAGGCTCAGCTCGGCGCGCACGGGACGCCCGGCCGCCGACGTGACGCGGATCTTCCCCTGGACCAGCTCGCCGGGCTCGTACTTGTCCTTGTGGGTGCGGAGGCGCACCTTGAGTCGATGACTCACCGGGGACACCTGCAGGTTGACCACGCCGATGCTGAACCGCGGGCGGTTTCGATCTCCCACTCCGACACGACCGCGCACCAGGGTCACGGTGGCGTACACGTTCGGCGCGTGGCGCGACCGGAGCGGGATCTGGATGCCCTGTCCCGAGCTCCTGAGCGTCGTGACGAAGGCGTCCATCACGCCGTTGCGCTCCAGGGTCACCAGCGCCGTGGCGCCGCCGAGGCTGGATCGGGGAACCAGGCGCGCCGTCTCCCCCGGCTTGTAGCTCTTCTTGGACGCGATGAGCGCCATGCGAACCGACTCGTCGCCGCTCCAGAAGGCCTGGCCGCGGCCGATGATCCACACCGTGTTCGACGCGGAGATTTTCCGCCCCTTCCCGTCGGTGACTGTGAGCCGGATGATGTGCTCACCCGGCTTGCGCGGGACGATGCGGAGCGTGCCGGTGCCCGTGGCGGGGATCTGGACGGGCCGGCTCCAGACCTCCTTCTTTTTGCGGCTGCAGGTGCGGTAGGCGCGGTAGGTGCCCTGCCACGTGCACTCGTAGCTGGACCGGACGTAGCTCAGCGTCGCGGCCGAGGCGATGCGATTGCCGGCGGGGGACAGCGCCACGGCGTTGACGGCGAACGGCATGCCCACGGCCTGCACGTACTCCTGGGTGTGCAGCCCCACGTAGCGGTCCGTCCGGTGCGCGGTGATCGCCAGGGACTTGGTGACGCTCTGATCGGTTTCGTCCGTCACGGTCACCGAGGCGAGGTAGTCTTGAGGGCGGGTCTGATCCGCGCCGGTCTCCAGCGCGACGCTGGCCTTGCCCAGGGCGTCCGTCTTGCCGTCCCCTTCGGAGACGAAGGAGTAGGAGGTGGTGCCCCCCTGGTCCCAGTAGTGGAGGTTCTGGGCCGCCCAGTCGTCGAACACGTAGCCCGGAAAGCCGTCGAAGCGGAGCGCGTGCTCCCGCCGCTGAACGCGCCAGGCGTACCGGCTGTTCTTCACGGGCGCGCCGAAGAGGTAGCGGGCGGCCAGGTCCAGGCGCAGCGTGTCCCCGAGCTGCACGTGACGCTTGCCCGCCTTCATCTTGATCTCGTAGGTGACCTTGCGGAAGGCCTGCACGGAGAACCGCTCCTGGAAGGTTTGCTTGTTCACCGTGGCGCGGACGTAGTAGTCCCCCAGCCGCGCCGAGGCTCCGAGGGGCAGGTCGAAGGCAAAGCCGCCGAAGCGGGAGAGCTTGCGCTCGGTGTCGAGAACTTTGGAGCCCCGCCCGTCGCGCACCGAGATCCTCACCTTCGCCCCCCGCGGCACCCGGGGCAGGGCGCCGAGCTTGAGCGTCCGCACCAACCCCTTGAAGTGCACGGTTTCGCCCGGTCGGTAGATGCCCCGGTCGGACTGGATGAACCCCCGAATGCGCTCCGTGCCGGCGCTGCGATCCACGGTCACGCCGAAGTTCCAGAGCTGAATCCCGTTGGCCCAGTTGCCGTCCACCACCGCCAGGTCCTTGCCCTTCTCGACCACTGCGATGAGCCGCTGCCTGCGCTGGGGGACCCAGTCCTGTTCTCGGCCGCTCTGGAGCTTGATCAGCGTGGACGTGCCGGGCAGGCGCGCCAGCCCGCGGTGGTCCGTACGCCCGCGGTGCACCACCTTGCCCTTGGGGTCGTAGAGCGTGACGTTGGCATAGGCCACGGGCTTTCCGGTCCGGAGGCTCGACACCCAGGCGATGCCGGAGGCCGGCCCCACCTTGAGCAGCACCCCGAGATCCGTGACGTTGGCCAGGATGCGCTGGCGCGGCCGGTAGCGCCAGTGGTAGTCGGGGTGCGGCGCGAGCTGGTCTGACTTCACCTCGGCCAGATACACGCCCCGGGGCCGCTTCGACCCGCACATCTTGTGCATGGTGAGGTGGTGCAGCTTCCATTCGGTCTCTTTGGACTGGAATGTCACGTCGGTGCGCCTGCTCTTGAGCCCGAGCTTCTTCCAGCGCACCGGCTTGTCGTTGTTGCCGGAGTACCAGGGATCGTAGCTCATGTCGGACGTGAGCAGGCTCACGAGCTGTCCCTTGGGGACCGGCGCGCAGTCCACCTGGAAGCGCTCCATGTTGCGGGTCCAGACGGGATAGCCCGTGCTGCCGGCCTCGAGGGCGTAGATGCCTCGCTCGAGGTTCAGGACGGCCGCCGGTCGGCCCGTGGTGAAGTCGAAGGAGTGGGCACGGCCGAGTTGCTGGCCGTAAATGTCCCGAACCCCACCGTCCACGGTCACTTTGTACCGGGTTCTGCTTTGGAGCTTGAGCGTGACCCGATACCGGAGCCCGGGGTAGGCGACGTAGCCCGCGGTCAGGCCCTGGACCGGCGGCTCGATCCGGAGGTGCCTGCGGAGCTCGGGGAGCGTGACCGGGGAGGAGAAGTGGATCTGCACCGGCACGTCCCCGGGGGGGTAGTCGTCGGCACCGGGCCGGGTGCGGACCACCGTGAAGGCGGGATAGGTCTGGAACTGCTTTGGATACTTGGCGGTAATGGGGGCGCCGCCTTGGGCGCTCTGCAGGTCGTCACAGCGGAGGTTGTATTGCTGGTTGCGGCTGAGCGGCGCGTCGGTGGTCACGGTCACGACGTCGGAGACGAGGTGGCTGACCGGTGTGGCCAGCGCCACGGGCCACAGCCCCGAGGATTCGTGCATGTAGCAGTGGGAGGCGACGTCGCCCGCCTTCACACGGTAGTTGAAGTGCACCCGGAAGCGCGGCTTGGTGGCGATCCGATTCCCGTGGAGCCCGGAGACGTGCCGGATCTGGAGCGGCGCGTGCACGAAGTGGAAGCGGGTCTTCTGGTTCTGTTTGGCCAGCTCGCCGACCAGGTAGACGTTGTAGCGCAAGCCCGGCTTGAGCTCGTTCCGGGGCTCGAGCACCAGCGTCTGCCGATCGCTCCAGTGCCCGCGGATGGACAACATCGGACCGACCACGGCGGGTGGGTCGGACAGGGGTTCGCCCACGTCTTTCTGGGAGACGGCCGGACGGCTGAACCGGAACCGGATCGAAGGTCTGTCCGGTCGGCCGGTTCCCAGCGTCGCGAAGGATGTGACCACCATGCTCGGGCGCCGCTGAACCGACGTGGTGCAGCCATACACCGCGGTCAGACGAAGCGCGAGGAGCGCCGCGGCGAGCAACCCCAGGTTGCGCAGGGCGCGCAGAATCAGGCGGCCGTTGTCGTGCTCTGGGGATCGATCCATCTTTCACCTCCGTTCGAAGGAGGTCCTTTCAAACTTCATGCCAGCGGATTCGAAGCGGTAACTACCTGAAAACACGAGGCGATCAAATTCGTGTGGCCCGAGGGACACGGTCGTGTGGCGGGCTTGGAGACAGCGTGGGAGGCAGCGGAGGAGGGGAGGGCCTACAGAAGCTCGTGGACCCAGTCGTCCACTTTGTCGCGATTGTCGGAGGACTCCAGGGACATCAGGGCCACGCTGAACCGGAAGCGCACCTGGCCCGCGCGGTCGATGATGAAGGCGTCGTCGATGTCCGCGCCGTAGGCCTCGAAGGCACTGAGGGCCGGGTCGGACTCGTCAGCCAGGCAGGCCGGCGTGGCGTCGCCGGCGAACTCCAACGCGTACCCGATGGTGGTGGAGTAGCCCACGGCCCAGACGTCCACGTCGTCGCTGGTGAGCCCCTCGGCGCGCCACTGCTCCAGGAGCTGATCGAAGAACGCAAACTGCGTTCGGCAGTAACCTCACGTGAAGGACGCGAAGTACAGGACGAGCACCTTGCCCAGGGCATCGTCCGCCGGGCTCAGCTCCTGGTTCCACGTGGGGGAGCGCGGATTGTAGTCCGGCAGCTGGAAGTCCGGAGCGGGGTAGGGGTCCACCGGGCCGCCGGGATCCTCCTGACAGCCCACCGCCAGCAGGCCGGTAGCGAGAAGCACGACGAGAACAAATGGCAAGGTCCGGAGTTTCATACGGTTCCTGAGCAAATCGGCCACTCACTATGCCACAGAAGTCCCCAGCCTGCCCAATGGGGTTTTGTACGTGTTCACGGGGGTGCTATTTGCAGCACCTCCCGAGCGCAGCGAGGTTCCCCCGGAGGGGGCGGAGGGGGCGGAGTGAGCCACGAAGTGGCGG
>JBDRSE010000011.1:0-35840 GCA_043825095.1 bacterium
GGTCGCCGGCCTGTGCTGGCTCCCAAACACATCTGACCAACGGAAGTCTTCGGCCGAGTCGGTCTATGAGCAATGATTACCGGTCAGACGAGCGAAGTAGCCAACACAACACGACGGTCTTGACCATTGAGATACCGCTGAGGTGGTGGTATCCTTTTCGAGTTACAAACGAATGTCAGCATCTTATCGGGAGGATCACGGCAATGTCCTATTTTCGCCCTAATAGGTCTTGGTTTGTTTCTTTCGTCACCGCGGTGGTCGCGATCTGCACCGTGGCCTGCGGCGACGACTCGACCGGAGACACCAACAACGTCAACACCAACAACGTCAACCCCGTGACTTGCGGGGATGGGGAGATCGAGGGTGTGGAGGAGTGTGACGACGGAGACGCCAACTCGGACACCGAACCGGATGCGTGCCGGACAGACTGCCTGTTGGCGCGCTGCGGTGACGGGGTGCCCGACTCTGGCGAGGCCTGCGACGATGGCGAAGGCAACAGCGACGTGGTGCCGGATGCCTGCCGGCCGGGATGTGTGCCCCCCTCGTGCGGAGACGGCGTGGTGGACGTGGCCACAGGGGAGACGTGTGACGACGGAGAGGCGCTTCCGACGCCAACCTGCGGCTCCACCTGCATGGTGATCTATTGCGGAAATGGCGTGCTGGAGGGGAGCGAGGTGTGCGACGACGCCAACTTCGTCGCCGGCGACGGCTGCTCACCGGACTGTCTGTCGGACGAGACGTGTGGAAACGGCTATGCGGATTCTGTGGTCGGCGAGCAGTGCGATTGTGGGGCCGACGTCGGCAGCATGCCCGCGGGATGCGACGCCCCGAACGGCGACCCGGCGAGCGCCTGCACGTCCAACTGCCTGGCGCGCTTCTGCGGAAACGGAGTCACGGATCCCACGGAGGTGTGTGACGATGGCAACAACGTGCCCGGCGACGGCTGCTCACCGGACTGCCTCTCGGACGAGAGCTGCGGAAACGGCATCACGGACTTCGCGGCTGGTGAGACCTGTGACGACGGCTCCCAGCTCGCGGGGGACGGTTGCAGCGCCGCCTGTCAGCTCGAGTTTTGCGGGAACGCAACCGTGGATCCGGGCGAGGTGTGCGACGACGGCAACACCGCGTCGGGCGATGGCTGCAGCGCCGACTGTCAATCGCTCGAGGTCTGCGGCAACGGCTACCTGGACCCGAGCAACGGTGAGAGCTGCGACGACGGCAACACCGTCGCCGGCGACGGGTGTGGCCCCACGTGTCGCATCGAGGTCTGCGGGAATGGAATCGTGGATCCCGGAGAGGTCTGCGACGATGGAAACTACCTGCCCGGCGACGGGTGCTCGGCCGACTGTCGCTCGGACGAGACGTGCGGCAACGGTATCCTGGACACCCTGGTGGGCGAGGAGTGCGAGGACGGCAACAAGCGCAGCCACGACGGCTGCTCCAGCGGCTGCACCTTCGAGTTGCCCACCTGGACCCAGCGCCCCGTCGGTCTGGAGGGACGCGGCATGTCCAAGATGGTCTACGATCAGGCGCGGGGCCGGCTGGTGCTGTTCGGCGGCTGGCTCTTCGGCCGGAACGCGGGCGACACCTGGGAGTTCGACGGCTCGGACTGGTCCCGCGTGGAGACAGCGCACTCGCCGCCGCCGACGTACGGTCACGCCATGGCGTATGATGCCGTCAGGCAGAAAACGGTGCTATTCGGGGGCCAGAATAATGATACCTGGGAATACGACGGGATTGACTGGGAGCTGCGGTCCCTCCCGGAGTCACCCCCAATCCTCGGAGAGCCCATGATGACGGCCGCCTATGGCGGAGTCGTGCTCTACGGCGGTTTCAACTATGACAGCAACGACTACAACGATTGCACCTGGCACTACGACGGGACCACCTGGACCCAGAACGTCGCCAACTGCACCGGCTTGGTCAAGCCTTCGGGCCGCATGTCGGCGGGGATGACTTTCGACACGTCCCGAAACGTGGTCGTCATGTACGGCGGCAAGCGTGTCCACGGCACGACCAACTACGATTACGACGAAACCTGGGAGTATGACGGCTCCACGTGGTCCCTGAGAACGCACGGCTCACCCGGGCAACGCTTCTGGCTACAGCTGGCCTACGACGCGAGCCGCAACAGAGTGGTGCAATTCAGCGGTGTGACTACCGGGAGCTCGATACTCGATCCGGACACCTGGGAATATGACGGAACGGCCTGGGCGAAGGTCTTTCCGGCCAATCAGCCGTCCCCAATGGTCGGCCACGCTCTGGCCTATGATCCGGATCGACAGGTGGTCTGGATGTACGGTAACGACGGTCACACCTACTCCTATGACGGCGCGATCTGGACCCTCGTGGCCAAGAGTATGGAGCCCGAGCACCGTGTGCTCCAAGCCCTGGTGTTCGATGACCAGCGGGGTGAGACGGTGCTCTTTGGCGGAGCGTGGCTCAATTCGAGCTACTCCGGTGCGATATTTCGCCCCGGCATGTGGGACTTCAACGGCGAGCGCTGGGACGAGCGCGAGGGCGTCGTCACGCCGCCCTCGCGGACCTATCACGCCATGGTGTACGACAGCGACCGTCAGCGGCTCGTGCTCTTCGGTGGCTACAATTCCAGCGGGTACCTGAACGACACCTGGGAGTTCGACGGCGCCCGGTGGATCGAGACGACGCCTGCCGGCTCTCCGTCCCCCCGGGTGCGGTATGCCATGGCCTATGACCCGCAGCGACAGCGGGTCGTGCTCTACGGCGGCAACGACGGTACCGGCCTCCTGGACGAAACGTGGGAGTATACCGGGTCCGAGTGGATCCAACAGACACCGGGCGATGCACCCCGGAGGCGCATTTTCCCGGCCATGGTCTACGATCCCGGGCTGCAGGAGGTGGTGCTCTTCGGTGGGATCAACACCGAAAATGTCTTGGATATCATCTATCATTCCGACACCTGGACCTGGGACGGCACCGACTGGGTCCGAAGGTATCCGGCCACCATCCCGCCTGGTCGGGGTCGCCCCGTCATGGCCTACTACGAGCCGCGGGGGCGCGTCGTGATGTATGGCGGCTACACCGGTGGGAGCAACTGGAACGAAAAGGACAGCTTGCATCTCACCGACACCTGGGAGTTAGACGGCATCGACTGGCATGCGGTGCCCGTGCAATCCGTCCCGCTGGGGCTGGGAGGCCAGGGAGCTGCCTATGACTCGTGGCGGCAGCAGCTCATGTTCATGGGAGGCAACCGGGGCTGGCGAATCACGTCCGAGGTCTGGATCTTCCAGTACACCAGCGGGTGGCCGGA
The DNA here is from genome assembly GCA_043825095.1 of bacterium. Lineage (GTDB taxonomy): Bacteria > Myxococcota_A > Polyangia > HGW-17 > JAJRWW01 > JBDRSE01. The sequence continues at coordinate 3,290 of JBDRSE010000011.1, forward strand.
CGAGGTGTGCGACAACGGAGTGGACGACGACGGCGACGGCGCCATCGACTGCGCTGACCCGGACTGCACGCATGGTCGCTGCGGAGACTCGATGCGTTGCCAGGCGGGCGCGTGCCAGGCGGTCTGCCTGATCGATGGCGTTCAGAACGGCTCGGAGACCGGCGTGGACTGCGGCGGCCTGTGCGCAGCGTGCCCCCTGTCCAGCTGTCAGGCGCTCCTGCTGGACGACCCGCTGCTCCCAGACGGTGTCTACACGATTGACCCGGACGGGAATGGCGGCGTTCCCCCGTTCGACGTCTACTGCGACATGACCACCGATGGCGGCGGCTGGACGGTGCTGGAGCGCAGCCCGTACGGCAGCGCCATCGGGCGTGCGCTCTTTGTGGACAATTCGGTCAATCCCTTCGCGCCTGCGGCCTCACCGCATCGCTTGTCTCGCACGCAGATGGACGCCCTGGTGGCCGTTTCGTCGGACATGCTGGTGCACTGTGGCGGCACCGATCGGTTGAAGACGGCGGCGAGCAACCTCATGCTGGGCGAAGGCGGCACGTGGGATTGCAACAACAGGGCGGCGGTGCTCTACAGTGAGGCGAGCCTCAAGAACAACCTCATCACCAATGTGCAGCTGTGCACCTGGTTCGTCGGCCGCACCGAGGGTTGCGCGGGTGCCTTTCACTTCGACGAGTGGGCGCAAAACAGCTACTGCGGGCTGCCCAACTGGCCGTTCACCGGCTCAGGCATCACGGTGAGCGGCGCCGATGTGTTCTCCATGGATCCCGTCGTGGTCGACGGCTCCACGGACTGCCACCAGGCGGGGGCCGAGCGGGTCATCGGCGTGCGGTAGGCCGCCCTCCTGACCTGTGCTGGCAACCAAGCACGTCTGACCAACAATGGCCTTCTTCGGGGGATTCGCATCAGCGGAATCGGGGCCCTCAAGGCAGAATGCGAGCACTCCGTGGGCGCCGAAATTCAACACACCTGATCGTCTCTGGCTCGCGACCAATTGCGCCAGGCGAAGAACGTAAGCCAGTCCCATGCCGCTGGAGGAGGGCACCAGGCCAGAGTAGATAGCCGGAGCCTACTACGCAGCGAGGCGATAGTAGTGGTGGTGCAATCCGCCGAGTACCGGAACTGACACCACCCCACGATCGACGCGTTGGGCGCGGTCGGTGTGTGAGCTCACCAGCGCCAGCTTCGGTGGCGCTGGGTTCGATGTCCCCTGTGCCACCGCCACCGCCGCCGGAATCTGCTGGCCCAGCCCTTGGTGAGGCCGCGACTCGTTGAAGTAGCGGACGTACTCGTGAACGAGGCAGCGCATTCCAGCCTCAGTCAGAATGATCACATGGTCGAGACACTCGCGTCGTACCGAGCCGATGAAGCGTTCGCACACGGAGTTCATCACGGGTACGTGGACGGCAGTGTGCACCAGTTCGATGCCAGTGTTAACGGCGAGGGCGTCGAACTCGACGCCGAACTTGGCGTCATTGTCCAGCAAGAGGTACTTCGGTCGCCTGCCCCACGCTGCTGCCTCCCGCAGTTGCTGTGCCACCCATCGGTCAGTTGGACAGCGGGTGACGCCAGCGTGGACGACACGCCGCGTAGGCACGTCGACGATGAAGAACGCGAAGATGGATCGAAACAGCAGGTCGTGCACATAAACGAAGTCACACGCCCAGAGCTGCCGTTGGTGGTTGGTGACGAAGTCGCGCCAACTCTGGCCGGCGCCAGGGCCAGCGTCATGTCGGGCTTTCCACATGATGCGCTGGACTGTGCGCTTGCTGACCTTGATGCCAAGCTTGAGCAACTCGCCACGGCTTCGTTCGGCGCCCCAGGTTCGATTCTCAAGGGCAATGCGTCGGATCAATGCAGCGGTGCCTGGCACCAGTCTGGGTGGCCTCGGTCTCGACTTGCGACGCCAGTAAGTCTTGAACAACCGACGGTGCCAACCGAGAACAGTGGCGGGCTTCACGATGTGAAGGGCGTCGCGCCAGCCCGGCAGCAGACGGGCCATCAAAACGGTGAACAGGCGGTCCTTGGCGGTGATCTTCGGCCGGCGAACCTTGCGGTTCAGTATTGCCAGCTGGTGGCGAATAAAGGCGTTCTCGAGGACCAGCTCGGCTTTGCTACGGCGCAGATCGTCGAAGGCGCCGATGAGAGTGGCGCCTTGGGAAAGGTTGGGGCGTGTCCAGTTGCGAAGCTGGCGATGGACGTTGTTAACGCCCCCGAAGACCGAGTCGACAACACCGCGGATGCTCAACCCCGGCGGCTTCGCGGCGAGCATCCGCTGGTTGGCTCTGGAAAGCAGATGACGGATTCGAATCATGGTGACCATGCTATCGGAATCTCCGCCTCAGATTCGTAAATGTAGTGTGATTACCGGTCAGACGAAGGAGGTAGCCACCACAGGCGATGCCCACCCGGCCCGGCCCGGTGGAGCACAGCTACCGGGTGGGCGAAAGGCTCTGCAGGGTGAGCTGGTAGTCGGAGACGAACTTGCCCATGCCCGACGCCCTGCCCTTGGTGCGGAGCTTGATCAGCAGGCCCGAGCTCTTCGCGTACCAGAAGTCCTGTTGGAAGGTGCCGGACATCATGCCCTTCATGGAGAAGGAGCTGCGCAGGTGGTGCGCCAGGACGGCGCGCTTGCCCACGGTCACGGACTCGACGCCGACGTAGCGGATCGTGATATCAACGTCGGCCTTGTTTTGGTGGGCCTTGGGCATCTTCCGCTTGCACACCTCTTTCCATTCGGTCCCGGGGGCCGAGTCCGGGCCCGGGCCGGGGAGGCCGCCGGGGCGAAGGATGACGTTCGGCGTGCAGAAGGTGTGGGACCGGTTCTTCATGCTGAAGAACTCGTTCTTGTTCTTCGCCCACACGAACCGGAGGCCCCCCTGGGGACCCCGGCAGTAGCGCGCGGTCCAGTGGTGCTGCTTGAAGTAGCGGATGGTCAGCTCCCAGCAGTCGCCGTCCGGCACGAGCACCGCCGGGACCGTCTTGGGCATCACCCTGCGGTCCTTGCCGAGCACCGGCGCCTCGACCTCGTAGAAGCCGGTGGCCGCGTACCGGTACACACCGCCGGCGGGCGACTTGCCCAGTTGCTTGGCAGCAGAACTGCCCGTCTTCCGGAAGTCGGACACGGCCTGCCGCACGCTGGCCCCGGACGCCTGGGTCTTTTTGAACCGATGCCGAACCAAGCCATAGCCCAAGGCGCCGAGGAGCAGGGTGGTGAGCACCGCGGTGGCCGCCACGAGCTTCACCTTCGGCCACCGGCCCAGGCCGCCCTCGGCACCTTCGTCCGCGCCCCGCCGCCCCCGCCGGCGCCAGATCAACGCCCCGCCGCCCAGGGCGCCGAGCAAGAAGACGATGGGGAGCAGGAGGTGTTCCATGGCTCGAGTGATCTGTGTATAGCACAGGCGCAGCCGACACCGCTTCGCTGCCGCTTCCCAGCCCCTACTGACACATCCAGCAGCAGTTATAGTCCTCGGTAGTACAGATCCCGGGCGTGCCCGCGCCGGGTGTGTTGCAGTGGGGGAGATCGGGGTTGGTGCAGTCGTTGTCGGTGTTGCAGGCCATGGTGCAGACGCAGATCGCCGCAGGCCCGATGGAGCCGCAGCATTCGCAGCTCAGGCTGCCAGGGCACTGGTCCACGGACGGTGTGCACTCGATGACCGGCGCTGCGTCCGCGCCGACACCAACGTCTTGGCCCACACTCCCGTCCTGGCCGGTGGAGTCGTCGTCACCGCACGCGACCAAAGCAAACCCCAGCAGCACAATGACCAACCAGCGTTTTCCAGACATGCGCCCTCCCTTCGAGCTCGTTACGCCCCAGTATCCGCCGAATCCTTGGCACAACGCAAGCTGCGCGATGGGTTGCGCGAGAGGCAGGGTCACAGCCCGGGGAGGGAGGGCATGTAGTGGCAGGGTCACAGCCCGGGGAGGGAGGGCATGTAGTTGGAGTTGTAACCGACTCCGGTGCGCGCCATGGTGGCGCGGTAGTTCGGCTCGGACAGAGGCGTGAGGTACATGGTGTCCTTGGGCTCGGTGTTGACGAAGATGCGGATCACTCCGCCGCCGTAAACGATGGCCTCTTCCCGCGAATCTCCGAGCAGGTCCCCCATCCAGGCGGTGTACCAGCCGCCGCCCGACACCCCGGGGGCGTTGGTGAAGACGTAGAGCTCCTTCTCCCCTTCCCCTTCGAACCAGTCCATGGCCCAGGCGCGGGCGGCGTGGTTGTCCGAGCGGCTGCCGCTGAAGTAGGCAAAGGAGCCGGTAATGTCGTTGCCGAAGGCGTCGAACACGTAGGCGAGCCACACCTCGGGGTCCGCCTGCTCGTCCAGGTCGTAGCTGTAGCACTCGAGGCCCGGCAGCGAGCGGTCCAGATCGGCGCACCAGCCCCGCTCCCAGCCGCTGCCGTACTGGCCGGTGACGGTCCAGAGCGCGTTGCCGTCGGCGTCGGTCACGAAGGCGGTGCGGTGGTGGCCCTCCACGCCCATGAAGGTCTCCAGGCCCGCCACGTCCGGGCGGATGTCCGCCGGAAAGCAGCAGTCATGGTGCGAGGGCAGCGGCGCCTGCGGGTTGCCGGCCCAGCGGTCCTCCCACTCCAGCCCGCTCCCTCCGCCGTCCCCAAAGGCCAGCGTCTTGCCGCACATCAGGATCTCGTCCCGCCCGTCGCCGTCGATGTCCGCGGCGGGCAGGCCGTGGGTGCCCAGGGAGGTCCCGCTGAAGCTCACGTCCCGCACCAGGGTGAGCGCGGCGTCGAAGGCGACCACGCGCTGGGTGGAGTAGAGCCCGCGCTGGAGCACGACGAAAGGGTGCTCCCCGTCGAGGTAGGCGATCACGAGGTAGTTGCGGCCCTGGTCGTTCAGGCCGCCTCCGGGCAGGTCCGGCCAGGGCGTCGACTGCTTCACCGCTCCGGTGAGGCCGTCGAGCAGCACCAGGGACTCCACGCCGCCCACCCGCACGCGGGTGATCACCTCGGCCAGGCCGTCGCCGTCGAGGTCCCACACGGCCACGGGCATCTCGTGGGAGGCGCCGCGCATGGAAGGCGGATCGATCTCGGTGCGCCGGTACCAGTCCGGCGTGAACACGCCGTCGCGCCAGAACACCGCCTCGAGCCAGTACTCCCCCCCGGATCCTTCGCTCACCTCGGGCGATACCACAATCAGGTCGAAGGCATGGTCCCCGTCGAGATCCCCGGCCACCACCTTGGCGACGGACGGGCTCTGCAGGGTGTCGATGCGCAGGTGGTTGTCGGTGGCGCCGGCCACCACTCGCGCCGCCTCGGAGAGCCACCCCTCGTTGTCCTGGAGGTCAACGGCAGCCACTTTGTACAAGTATGTCGTACCACCCTCCGCCGTGGTGTCGTGGTGGCTCGTCGCGGCTAGGGGTGCGGCGTTCACAAGGGTGTAGGTCCCGGCCGCGCTGGTAGCACGATACAGGTTGAACCGGGCGCCCGAGGACACCACGCCGTGCTGGGCGCCGGGCGCATCCTCGGGCAGCAGCCGCCAGCTCACGTAGGCGGATCCATCCCGCGGCAGGGCCACCACGCCCCGCCCCAGGGTTTCCCGGGCCGGCACCTGCGGGGCGGTCACCTCGATGGTCAGCTCGCCTGTCGGCTCCCCGAACCAGTGCACCAGCTCCCGCACCAGACGCCACTGCATGATGTACTGCCCCGGCGCAGCGGGCGCGATGAAGGTCGCGTCAAAGGTGTGGCTGTCCCCCGGCCGCACCACCGTACCGGCCGGCAGCAGGATCCGATTGTCGGTGCCGAAGACCGTGGTGTCCTCGAGCCCGAGGAATCCCAGGCGCACCGGGTATTCTCCGGACTCGGACCACTGTGAGAGGCCGGTGTTCCGGAAGGCGAAGGAACCTGTGAACCGAGCCCCCGCCTCCACGGTGAGCAACACGTCCTGACTCACGAGCTCCGCGTCGTCCTCGTCCCCGGTCACGGCTGAGTCGTCGTTGCCCACATTGTCGTTTTCGTTGGTGTTTGTATCGGGACAGGAGCCGCCGTTCCCACCGCAGGCGCCGACTGCGACACCAACCGCGATGGTGATGTAAAGTGCAACCATGGTCTTCATGAGCCGTTCCCTCGTCGAGCTGTCATTCCAGGAGCCGCATCGATAGTAGGCTGCCTCACCCCCCAAGTCACACCATTGTTGAATCCCCCCCACGCATGAGCGTCATGCGTCGGGCAGCTGCCGAGCTCCCGCCATGCTTTCCCACCTTGACGGTAGGATTTTAACAATTACCTTTGACCAGCGTGGAGCCATGGGAATGCTGACGCGTAGAAACGCTTTGAAGGTCCTTGCCGCGGGTGCGGCGGCATCCTGCGCTCCCGAATCCACGGAGCTGGAGGTACGACCCATGAACGACAGAGTCTTTGACCCGGCCGACGCGATCCAGGCGATACGACCGCTGGGGTTTCCCTGGCAGACCCAGGATCCGTTCCTCTTCTGCGCCTATCACAATGACGAATACCCCGCCGGAAACGAGCAGCTCGGGCCGGCGGCATCCCTGGCGGGACGGCACATCGGACAGGACTTCACGGTCAGGGACGGCTGGCGCATGTATCACGGCGCCACGGTCCCGGGCTTTCCCCAGCATCCCCATCGCGGCTTCGAAACCGTGACCGTGGTGCAGAAGGGTCTGGTGGATCACACCGACTCCCTGGGCGCCGCCGGTCGCTACGGGCAGGGAGACGTCCAGTGGATGACCGCGGGCAGCGGCATCCTGCACGCGGAGATGTTTCCGCTGCTGAACCACAGTGAGCCGAATCCGCTCGAGCTGTTCCAGATCTGGCTGAACCTGCCCCAGAAGAACAAAATGGTGGCGCCCTACTTCACGATGCTCTGGGGCGATACGGTTCCTCTCCGAGAGCTGCGAGACGACGACGGGCGAAAAACCCACGTGCGCGTGGTTGCCGGCCGGTTCGACGGCCTGATTCCTCTGAAGCCGCCACCCAATTCGTGGGCGGCCCAGGCCGACTCGGACGTGGCCATCTGGACGATCCGGATGGAGCCCACCGCCACCTGGACCCTGCCGGCAGCCGAGCCGGGGACCAATCGCACGCTGTACTTCTACTCGGGATCCGGACTGCGCATCGGGACCCGAGCGGTGCAGCCGAATCACCTGGTGGAGGTGCGAGGAGACCTGGCGCTCCCCCTGACCAACGGCCCCGAGAAGATCGAGCTGCTGCTCTTGCAGGGCCGCCCCATCGGGGAGCCCGTGGTCTCCCACGGCCCCTTCGTGATGAACACGCGAGGAGAGATCCAGCAGACCATCCGAGACTACCAGCGCACCCGGTTCGGCGGCTGGCCCCACGCGACCGACGATCCGGTGCACCCCCGCGACGAGGGCCGCTTCGCCCGCCACGCCGACGGTCGCCTGGAGCGACCGGCCTGAACGCCGCTCTACGGCGCGATGGAGTTGAACTCGAAGTCCACGTCGGTGACGTCCACGGCGGCGACCGTGACATCGATGCAGAGGCCGCCTTCGGTCAGGTCGCCGGTGCCGAGGGGATCTCCGCAATCGCCGTTGCTCATGTCCAGGAAGGCGTAGATCGAATAGCTGCCGGCCGGCACGTCCGCGATCGACCAGGAGACCGGGGTGTAGGGCATGTCGATGGGTGCGCTCATGTCGGCGTTGGCGACCGACGTGGACGCGACCTCGGTGCCGATGTCGTTGCAGGTGGTGCGAATGGACACGCACAGCGTGCCGATGGAGCCGTAGGCGTCCGGGCAGGTGCCGCTGACGCGACCGGCCGTGCCGCTGACAATGACGCCTGCGCCCTCGTTCATGCAGGTCGACGAGCAGCCGTCACCGTCGGTGGTGTTGCCGTCGTCGCACTCCTCGGTGCCCTCCAGGTCGCCGTTGCCGCACTCCTGGGTCCCTTCGTTCTGACACGTGGCGGAGCAGCCGTCCCCCGACACGGTGTTGCCGTCGTCGCACTGCTCCCCGGTGTCCAGGACGCCGTCGCCGCAGACCCCATTGCCGCCGTCGTCGTCCCCGCAGGACGCCCACACGAGCAGGCAGCCGCTCATCAACACCGCTCCCAGCAATCGATACTTGGATAGAATCATCTCCTCCTCCTTGGACAAATGGTCAAACAACACGAATCGATTGTCCATTATCCTACAGTTGCATGGGAGAATTGTCTACTGTTGGTCGGGCACCAGCAGCACGGGGACCGAGGTAATCGCGGCGGTGAGCTTGGCGGGCAGGTTCCCCGAGCGCCAGGCGGCAAAGCCCCGAACGGGCTGCCGACCGACCACGACCATGACGTATGCGCCGGTGTCCGCCTCCCGGGCGAGCTGCTCGCAGGGATCTCCGTCGAGCACCTTGACGTCGCAGGTCACCCCTGCCCCCTCGGCAGCGGAGAGGAACGCGGTGGTGGTCCGCTCGGCGATGGTGGCCAAACACTCGTCCACGTGCTCCAGGTACTCGACACGTCCCTGGGCGTAGATCTCGTTGTGGAACTGCTTCAGATAGGGATCCCGGACGTGCAGGCCCGTGATCTCGATCCCGAGCACCGACGCCAGCCGAAAGGCCCACTGGATAGCAGCCTCGGTGTGGGGCTCACCGTCGAGGGCCAGCAAAATGTTCCTACTGTCCGCCGGTGACACGGAGGAGCTCGGTGCCGATGATGAGCACGGCCACAAAGCCGAGGACCATCTTCAGGGTGGCCGCGCCGGAGCCGATCAGGAAGGCGACGCCGCCGGCTTTCTTCATGTCGTCGATGGAGATCGACAGGCCGATGCCGGCAAAGCCCACGGCGAAGAACCACTTGTACACGGCGTTCATGGCCCAGAAGGGTGTGCCGCTGGTCTTCGGCCCCCCCAGCGCGGAGATGTGGAAGCTGTTGAGCAGGATCAGCATGAAGAAGCCGAGGATGAAGACGGGAAACTTCTTCCGCATCACGGTAAAGAACCCGTCGCTCTGGCCCTTGGTCTTGAGCCCGTAGAACCACACGGCGAAGATCACGATGAGCGGGATCAGCATAATCCGCGCGGCGTTGATCAGCACCGCGGTGTTGCGGGCCTCGTCGCCGTACCACTCCGCCGCGGCGATGAGCTGGGCCGTGTTCAGGATGGCGAGCGCCGCCCAGGCGCCGAACTGCGCCTCCGACACACCCATGGCCTGCCCCAGATAGGGCATGAGGAACAGCATCGCCGTGCCGAACAGCAGGATGGTCCCGATGGCGTAGGCCATGTCACGGGGCTTGGCTCCCACCACGGGAGAGGTGGCGATGATGGCCGAGACACCGCACACACCGGTGCCGGCGCCCATGATGCCCCCGAGCCCATCGGACACCCCCATCCGCCGGCAGAGCCACATCACGGCGATGGCGGTGCCGAAAATGAACACTGCCGCAAGGACAATTCCGGTGCCACCCACCCGCAGCACATCAGACCAGATGTAGTGCACTCCAAGGATGATGATACCGGGCTTGATGAGGGGCCGCCCGACCCCGATGCCTGGCTTCAGGACCTCCGGCACGCCGAAGACGTTGCGAATCAGGATCCCGCCCAGCAGCAGGATGGCCACGTACTTGAACTGAAGCTTCTGATAGAGCAGGGTCGCCCAGGAGAAGCTCTGGCCCACCTTGCCGTTGACCTTCTTCAGGGCCTTCCGGTACTTGGCGAGCTTCTTCTTCAGCTTGCCGGCCGCCTTGGTCTTGCCGGCCTTTTGCGCCTCCGCCAGCTTCTTCTTCACCAGCGGGATCTTCTCCGAAGCCACATCGGCCTGGTGGTACTTGTTCAGCACGTGATCGACGTTCATGACCACGAAGGCGAAGACCACGCAGAACAGCAGCCCCGGGATGAATCGGGTCCAGCCCGGGACGATCATCGATCGCACGATAGACACGCGTCACTCCTGACTAGAAGAGGTAGATGGTCTTCTTGAAGAAGTGATGAACCGCGTCGGGCGCGGCCAAGCAGACGAGCAGCACCACCAGAGCGATGATCAGTGCCCACAGATCCTCGCGCTTCTCCGGCGTAAGTCCGGTCGGCGGACTCTTCTCGTTGGAGCCTTCCGCTTCCATGATGTGTACCCTCGTTCAGTATGTGCTGAACCCGGAGTGTACCGGGCCCGGCCCAGTGACACAAGGCGCTTGAATGGCGAGCAGTGCGGTGGGAAACAGCGGTCTAGGCTCGACTTTCGCACTTTTTCGTCGCGAGAACGAGAAGAAATCGTGTCTGTCAAGGCGCAAGGAGGTTTTTTGCGGAGGTGTAGTCGACCTACATCGAGCAAAAAAACCGACGAGCAACGCGGACAGACACGCTTTCGGCCGTTCGCAGTAGAACAAAGTGCGAAAGTCGAGGCTAGGACGCGAAGAGCTTGTTGGTGGCCATGGCCGGGTCGCAGGTGAGGCTGACGCCGAGGCGTCGCAGGCCCTTTTCGTCCCCGGGGGTGGGCAGGTGGGTCATGTGCATCTCGCAGCCGCGGAGCTTGGAGAGCTGCTCCATGGCCACCTTGGCGGCAGGGCTGGTGGAGGAGGAAATGGCCAGGGCGATCAGGGTTTCCTCGAGGTTGAGGCTGATCTCCCGCCGTCCCAGGATCTCGCCGCGCAGGTGGGCGATGGGATCCACCACGTTCTGGCTGATCAGGTCCAGCTTCACGGGCAGCCCGGCCAGGGTCTTGACCGCGAGCAGCACGAGCGCCCCGGCGGCATGCACCGTGGGCGTGTTGTGGGCGCCGATTACGGTGCCGTCGGGGAGCTGCATCGCCGCTCCGACAAAGGCGCGCTGGTGGCCCTTGTCTGGGTGCTGCCGAGCCACCTCCGCCATCTCCCGCGCCGGCCCCACCACCGGCCGCTGGGTCTGGCGCAGGGAAAACTGACGCATCAGGGTTTCGATGCGCTGGACCGACTCCAGATCCTCCAGGCCAAAGGCCGCGTCGCAGGCGTAGCGGAAGTACCGGCGGATGATCTCCTGCTTTCCCGCCTCCTGGGCCGCCTCGTCGTCGATGATCGCGAACCCGGCCCGATTGACGCCCATGTCCGTGGGCGACTGATACGGCGGGGCGTCCCCGGTGATCCGCTCCAGGATCTCCCGCAGCAGGGGGAAGGCCGCCACGTCCCGGTTGTAGTTCACCACGGTTTCGCCGTGGGCCTCCAGGTGGTGGGGGTCAATCAGGTTGACGTCGCGCAGCTCGGCCGTGGCCGCCTCGTAGGCCACGTTGACCGGGTGCTTCAGCGGCAGGTTCCAGATGGGGAACGTCTCGAACTTTGCGTAGCCCGCGGTCACGCCCCGGCGGTGCTCATGGTAGACCTGGGAGAGGCAGGTGGCCATCTTGCCGCTGTTCGGCCCGGGCGCGTTGACCACCACCAGCGGCGCCTCGGTTTCGATGAACGGGTTGGAGCCGTATCCCGCGTCGCTGACCACGGTCTCCACGTCATTCGGATAGCCGGGGATCGGCTGATGGACATAGCTGGTGATCCCGTGGCGCTCGAGCTTGCGCCGGAAGGCGTCCGCCGCGGGCTGCCCCGTGTAGCGCGTGATCACCACCGCCCGGACGTTGAGCCCCCAATCCCGGAGGTCATCGATCAGCTTGAGCGTGTCGGCGTCGTAGGTGATCCCGAAGTCCGCCCGCACCTTGCCGCGCTCGATGTCCGCGGCGTAGATGCACAGCACGATCTCCACCTCGTCCTTCAACCGCTGGAGCAGCCGCATCTTGACGTTGGGGTCGAAGCCGGGCAGCACCCGCGAGGCGTGGTAGTCAAACAGCAGCTTGCCGCCGAACTCCAGGTACAGCTTGCCGCCGAAGCTGTCGATGCGCTCGCGGATCGCCTGACTCTGCTCGGCGAGGTAGCGTTCGTTGTCAAAGGCAATCGGTTGGAGTGTCTTCGTCTCAGTCATGGGGGAAAGCTCTCCGCTACGACCGCTTGCTGTAGCAGCCCTCGTCGCCGTTCCAGCAGAAAGTGCAGACCTTGTCGCGCGGCATCCCGATGGCCTCGACCATGTCGTCCAGGCGCTGATACTGCAGGGTCGTGAGGCCGATCTGCTTCCGAATCTGCTCGATCATCCGCGCGTAGCGATCCGTGCCGGCGTCGGCGTACTCGTCCAGGTACTCGTCACCCTTCGGCTCGAGCTTGGCCACCGCCCGACGGGCCGCGAGGTCGAGCTCGGACCTGGACCGAGAGAAGTTCAGGTACTTGCAGCCGTACAGGAGCGGCGGACAGGCCGGGCGCATGTGCAGCTCCTTGGCGCCGATGTCGAAGAGCCGCTTGATGATGTCGGTGAGCTGCGTGCCCCGCACGATGGAGTCCTCGCAGAACAGCAGCCGATAGCCGCGGATGAGCTCCTCCACCGGGATGAGCTTCATGCGCGCCACCAGGTCCCGGACCCGCTGCTCCTGGGGCATGAAGCTCCGGGGCCAGGTGGGGGTGTACTTGACGAAGGGGCGCCGGTAGGGCACGCCCGATTCGGTGGCGTACCCGATGGCGTGGCCGATGCCTGAGTCCGGGATCCCGGCCGCGAAATCCGCCGCCACGTTGTCGCGCCGCGCCAGGGCCGCCCCGCAGCGGTTGCGGGACGCCTCCACATTGATGCCCTCGTACTCCGAGGCCGGGTAGCCGTAGTAGATCCAGAGGAAGGTGCAGATCTGCAGCTCGTCCCGGGGCGGGACGAGCTGCTCGACGCCCTCGGCGGTGATGCGTACCACCTCACCGGGCCCGAGCTGCCGATCGATCTGGAAGCCCAGGTTGTGCAGCGCGCAGGTCTCCATGGTGGCCGCGTGGGCCCCGTCCTTCTTTCCGAGCGCGATGGGCGTGCGGCCCCAGAGATCCCGCGCGGCGATCACGCCCTGATCCGTGAGCAGCAGCATGGACGCCGAGCCGTCGATGGCTTGCTGGGCGCTCCTGACTCCCTCCTGGATCGTGTCCCCCTGGTTGATCAGCGAGGCAATCAGCTCGGTGGGGTTGTAGCCGATGCTGGTGATCTCCGAGAAGTGAGCCGTGTGGGTCCGCAGCGCCTCGGTCGCGAGCTCCTCCAGGTTGAAGACCCGGCCCACGGTGACGATGGAGTAGACGCCGTGGTGGGAACCGATGATCAGCGGCTGGTCCTCGAAGTCGCTGATCACTCCCAGTCCCAGGTTCCCGTGCAGGCCCGCGAGGTCCCCCTCGAACTTGGAGCGGAACTGCGCGTTGCTGAGATCGTGGATCGACCGCCGCAAGCCGGCGCTGTTCCGCACGACCAGACCGCCCCGGCGGGTTCCGAGATGCGAATGGTAGTCGGTCCCGTAGAAGAGCTCGGCCACACAGTCTTCCTTGGAAGCGATGCCGAAAAATCCACCCACGATGCGTCCTCCTTGGTGGCACGTTACCAGAAGCTACGATGGGTCGGAGCGTACCTACAGTTGGGAACCCGCGCAATAGGCGACCCCCAGGAAAACGCTCCGCAGGTCACTTTTCCCAGAGGTGCTCAGACCGGGACGTTCGCTACTGGCAGAGTCGCTGCACCCGCACCACCGTGAGGGTCGTGCCGGACGCCACGGCCCAGGCGACCTCACCATTGGAGCGGCTCTCGAAATCCTGCGCCGGCAAAGACACGGCGGCGTTGAAGGAGACGCCGATGTCCGCGCCGGTGGCGTCGAGCTCCTGCAGGGAGCAGCCCCCACCGCCGGCCGATCCCAGCAGGAACACGTTGCCGTAGGCCGCCAGGCGACTGGAGCCCTCCACGCTGAGCAGGCGCTCGTTCAGGAGCTGGCCGCCGGCATCGTAGTGACCGAGGTGGGCCCCGCCGTCGTCGTCCTGAAACACCAGCCAGAAGCCGTCGGCCACGGCCACGAGGCCGCCGAGGGCCGTGGTGTACCCCCCCGCGCAGTTGGCTGCGGGATCCTCGGTGATCAGCGCCTGATTGTGGTTGTAGTAGATGCCCTTGCCCGGGTAGCAGTCCGCGATGCAGATGGGCACCAGCCCGGTGCTCCCGAAGGCGATTCGCTGATCCATGCTGTGGCTGCAGCCCCACCCCCAGCCGCCGCCGAGGGGCTGAGCCGCCGCGTCCAGCAGCCGCAGGGTGTCCCCCTGGTGCCCCACGCCGTCGGGCCAGTGCCGATGCAGGGCGTGGTAGGCCGCATAGGTCCCGTCGTCCCGGGCCACGAGCCGCCCGGTGGTGGCGAACTCGCCGAACCACTCGACGCCCTCCACGCCGTGATCGCCGCCGCCCACCAGGTCGGCCGACGCGAGCACCGCGCCCTGGTGGTCCACCCTCGTGAAGGTCATGTAGTCGGGCGGTCGGGACACGAGCAGCGCGATGTCCGCCGCGGTCGCCTCCACGCCGAACACCCGGCTGCCCTCCACCACGAGGTCCACTCCCGCCCGCTGATCATCGCCATCGAGGGGGGTGACGTGGATACCGTCCGTCGCCGCCCAGGCCACGACCGAGCCCGCGCCCACCTCCGCGGTGATCGCCTGCGACCCCAAGGTGTTACTGATGGAGACATCCGTGAGGCGCACCGCGTCGGCCAGGGTGTCGGAACAGCCCGCGTCCGGCTCCACCGCGGCATCCTGCCCGGTCGCCGCGTCGGATCCCACCGCCGCGTCCACGCCGGGGCCTCCGTCGCCCCCGGAGCTCGCCGCGTCGTTCGTGCCGCTGCTGTCATCACCACACGCCAGCAGCAGGAAGCTGGCGCACACCAGAGCCGTCTTCAGTTTTCTCATGGGCCCACAGTACCACCGGGCGCGCCGGACCACCAAGGGTCAGCATAGCCGTTCACGAGGTAGGCGGCCCAGCGCCCCCGCGCTGGCGGGCTACCCCTTGAGGGGACGGGGTCGGTCACTCGAATAAGATGTCGTCCAAGAGCAGGGGCACGGCGGCGCCGCCGTGGGAGAAGGTGACCGAAGAGAGCACCGGCACGTCAGCGCAGGCCGTGGTGAGGTCGAAGCTGACCTCGGTCCACTCCGTGCCCAGATCCGGTGGTTCACAAAGGCGATTCAAACGAAGGAGATCAAGGCGTGACGATGGTGACCGGCACCGCCGCCACGATCCGCATGCCCACGCTAATGGCGTCATTCGTGCCGTCGTTGTCCAGATCCACGTCGGGCGCCAGGGCTTGGAGCATGATCTGGCTGCACCGGATCTCGGTCTCGGTGATCACCGGCGGATCGGCCGTGGCGTCGCACTCGCCCTCCCCCGGAACCGTGTTTTCGCAGCCGGGGATGGACGAGTCGCACGTGCCGTCCAGCAGGTCGGTCACTCCCTGAGCCAGGCTGCCGTTGGGATCTTCCTGGATGATTTTGTTCATCCAGCCGAGCAGCGCCGGGTAGAGCACGGTGTCGATCTCTGCCGCGGGCACGCCCCCGCCCAGCAGGACCGAGGTCCACCCCGTCTCCGTGGTTTCGCCGAGCACCTGCACCTGCTGCAGGTGGAACGTCAGGGCGCCCATGCCAGGCAGCGGGAAGGGCATGTGGATCGCGTCCGGCCCGGCGCGCAGCTCGTCGCCGGTCAGGCTGCCGCAAAGGTACTCGTTGGTGGACGCGCTCGGATCGAGCTCCAGCTCGTCGTTCCCGTCGAAGATGGGGCTGGCGTCGTGGATGACTCCCTTGAGGACCTGCAGCACCACCGCGTCGTCGTCGCCGAACTGGTCCACGCGCTGCCGGAGCACGATCAGGATCTCACCCGCCGCCATGGCAGCGGCGATCTCGGCGTTGACGTCGTAGTCGGGGCTCGTCTCCGCGAGGGTTGCGATCACGACGCCCAGCTTATTGTCCACGAGCCCGTCGCCGTCCAGGTCCATGCCGATCTCGGTCGAGGTCTGCTGGTCGTCGGGCAGGAAGATCTGGCTGGCCAGGAAGTCGTAGTCGTCGCCGCTCTCGCTCAGGTCGCAGGTGACGCCCCCGCAGTCGGCCGGGCAGTTGATACCGTTCTCCCCCGCGGCCGAGTCGCAGGTGCCGTCCTCGACGCAGATGGGGCAGTCGTTCGGGCAGTTCCCGGTCGTCTCGTCGGCGTCGCAGACGCCGTCGTTGTTGCACGGGTTGGTGGAGTCGTCATCGCCACAGGCGGTTGCGAGGGCCATAACGACGATCAAGATAATAGAACGCTGTTTCATTTTACGGGTCATTGTTCAACTCCGGGTTGGTGTTCTCGGAACAGCCTGAAATCTGTCACAGATCTGGCGGTCCGGTCAACGGATATCCCCATCGCGCCCCCCGCCCCCCCACCTGTGCGCATTTTTTTCGAACTTTTCACGCAACCGACCCGCACCGGGGACCGATACCCCATGCAAGGAGGTGAAAACCATGTCGAGAACAAAACTCAAGAGAAACCGCATGCCGAAAGGACGCAAGGCGAAAAACAAATCACTATCTGCCGTGACCATCGGGCTGCCCGGCACGCCCTACCCCACGATGATCCAGGAGGTCAGGCTCGAAGACCGGGAAGCGCTGGAGGCCTACTTCGCCGCACACAGCCTGCTGCCGTTTTCCTACATCTACGATCCCCATGACCCGTGGTATTTCGAAACCGTCACCGAGGCCATCGCCATCCTCAGGAACACCAAGTCAGGGTATCGGGATCGCGTGGCCGCCATCGTGGTCCTGGGCCACTCCCCGGAAGGGCGCGCCATCAAGACCCTGCGCGAGCTCGGCAACAGCCGTCATCCCATGTCCGCGTTGGCCCGAATGGCCCTGAACGAATGCCTCTCCCTGGTCCCCAGCATGGGGCATGACAACGTCACCGAACAAGTCAATTGAATCCACGAAAAGCCAGCCGCGCGCTGGTCGCGCCGCGCCCCCCCCCTTCCGGGAAACGAGAATATTCGCTACAAAGGGATCTCCCTGACCCAGGACCCGGGAGGAACCACTGCGTTTTCTACGAAACATCCCCATCCGCCTGACCATCGGCACGACGTTCTTTCTGCTCTTCGTGTCCACGGTGCTGGTGATCGTGCTGTACACCTACCGGGCGAGCTCGCGCTCCATGCTCA
Source organism: bacterium (assembly GCA_043825095.1). Taxonomy (GTDB): domain Bacteria; phylum Myxococcota_A; class Polyangia; order HGW-17; family JAJRWW01; genus JBDRSE01. The sequence continues at coordinate 20,213 of JBDRSE010000011.1, forward strand.
GGGTGTCCGACGACCTGCTGGCCCAGCACAGCGCGTTGGCCATCGAGAAGACGGTGAACTACCTGGAGCCCGCGTCGGTGGTGTCGGATCTGTCGCGCGCGATCTACCGGGACGGGATCCTGGACATCGGAGATTCGGCGCGCTTCCAGCAGCTCGCAGTGGCGATCCTCAAGAAGTACCCGCAGTTCGTGATCTTCAACTACGGCAACGAGCGCGGCAACATCTACGGCGTGGAGCGCGGGGAGGGCGGGAAACGGATCGTCTTCCAGACCACGCGCCCCACACCGGACGAGAAGATTGCCACCTACGTAAAGACCTTTCAGGATGCGCAGGGGAAAACGATCAAGGTGGAGCGCGAGCCCACGCCCTACAACCCCACGGTGCGCCCCTGGTACCAGGGCGCTGTGGGAGCCAAGGGGCGCTACTGGACCGGGGCGTACGTGCTGATCACGGACCGGCGGCAGATCGCAATCAGCGTCGCGTACCCTGTCCGCAACCGCCAGGGCGCGCTCCAGGGCGTGGTGGCCGGGGACCTCGGCATCCGCGAGCTCTCCACATTCCTGAGCCGGCTCAAGGTGGGTAAGAGTGGGTTCGTGCTCATCCTGGACGAGGCGAACCGGGTGGTCGCCCATCCCCAGTTCGACAAGGCCTTCGTCAAGACCGGCGCCAAGGTGCGACTCAAGCACGTCAAGGAGCTGGGCCATGCCTGGCTCGACGAGGCCTTGCGGCGCTACACCCGGACCGGGACACGTCGCACCGTGGTGGAGCACGACGGCACGCGGCACATCGTCGGCCTGACGCCCTTCCCGGCGAGCTTCGGCAAGCGCTGGAAGATCCTCGTGAGCGTGCCCGAAAACGACTTCATCGGGGAGCTCCGAGACACGAACCGGCTCACGCTCCTGCTCTCCCTGGGCGTGCTGCTGCTGTCGCTTCTGCTCATCTCCGCCATTGCCAAACGCATCTCCCGGCCCATCGTGCTGTTGACCGAGGAGGCGAACAGGATCCGCGAGCTCCAGCTCGACGGGGACGATCAGATCGACTCCACTATCAGCGAGATCAAACAGATCTCCCGCGCCGTGTATCGCATGAAGACCGGCATGCGCGCCTTCAAGAAGTACGTGCCCGCGACCCTGGTCAAGCAGCTCGTAGAGACCGGGGAGGAGGTGCGGCTTGGCGGGCGAAAGCGGGACCTGACCATCTTCTTCTCCGACATCCAAGGGTTCACCACCATCTCCGAAAGCCTGGATCCCGAGCAGCTCATGACCCACCTGTCGGAGTACCTGGACGAGCTCACCCGCATCCTCATGGCGCACCGGGGCACGGTGGACAAGTACATCGGGGACGCCATCATGGCCTTCTGGAACGCCCCGCTGCCCACGGAGGACCACGCCTTTGCCGCCTGCGCGGCCGCGGTGAAGTGTCAGCGCGCCCTGGACGAGCTCAACGGACGCTGGCGCCGGCAGGGGCTTCCGGCAATGCCCACCCGCATCGGCCTGCACACCGGGGAGACCATCGTGGGGAACGTGGGCTCCAGCGACCGCATGAACTACACCGTCCTGGGCGACACCGCAAACCTGGCGAGCCGGCTGGAAGGCGTCAACAAGGTCTACTCCACCCGGATCATCATCAGCGAGGCGACCCACGAGCGCGTGGCGGATCGCGTGCTCGCCCGCGCCCTGGACCTGGTGATCGTCAAGGGGCGCACCCAGCCCACCCGCATCTTCGAGCTCGTGGACGTGGAGCCGTCCGTTCTCTCCGCCGAGCAGCGCGCCGACATCACACGCTACGACGAGGCCTTCGCGCACCATCTCGATCAGCAGTGGGACGAGGCAATCGCCTTGCTCGAAGGCCTGCACGAGCGCAGCCCCGACGACCCCGTAGTCGCCCGTCTCCTCCACCGCTGCCGCCGATTCCGCGACGATCCCCCCACCACCGAAGACTGGCACTGCACCAAGCTCGATTCGAAGTGAGCGCAGGTCCGACTCGTCAGTGCTGGCGCTCCAGGGGCTCGCGGCTGGCCTTCCAGAGATCCTCCACGGCCAACCGCACCATGGCCCGGGTGTCGGGATCGAGGCCCACGAACCTCACCCCGTGCCCCGAGGGATGAACCCCGTCTCCAGGGCTGACCCAGACGACCTTTCCGTGGACGGCGAAGTCGTGCCGGCCGAAGCGCAGGCGATACTGCACCGCGTCTCCGAGCTTTCGCTTCTCGTCGGTCCGGACGAACATGCCGCCCAGGGAGATGTCGAGCACCGTGGAGCCATCGTCGCAGCGGATGTCGGACGGGTAGCGGACCTCGCGCTCGCCCCACTGCTTGTCCCCGAGCCGCGCCTGTCGGGCCACGAGCTCGTCGATCACCCGGCGGGTCTCGGTGTCCAGCTCGGTGAAGCGCAGGCCGAACCCGGTGGGGTGCGCCGCGTCCCCTTCCGAGATCCAGCTCACCTCGCCGTTCACGCGGATCTCGCGGCCGTCCACTTCGAAGACGTACTCCCCCGCGACCCCCTGCTTCGGTGGGTTGTCTTGCTGTACGAACAGGCCGCGCCGCGAGATGTCCAGCGCCGCGCCCGCGCCGACGCCCTGACCGACGCCGACCACGGTGGCGTCGAAGGGGAAGCGCTTCTCACTCTCCCACCACCGGATCCGCGGATTGAAGTAGGGGGCGCGAATCTCTTTCTGGAGAAGCGCGGCCGCCGCCACCGCGGGGAGGGCCATCACGAAGGTGGACGTCCAGAGCCAGGCGTCCCCGGTGTCCGGGGCGCGGAACAGCGACACCCCGACGCCGAAAGCCAGGAGCGTCACCGCCGCGAGCACTGCGAGCCACCAGCTCCAGGCCTTCATCCGATAGACCGCGTAGGCCGCGAACCACGCCAGTGCCGTGGCCAGGAGATTCTCCGCCGGAAGCAGCAGCGGATTGGGGGACCACCCGAACGAGCGGACCGCCTGCCCGGCTCCCCCGGGGAGGGTCATCAGGTTCTGGAAGATGATCAGCAGGGGATAGACCGCGCAGAGCACGGTGAACAGAAGCACGATGGGAGGTCTTTTCTTCATCGGGCGCTCCAGTCGTCCTTCGGACCTGAGGTTCGGAGTGCCCAATATACCAGCAGTCCGCGGGGACACCACGGAAAACAGAGTGGGAACGGGCGGCGACAGAAGCTGAGGCGAGGACGGTGCCGAGGGATGGGAGGCGGTGTGCAAAGGAGACCCCGCGGGGTATCATGCAACCGTGGCGAGCGTCATACCTGAGGTGAATCGATGGAAACAGGTCGAAGAGCGAGCCGCTGCGCGACAGCGCAGGCGGCGCTGCTGGTGGGGCTGGTGTCGTGTTCCGGACCGAGCACCGGAGCCGGCACGGAAAACAGGCCCACCACCTCACCGGAGCGACGGCGGGCGACACCCGAGGCGCGGCGCGCCACGCAGAGCGAACCGCAGGGGATTTCGGCCGTTGTGACGCGGCTGGGCGATCCCCGGGAGCAGGTGCGCGAGGCCGCGGCAGGGGAGCTCAAGCAGCTCGGGGCCAGGGCCGCTCCCGCGCTGATCCGGTACTACGTCTCGGCGACCGGCAAGGGCCGGGCCAAGGCGGCGTCGCTGCTGGACCTGCTCGGCCGCGCCGGGCTGCCGGCGCTCGCCGCGGCGTACAAGTCCGGGGGGGTGAAGGCGCGCCGGCAGCTCGTCGTCCTGGTCGGGCGCATCGTGGAAACCGAGGCGGTTCGGCTGCTGCTCGAGGCCCTCGACGATCCCGAGCACACCGTCCGGGAGCAGGCCGGCGAGGCGCTGATCAAGCGCACCGACGAGGACGAGGTGGCCCTGATGCTCAGCCTGCTGCGCACGGGACGCCCCATGCAACAGCAGCACCTGCTGGAGGTCTTCGGGGTGCTGAAGGACCCGCGGGTGGCCCCGGCTCTGCTCTCCACCTTTGCCCAGGAAAAGACCACCCAGCGACGCCACAACCGGCTGGATGCCCTGCTCCGACATCCGGGCGGCTACCGGATGGCGCTGTCCGCCTTGGCCGCTCCGAACCCAAAGCTGCGCAGCGCCATGCTGCGGGCCCTGGCCTACGAATTCACGTCCCTGTCGCGGGTCTCCGACAGCCGTTGGATCGCCCAGGAGCGGGGGCGGTTCGTCACCGCTTGGAAGGCGGTAGGGCCCAAGGTGCTCCCCGCGCTGCAGGCCGTGCTGCGCTCGGGCAAGCCCGCCGTGGCGCTGGCTGCCGCCCGGGTGCTTCACTTCCTCAAGGCGGCGCGTTCCATAAGACGCCAGGAAAAAGCCTACCTGGCAGCGCTCGAGCAGCGGCTGCGCAAGCTCGATCCCGCGAAGCACGCGGACCAGCTCGTGGTGATCAATGCCCGCCTGGGCTTCCTCCACTGGCAGCGCTCCTGCAAGAAGCCAGACCCCCTCAGCCTGTGCATGCGCACCCGCAAGGTGACCAAGGGCGGTGGGCTGCCGCGGCTCGTGCGCACGATCCTGCCGCGCGACCCGCGCCTGGTGAAGCGCGCCGCCAAGCACTTCCGCGCGGCCTGGTCCGCCTGGGACAACGGCGGCGCGGCGCGGCGCGTCCCGGCCGGGGATCCGGACCGCGCCCGACGCGTGGGCCGCGCCCGCCACTACGCCGCCTGGGCGAAGTTCATGGAGGCAGAGCTGGCCCTCGAGGGCTTTCTGCGCCAGGGGATCCCCACGCTCTCCAAACCAACGGGCGGCAACCGTCTGAAGGCGGCGCGGTCTCAGCTCACGGCCTGGTACGAGCAGCGGCTGACCGCGGCGAAGCGGCTCGACGCCACCTACCGCGCGGTCATCTCCCAGGTGGTCGCCGGAACCGGCAGGCGCCGCCGCGGCTCCATCTACTGGCGCCTGGCCAGCCTCTCCCGCGTGGGCACCGTGTACCTGGAGCTCGCCCACCAGCTCATGAAGATCAAGGCCCCCTCCTGGCTGAGGGACGGCGCGGATCGCACCGCCTTCGAGGAGGCCTACCTGAACGTGGTGGACCGCTTCGAGCTTCGGGCCAAGAAGGCGTATCGGGCGTGCCTGCAGACCGCGGCCCGCAAGCGCTACTTCTGGGACCTGGCCCTGCACTGCGAGGCCGAGTACATGACCACGGATCCCGAGGCTTATCAGGAATGGGCCGGCGAGCGCCGCGCGCGGCTCACCCGCATCTCCGCCCCGGCGGCCACCAGGCACGTGCTCACCAAGGAGGAGATCCGACATGTGGTGCGCTCCCACCGAACCAAGGTGCACCAGTGCTTCTCCAAATATCTTTCGGGTGAAGGGGCGGCCGGCGGCGGCGCCTTGCAGGTGAAGTTCCGGATCGAGGTGGACGGCAAGGTCACGGTGGGCTCGGTTTCCGGGCTGAACGCGCCGCGCACCGAGGCCTGCGTGAGGCGCGTCTACGCCGCGATCCGCTTCCCGGTGGGCCCGCCCGTACCCACCGAGGTGAGCTACCCCTACTACTACAAGCCCGGAATGACGCGGATCACCTTCTGAGTCGGCGGCGGATCCCCAGCAGGAAGAGCGAGACGACAAGCAGCATCAGCGGAGTGGGGGCGCCGCCGGTCCGGCAGCCGGAGGGCTTGGGCCCGGGATCCGTGGAGTCCAGCTCGTCCACCACGGCGAGCACCTCGGCGCCGGTCACCACGTAGCCGCCGCCGTTGACCACGGTGACGTCGTTGATCCCGAGCTCGGCCGTGCCCGGCACGGTCATGGTGAACAGCACCTCGGTGGGCCGCACGGAGTCGATGGAAACCACCTCCAGCAGCGGGTCGTCGAACTGGATGTCGAAGTCGGCGCTGTACACGAAGTTCTCGCCCACGAGTCGCATCTGCAGGGCCTGCTGACCGCGGAACACTGCGCCGGGAAGCACGGCGGTCACCACCGGCGGGTCGAGGATCGGCTCGATGGAGTAATAGTAGCCCGAGGGCGTCCAGGCCCGGGAGTCGGGGTCGGGGTCGTAGTCGGCGTCGCCCAGGTTGACCACCACCAGGAGCGCCTCGTCGTAGCCCGTGGGGTCCACCACCGTGGAGCCGAACCAGGTGTCGGGGTCCAGGTTCATGGTCTGGGACACGGTGGGCATGCCGTCGCCCCGGAGCAGCACCCGCACGGCCCAGCGGGTGTCGCCGTTGCCGTCGAAGCCGAAGGTCAGGGGCCGCGTGGAATCCGGCTCGAGATCCACGGCCACGTAGCTCGTGCCGTAGGGCGCTGGGAGCTCAGCGGTGACGGGCTGCTGCTCCACCACGGGCAGCTCGCCCACCCAGTGTCGCTCCGACACCATGGGCTCGGCGTCCACGAAGTCGGACGCGCCGGCCATGTGCGCGCCGTCGTCGTTGCTCGAGACGAAGTACCGCGCCTCGGCAAAGTCCGGGTAGACGCTGTCCAGGTCGCCGGATTCGAAGCCGCGGGCCGAGAGCACGGTGCCCACCGCGTCGTAGAAGTCGGGCTCGTTGACGTTCCAGTCGCTCTGCATGGACGCCTCCCAGAGCTCGCGCACGAGCACACCGCCCTCGGTGGGGGCAAAGGTGTCCACGAGGTAGTACAGCCAGAGCATGCCGCCGTACGGGTAGCCGGCGCCCGACGCGAAGTAGTCCAGAGGCCGCCAGGGCGCGGCCTGGAAGTACGGCACGAACCACAGGGTTTCGGCGAACCAGGCCGGGTTGGTGATGCCCTCGATGTAGGTGGCGGTGTGCTCCCAGAAGGCGGTCGGCTCCAAGCAGTCCATGGAGGCCTGCATGGAGTGGCTGATCTCGTGGGCCACGGTGGAGCTCGGGCCGCCGGGGAGGTTGGGACCGATCACGATGTAGGTGAAGCAGGTCGTGTAGGACGTGCCGGGGTTGGTGTCATAGGGCGAGGTGTACCCGGCCACGCCCTGCCCGGCGTCTTCGATGTAGAAGCGGTAGGGCGAGTAGCCCGGCTCGATCACCGGCTGGTAGAACCCGAAGTCGCTGATCTGGACGTTGTAGGAGAGCTCCGCCGCCGCCAGGACGGTCTGGGCGTAGCTCGCCTGGCCGGTGCTCGCGTAGGACACCCGGATCGGCCACTGGGTGGACTCGATCGAATAGGCGAGATCCGCCGGGGGCTGCAGCAGCTCGTGGATGGGCCCGCCGTAGTCCCCGGTGCGGATCACGTGCTGGAAGCCCTCCACGAGCACGGACGTGGTGCTGCGGGCCAGGGGGCGGTCGATCAGGAGCTGCAGGTCTGCCGGGAGCCGGGCGGGCCGCCGCACGGCCGCCACCCGGAGATAGTGGTAGCGATCCAGGTCGATGTCGCCGCGCTGGTAGCGCGCCTCGATCTCCTGGAGCACGTTGCGATCGGTGATCGTGGTCGCCGGACCGCTGGGGTCGCCGCCCACCGTGAGCGTCGCGAGGAGTACGATTGCTGAGAGACTGGTCATGGTTCCTCCTGTGGCGCTGCGGCGCTAGCCGCAGTGGGGCGGCACGCCCATGCACTCCGGGTCGTTGCAGTCGATCAGACTGTCCCCGTCGTCGGTGTTGTTGCCGCAGTCCTCGGCCCCCGTGGCGTCGCAGGTCACGTCGATGTCATAGGTGCTCACGGCGCCCTGCCGTCCGTCCACGATCACGTAGTAGGTCATGGTCGGGTAGGCGGCAAAGGTGATCACCTCGTCCGCCGTGCCCCCGTTCTCGCCGAACGCGAAGCAGCTGATCCCGGGATCACAGTACTGTCCGGCGTACTGCTTGACCACGGCCACGTTGAGGTTGCTGCTGAGGCCGCTCACGGTGACCGTCACGAGCTGCGCGCTCGGCACGGTGAGCGTGTAGGCATACTCGGGACCGGTCGTCTGTCCGAGGGACTCCATCGGTCCGCCGCTCGGATCACCGCATTCGTAGCGATTGAAGGTCGTGGTGAAGCCCGAGGCGTCGTTGCTCTCACCGGTGAGGCTGGTCCCGCAGGTGAGCACCGCGCCGGCGACCGGCTCACAGAGGTTGCCGGTGCACACCCCGAGCCATACGCACTCCCCATCGTCGCAGTCCGCGGCGCCGTCCCCGTCGTCGTCCGTGCCGTTCGTGCAGTCCTCACCCGTGGGACAGGCCGTTGTGCCGTTGCAGTCCGGGTCGGCGCAGTCCACCAAGCCGTCCACGTCCTCGTCGATCCCGCCGGTGCACACCTCGGGGAGCGGCACGCACCACCCCTCCGTGTCGGAGCCGGCAGCCATGTCGCAGTTGCCGGTCACCACGCATTGGGAGTCGTCGGTGCAGTTGGGGTAGCAGAAGCCCACGTCTCCCTGGGCGAAGCACTCGTAGCCGTCGCGGCACACCGGGGCGGCCGGGTCGCAGCGCAGGAAGCAGAAGCTCATGTAGCCCGATCCCACACACACGCCCGCCTCGCCGGAAAGCGGGCAGGTGCCCCCGTCACCGCAGCGCTCCACGCAGACCCCCCCGGGGGCGCCGACAAAGTAGCCGCCACCGTACTCCGGGATGCACCGGCCGTCCGGCGGGCAGTCGTCGTTGGTCTCGCAAGGTTGACCGATGGGAAAATCAGGCAAGGTGTAGCAGCCAGAGGTGCGCAGCACACAGGAGGGGCTGCAGTCGAGCTGGCCGCCCAGGTAGCTGCCGTCCAGGGTTTCGCAGCTCAGGCCGCGGAAGTCGATGCCGTCGCACTGCTCGTCGCCGTCCGCCACGCCGTCTCCGCAGATTCCGCCGCCCTCGCAGCCCGAGATGTCGAACTGGCAGGTGACGGGGTCGCACCCCAGGGTGCCGCCGCCCAACGCCCGCGACTCGCAGGTCTGTCCGTTGAGGTCCGAGCCGTCGCACTGCTCTCCCGAGTCCACGACGTCGTTGCCGCAGTCCACCAGCAGCTCGCATCCGGAGAGGTCGAACACACACTGATCGGAACACGCGAGCGCGCCCGAAGCATACCCCAGGGTGAGGCACGAGCTGCCGCCGAGGTCCGAGCCGTCGCAGCTCTCCCCTTCCTCGACTGTGCCGTTTCCACAGGTGTCCTTTTCCTTGCAGCCGGCGGCGAAAACGCTCACCAGCCCCAAGATCAGGCCGAGCCGGATAATCACCCCTAGGGAGCCTCTCATCACAGACCTCCGAGTTGTTTCGTGCGTTTGTACATAACCCAGTCCAATGGACATTATCCAGCAAAACGATGATTGACGATCTATGCACGCCTCAACTATCCTGAAAAACAAAGGAAATCAAAGAACGCGCCCGGGGCCGAGGAGCCGAGAACGTGAAGTCGATCGCAGCCGCCGGTAGCGGCTTGCTGCTACTGTTGACCCTCGGGGAGGGCGTGTCGCGTGGCGGAGCGTGCGCCGGGCCGGAACACTACGCTGTCATCGGAGTGGACGGCGGCCGTGCGCTCCAGCTCAACCGACGGGTCACCGTGCGCTACGGATTGGACTTTCGCCATCGGGGCGGCTGGCCCGACTGCAGGGCCCGGGTGACGCCGGCGTCCGCGACGGCCGAGCTGAGCCGCTCACGCACCCGCCGCGGCCCGTGGACCCGGATCGCCCGCGGCAGCGGCCGCAAGGCCTTCTGGACCCCCACGGGCCTCGGGCTCTGGTGGCTCCGGGCCCAGGCCAAGGATCGCTACGGACAGCTTCACACCCGGCTCGGCGGCGTGTTCGTCGGCAACGGAACGGTGAAGCTGCCGGTCACCAAATACCGATACACGCGCGCTCAGCTCTGGGCCGACGGCCGCGGCACCGACGTGGTGGTCGAGCTCCAGGCCGGCCGCATCGGCCCGATGGCGCTCCCCCGGGCAGCGGGCTGGTGGCTCCTATCGGCACGCGGCCGCTTGGCTTGGGCGCGGGTGAGCGCCACCAGCAAGGTTCGTGTGACCCGAGCGCCGGCCGCGCTCCGACTGCGGATCGGTGATGTCACACGCCGGGGCTGGCAGGTCTGGATCCACCACCCCGGTATGCCCCGCATTCCGCAACCCTGCAAACGGGAGTGCGCGCTCCAGTACCTGCCCGCTGGTAAAGTCGAGCTCCGGGTCCGACCCGTGGCCAAGGGTGAGACGCCGCGATCGGTCCCACTGCAGCTTAGGGCGGGGCGGAAGAACCGCTCCTCGGTATCTGCCATGCACCTGCTGGCGCGAAAACCGCAGCCGGCCCAAGGCGGCTGGTCACTGTTCAAGAGCCCGGCCCTGCGAGTTGCACCGAGCAAAAACGCCTGCCGCAACGCCCGGCCGTTCGATGGCCCCAAAGGCCCCGCGGCGATCAGTCGAGCCCTGTGCGGACGCGCCAAGGCCGGCACGGCGTGGGTGCCTCGGGTCGCCCCCCCAGGCTACCTCGCCAGGGGCCGGGCCACGGTCCCCAAGGTTCACGGCGAGCACACCGTCTGGGTGGAGAATGCAGCGCGCATCCGGAACCTCGACGATCGGGTGTTGCTCTACGTCGCCACCACCGCCGGCATGATCGTAGAGCGCGTGCCGCTGCTGGACACAGGCCGCGCGAGCGATCTGGCCGTGGCGAGAAACGGTGACGTGTGGGTCGTCGGCCGGACGGGCTACTCCCACAGCCGCACCGGCTTCGCGGCCGTGCGCGGCAAGCTCGGCTGGAAGGTCCACTTGCGAAGCGCACCCATCCTCGCCGTGGCGGCGCACAGCAGCGGCGCCCTGGCCCTGGACGCCTGGGGACTGACCCGGTGTGTCAAGCGCTGCCGCTCCGGCCCGCGGGCCGCGGAGCAGCTCACCACGTTCGTGACCACCCGCCAGGGGCTTCGCGTGGCTGCCCAGAGCGGCGCCCTGTACGCGATCCATGGTCAACGCCTGCGCCGCACCCTGGCGAAACCCACCTTCGGTTTCCCGCTCACCCGCGTCGTAACCACCAAGCACGGCAGCTTCGGACTCTTCGGCCCGGTCACCGCCGGATCGGAATACCACCCCTACTGCGTTGCGAGCGTTGTCGCGCGACTCACCCGCACCGGCTGGAAAGAGGTGCACCGGGTCGGCGGCAAGACCGGCCGCCGCCTGGACTGCCAGAACGACGACCGGAGCCCTCCTGTCGTCATGGACATCGCCGCCGCCGGCCGTGCGATCTATGCCCGCCTCCGAGCCCGCAACGCAGGACTGCTCCCCGGCTTCCGGCTCATCTATTCGATCCCGAAGCCGTAGCCTCCCCCGCCCCATCATCAGGACCCCCCGGTGCCCAAGGCGGATGGATCCGCGGCGGCAGGGAAAGATTGACAGCGCGGCCGTTGCTGCCAATTCTGCCGTTGCTGCCGCTGGTGCCGGCTGCCATTGCCACCGCAGGCAGCGCCGGCGCCCAGCGACCCTCGAGTACTGCAGATGAACACTCCCCTGCCCCCACAGCCCGACCGCGGGACCCAACGCGCGGCGCTGATCGTGGCCACGCTGACTTCTTTTCTGGGCCCGTTCATGGGATCGTCGGTGAACGTCGCCCTGCCCTCCATGGGGCATGACTTCGGGATGAGCGCCGTGCTGCTCGGATGGGTCAACATGGCGTTCCTGTTGGCGGCGGCGCCGTTCTCCATCCCGTTCGGCCGACTGGGAGACATCTACGGACGCAAGAAGATCTATATGACCGGGGTGGCGATCTTCACGCTCGCGTCGGTCTTGATCGCGCTGGCCGGCTCGGGGATCACGGTGCTGTTGGGCCGCGGGCTTCAGGGCTTCGGCTCCTCCATGATCTTCGCGACCGGCATGGCCATTCTGATCTCCGTGTACCCACCCCAGGAGCGCGGCAAGGTCTTGGGCATCAACGTCGCCGCGGTGTATCTCGGCCTGTCGTCAGGGCCCTTCGTCGGCGGCATCGTCACCCAATACCTCGGCTGGCGCTTCATCTTCTGGCTCAACCTGCCGGTCGGCCTGCTCCTGCTCGCGGTCATCTTCTCGATGCTCAAGGGGGAGTGGGCCGAGGCAAAGGGCGCCAGGTTCGATCGGGTCGGCGCGATTGTTCTCGTCCTGTCCCTGTCCCTGACGATGTACGCCTTTTCCAACCTGCCGAAGACGTATGCCTTCGCCCTGCTCGCGTGCGGCCTGCTCGGCGTGGCCTCGTTCGCGATTCTCGAGGCAAAGATCGAAGAGCCGCTCATCGACATGGGGCTGTTCCGCTACAACAAGGTGTTCGCGTTTTCGAGCGTCGCCGCGCTGATCAACTACGCGGCCACCTTCGGGGTGAGCTTCCTGCTCAGCCTGTACCTGCAGAAAGTCCGGCGGCTGTCCCCCCAACAGACCGGGTTCGTGCTCGTGAGCCAGCCCTTCGTGCAGGCGCTGTTTTCGCCCCTGGCGGGGCGACTGTCCGACCGCATCGAGCCCCGGACGGTGGCGTCCGCGGGCATGGGCCTGTCCTTCGTCGGTGTGGGGCTGCTCAACTTCATCGATGCCCACACGTCCATCTACTACATCCTCGGCTGCCTGATGTTTCTCGGCTTCGGCTTCGCCTTTTTTTCCTCCCCCAACACCAAGGCCATCATGAGCTCGGTCCAGCGGCGGGAGTTCGGGGTGGCCAGCGCCGTGGTCGGCACGATGCGCCAGGTCGGTATGACCTTCTCCATGGGGATCGTCATGATGATCCTGACCCTGCAGCTCGGTCAGGCCACACTCCAGGCTGGCAACACGTCCGGCTTCGTCACCGGGATGCGGACCGCCTTCGCCGTGTTCGCGGTGATGTGCTTCGGCGGCATCTTCGCCTCCCTGGCGAGAGGCCGAACAAAGGGAGCGTGACCCTCAGCGAGCAGGAGGTGCCCAAAGCACGCAGCACAACACAAGCCCCTGACGGTGGAAGCTGCCGGATCCAATGGCTATGGTCTGAGGAATGGAGCGCCGTGTCGCCATCGCACCCGCAGAAGGCCGAAAGCTCAGTGCAGGCGAGTCTACGGCTGTTCTTGACCGCTGGGCCCCCGCCGCCGATACTTCGCTCAATGTCCGAAACCCAGGATGGTGTCTTCTGAGCAAAGAGAAGCTCGACCCGGCATTGGAGGTAGATCCATGAGACGGCAAATCCTGTGTGGTTCGGTCCTGGGGCTGGCTCTGATGATACTGCCCGACACGGCCGCAGCGGTGAAATGTCCCCCCTCCGAGCCTGTCACCTGTGAGAGCGGCTTCCGTGAGTCCAGGAAGCGGTACCGCTACAAGGGTCGGACCTGCTACAAGCTCTTCTGCAAGGCCACGAGCTGCCCCCGGCAGCCGCAGCCGCGCTGTCCCGATGGGTTCCGCAAGGCGCGCACGCGCTTCGATTGGCACGGGAAGCGGTGCTACAAGTACACCTGCCGCGCCTACCGCTGCCCGAAGGTCGCCAAGATGCGCTGCGGCAAGGACTACAACCTCGTGGCCAGACCCTATGACTACTACGGCCGGAAGTGCCCGAAGTACCGGTGCGAGTCAAAGGCCTGCCCCAAGCAGGCGGCGCTGAAATGTCCGCCGCACACCACCTTGGAGCGGGACCAGTTCAAGTTCTCGGGGCAGACCTGCCACCGCCCGCGCTGCGCCGCCGCCCGGTGCCCGCCGCGGGTCAAGCCCGTCTGCACCGGTCGTTCCGACACCCAGCTGCTCCAGATCCGCTTCTACGGCCTGGTCTGCTGGGTCTACCAGTGCGTGAAGCGGCGCTGCCCGGAGCAGACCAAGCCCTCCTGCCCGAGCAGCCTCCACCCGGTGGCCACCCGTTACCAGCACCACGGCATGACCTGTACCAGGTACATGTGCAAAGCCCAGAGCTGCCCCAAGATGAAGCGCTTTCGCTGCCCCTCGGGACGACAGGCCAAGCGGACCCGCTTCAACTTCCACGGACTGAAGTGCCACAAGTACGTCTGTCAGCGGTGAGGCCGATGAAGTATGTGATGGTTCCGATCAGTTTTCTCCTCGGGGCGTTGGCGGGTGGCCTGCTGGTCAGGTATTGGCATGCGCGCAGCGACACGCCGGAGGCCTCGATTCGACGCCAGAAGCTCAAGCTGGTCGCAGTGTCCGCCCTCGCCACGACCCTGTTCCTCGGCGTCTCTGGATTTGCGGCGTTCCGATACAAGTTTCGCGCCAAGCCGATGTCCAAGGCCTCCACGGCCGAGGCGGTGGCAGACTTTCGCAAGGCCGGCGGCTCCACGGCGGCCGAGCGCAAGGGCCTGCCTCCCGGCGGTGTGTACACCTACCACGCGAAGGGCCACCTCAAGGTTGAATCCGCGCTGTTCGGCAACATCCACCGCCCGCTGCCCAAAACGATCCCCGCCGTGCTCATCGTGAAAGGGAAGTGCTGGGAGCTGGGCCTGCGCCTGTTCAAACAGCACCAACGGACGGAGCGCTACTGCAAAAGTGATGGGGGCGTGAAGCTCGAGCAGCGGTGGGAGAAGAACCTGATGTTCGGCATCGAGACGTTCACCCGCCAGCAGTGCGGGCCCCACGGGATCCTTGGGCCCACGGGCAAACCCGGCAGCACCTGGACGTCCACCTGGAAGGTGCTGGAGCACAAGACCACGATGCCGCTTCCCATGAAGCGCCCGGATCTCGAGCTTCACATCACCTACGTCGGGGTCACGAAGCTCGACATCGGGGGCCGGCAGGTCTCGGCGCACCACCTGCGACAGAATGCCCGCTTCACCGGCCCCGTGTCGGGCACGCTGAATCGGGAGGTCTGGTACGCCGTGGACACCGGCTTGATGCTGAAGCTGCACGTCAAGAGCCAGGGCTCCGGCATGGCGACCGTCACGATCGACCGGCGCTACACGCTCGCAAGCCTCACTCCCAAGAAGTAGCCCCCTGGCTATCGATCCGGGCGTGTGCCACAGAAGGAGCCAGTCACGATGCAGTGTCGCCGAAACCGCTGTCAGGTGCGTCCAGCAGATCGGGTGTGGAGGGGGTCGAGCGTCATCGCAGCGGGGATCCTTGTGGTGGCATGTGCTCCGCGTGGCCCCGGCGCACACGGTCCGACAACGGGGGGGGCGCTGTACGCCGCGCCCCTGCCGAAGGGCGAGCGCACCGCGCCGGTGGACGTGCTCTGGGTGCGGAAGCGCGAAGACCCCGACACCGGCGAGGATCGCGTCACCGCGGGCCTGACCCGGGTGCGGCTGCGGGTGGCGCCCAACCGCCACCGGGTGGTCGCCGTGGGTGTGGCGGAACAGTTTCCCGGTGGGGCCGGCGACACCTGGAGAGCCAGCGTGTGGCTCGCCGCCCGCGCGGCCAGCCGCGCCCTCGGTCGGGAGCTGCCCGAGTACCGGTTCCTGGCCGAGACGAAGGGCTTCATCGACGGACCCTCCGCAGGGGCGCTGTTCACGGCCGGATTTCTGGCCGCGGCGCTGGGGGTGCCGGTCCGGCCCGAGGTCACCATGACCGGGACGATCACCCCTGACGGCACCGTGGGTCGGGTGGGTGGGCTGGAGCACAAGCTCCGCGCGGCGCTCCGGGCGGGCAAGAAGATCATCGGCTATCCGGCGGGCAAGAAGGTGCTCAAGGCCGCCAACGGCACCTACGTCAACCTCGAGACCCTCGCGGCCGAGCAGGGCGCACGCGCCGTCCCGGTGCGGAATGTCCACGAGGCCTTTCGGCTCCTCACCGGGCGGGCGCTCCACTCGCTCCGCCGCGTGGATCCGCGGAGTCTCGGTCTCGCGCCGAGCCTCCGCCGGCAGCTTCTCGGGTGGACGGCGACCTGGCACAAGGAGCTCGTTCGTCATCGGCGCCGGGCCGGGAGGCAGGCGCAATCCGTTGCGAGCCGCGCCCGGTTGCTTGATCGCCT
>JBDRSE010000012.1:0-21646 GCA_043825095.1 bacterium
AGGGAGGCAACGCGTCGACGGCCGCGACCCGACCCTTCGGGGGCCGACGCCGGGAGGGGGGCCTCCGGCGCAGCCTCGACGGATGCCGCGGCCTCGTCCAGCTGCTGGAGCGCACCGTTCACGATTCGACGTCGGGACAGCTCGTCCAGCGGCTCGCACGGGGGTTCCCCGTCCGAAAAGCGGATCGCCGCCGTGACGAGCTCCACCGCGGCGCACTCCCCGCAGGACTGCGGGTGCTCTTCCAGGAAGCGACGCTCATCCGAGGACAGCGCCTCGCCCTCGGCCCGCTTCCGGTCCAGCCTTTCGTATCGTTCACACGCCGTGTTGGCCTCGGTGGCACTCGTCATGGCAGCACGTCCTTTGCCCATTCCCGCAGCGCGTCGTCGGTGAGGATCAGGCGACGCAGCTGCTTCTTTCCGACTTTGAGCCGATCCCGCACCGTCTCCGGCGGCGCTTCGGTCAGCTCGACGATTTCCCGAATTGAATAGCCGTAGACGATCTGCAGGGTCAGGACCGTACGGCGCTCCGGCGTGAGCTTCTGCAGCAGGTTCGCCATGCTGGCCTGCACCCGGGTGCGGTCCAGCGCGGCCTCCGGCGTGTCCGTGGTGGCGGCTTCGGGCAGCTCGGTGGTGCGGAAGCGCGCCTCCTGCTGCCGTCGCCGGCGGAGCAGCCGCATGGCCGTGCGGACGGTGATGCGATCCGCCCAGGTCTCCAGGCGGCTCAGGCCTTGGAAGGAGCCGGCGGAGCGGAGCACCTCCACCAGACACTGCTGGGTGATGTCGCTGGCGTCCGCGTGATCGCCGCAGAGGTAGCGCACAGTGGTGCGGATCCGATCCAGGACGCGCTCTGCCAGCTCCCGCCGCGCGTCGTCACTCCCGGCGGCCGCCGCGCTCGCCAGCTCCACGTCGATCCTGTTCGGTTGTGCCTGCTGCATGGATCCGCGTTCGGCGTCTTTGTCCTTCATGCCTCTGTCCATGTAGTGGGCTTTCCCCCATGGACCGGGGGGTACTAAATATAACACCTTGTATTAACAGGACAATTTGGGGACAGATGGACAGTGTCGCCGGGGGATGTCGGTCTGTGCATGAGACTTTGGGCTCACGCGTATTTTTCCACCACCACCTTTGTACCCTGACCGGGAGCGGCCTCGATTTCGAAGCTGCACATGAGGCGACGCGTGCCGAGCAGTCCTAGACCCAAGCCGTGCTTGGAGCGCCAGCGCCCGGAGAGCACCTGATCCAGGTGCGGGATGCCCGGTCCGGAGTCCTGGGCGGTGACGCGCATACCGGGACGAGTCCCATTGAGGGCGCGCAAAAGGATCAAACCCTCGCCGGCGTACTGGTGGATGTTCCGGGCGAGCTCGGACACCACGGTCGCCACCTTCACCGACGTCACGCTTCCCAGGCCCGCCTCCCGGGAGAGCCGCAGGGCCGCGTTGCGCGCGGTGTCGATGTCTTCGACCCGCTGGACCAGGATCTCGACATCGGCGCCCTCGGAGGTGCCGTGGCTTGGCGCTCCGGCGGTCGTCGTCTGGGAGCTGCCAAGGGATCGGATCACGTCGCGCGCTGCGCGAACCGCGCGGGGCCTCAGATAGAGCCTCATGGCCGGCTCGAGGTCCACCAGGAGTCGCGAGACGTGTCCCGGCGCCAGGGAGCCCGCCGCGAGTCCGCTGCGCTGGCAAGCGCGGGAGAGCATGGCGGTCGCGGTGATTCGACTGACGTGACGGGTCAGGCAATCGCGGAGCTGTTCGTACAGCGGCGACGGTTTTTCAGGTGTGTCTCCGCGGTGTCGCACGGTTCACAATCCGTGGTTCGGCTCGCCGGAGCCGATAATTGCTGAGTCCAATAGTCGTACCAGATAGGGCAAACCTGCTGAGAATCAAATCAGTATCACATCATAACGAATTAGAATAATGGAGTGGATAATCCCAGCGACAGCGTGGGCTGGACGCGCCAGGGCTCGAGTACCAGCCGCCCCTGGGGATCTTCGGTGTCCACCACCTGACGGTACGGGTTCAGCTGGATCCGGGCGCCGATGGTCAGCCTTACCGTAAGGCGCTTGATGATTCGGTAGGCGAGCACCAGGCTCGGCGCGACGGAGACGACGGCGGCGACGGGAACGCTGTCAGCGGTGTGCTCGCCGTTCTTCACCCACGTCTTGACCTGGAACGGCGTCACCGACAGCCCGAGCTGGGCACCCAGCAGCAGCTTGCTCCAGCGCCATTCGAAGCGCGCGCCGAGCTCGATGGGGTAGCGGCGCAGCGAGATGCCGGCGTGTTCGTTTTCCGTGTCGAGGGGCGCCTCCATCCGGAAGGCGAGGTAGACCGTCCATCGGCGCTGGGGGTGCACCAGCAGCGCCACATGAAGGCCGTGGGCGAGCTGCGGATCGCCGTTGTAGATGTCCGCCTCGTAGGCCGCTTCGAGTCCGACCCGAGCCTGCCGCTTGGGCGGCGGCTTGCGCGGGTGTGCAGGCGACTTGCGCGGGGCAGGCCTGGCGATCGGGCGCCGGGGTAGAGCCGGGGGCAGGCGGACGCCGACCTTCTCGCCCTGCAGGTGCGCGCGCACTGCGAACCTGACGATCACTGCCAGGGCTTCGAAGCGCCCCTCGGGGCCGGCCGCTTTCACCTTGCGCCGCACCAGGCGTCCGCCGTCCTTTGCGTGCAGGTAGATCGACACGTCCCCCGTGGTCTCGTCGAACCAGAAGACCACCAGGGCGCCGGAGGAGATCGCCGTGGTGCGTGCCGCGGCGAGCTGTGCCGCGCCCGAGGCGGCCAGGCGGGTGACCTCGTACACCCGGAGCGCGACGGCCACGTCGCTGAGCTGTCCCCGGATCGCCTGCAGCGTGCGATTGGACGCGTCCCGTTGGCTCGCCGGGGAGATCATCACCACCGCGCGCGCGGTGTCGCGCAGGCGCGCCGGAGCAGCCTGGACCGAGGCGGTCCCGGCCCAGCACAACAGCATCGCCGGCAGGACTTGAGCGCTCAGGCCTCTGCGACACCGACACCTTCTGGGGCTGAGGTTGAAAACTCTCACGAACAGCTCCGAAGCAGTTGATAGTATGCCCTGATTTCCCATCGGCGAGGGGCTTTTTTCACCGCACCGCCCGGCAGGACGGCTTGCCATTTCGGCAAAACGGATAATACTAATCCGGAATTCGGCCCGGAGGGCGATCATGGCGCTGAAGCTGAAGCTCTACTCCGACTACGTCTGACCGTTCTGCTTCGTGGCGGAGCAGAGCAGCCTGGTCAGGCTCCTACGGAACTATGAGATCGATCTCGACTGGATCGGCTTCGAGCTGCATCCCGAGACCCCCCCCGGCGGCGTGCCGGTTTCCACCTTCTTTCCCGCGGACCAGCTCGAGGAGACCCAGCGCTACCTCACCGACTTCGCCGCGCGCTTCGACATCGACGACATGCAGATCACCGGGCACGTGCCCAACACCCGCCGCGCCCTGGCCGCCACCGAGCTCGCCCGGGACGAGGGGCGGCTCCACGCCTTCCGCGAGGCCGCCATGTCCGGCTTCTGGCGCCACGGCATCGACGTCGAGTCCGACGACGGCCTGCGCCGCTTCGCGGAGGAAACCGGCCTCGATCCCGACGCGGTGGTACGCGCCGCCGACGACCCCGACTATCTCGCGCGCGTGGACGCGCTGCGCGACGAGGCCCACGCCCGGGGCGTCACCGCCATCCCCGCCTTCTTCTTCGGCGACCAACCCTTCCCCGTGGTGGGCTGCCAGCCCTACGAGCTCCTCGCCCGCGCCGCCGAGGCCGCCGGCGCCCGCAAGCGCTGAGGCCGCCGGCGCCCGCAAGCGCTGAGGCGCTGATCCCCTCCTTCTATAGCAACGTTCCCGATGGTAGACTTCTCGTCGATCGGTAAAGCACGAGGATCGTGTGGGTGCGTCTGTGGTGCGTTGTGAACAGAAGCTTGTCAGCAGATTAGGTGCAGCGGCGGCACTGGTGAGGGCGGCCGGGCTGCTGGGGGCCGTGTGCCTGGTGTCCTGCGGCGGCAGCGGTGGTGACGGGAACCCGGACGCTGCCGTGGCGGTGGACGTGGATCCCCGGGTGACGATCCTGCCGGCAGAGACCGCTGACGAGGGGGCGCTGGCGGTGCTGGCAGACTGGGACGGGCTGCCGGTGTTTGGGGACGGGGTCTATCGGCAGCAGTCCAGCGAGGACCGGCTGCTGGGGGAGCCCCTGCCCATCGCGCTGCTGGAGCACGGCAACCGGGACATGAATCACTTCCGGTGCGCGAGCGCGGACGCCGAAGCCGAGGACGGGGAGCTGGTGCCCATCGTGCTGGATCTGGAGCGGTGCGAGGAGGAGTATGTCCGCGGGTTCGTGATGGCGCGGTTCGAGGGGTCGGGGCGGCTGGCGCGGCTCTGGATGACCGCCTTCTCCTTGAGCACGGAGGAGCCGGACCGGGAGGTGCTGCGGATCTACGTCGATGACGGGTCGGTGCCCGCGGTGCAGATTCCGCTGCGCGAGGCCCTGACCGGGGTTGGGGCCGAGCTCTTCGCGCCGCCCTTTGGCGCCGGGGTCACGAGCTACCTGGCCTGGTACTACCCGGTGGTGTTTTCGTCCAAGCTCGTCGTGGTCCTCGATGGGCTTGGCGCCTTTGACCTGTACTACCACCAGACCGACGTGGTGCTGGATGCGGTGGTGGGGGAGCGGACAGCGGGTGAGACGCGACTCCCGGGGCGCGACGAGGCGCTGGGGCTGCTCAGCGACGGCCCCCCAGCGCAAGGGGCGCCTGTCGTGGTGTCGCCGGGAGTGCAGCCGAGCGCGCTGGTGACCGTGCTGGACCTGCCCGGTCCCGGCACGATCCAGGCGCTGCGGGTCACCGCGTCGGAGGCGGCCTTCGGCGACGCGACGGACCTGTGGATCGCCGCGCGCTGGGACGACGATCCCGAGCCGGCGATCGCGCTGCCGCTGGGGGAGCTCTTCGGCTCGGGGCTCGACCTGGTGGACGGTGACAGCCTGGCGCTGGGTGCGACCCGGGACGGCAGTGAGGTGACGCTGGAGCTGCGGCTGCCCATGCCGTTCGAGACCCGGGCCGAGTGGACCTTGGAGAACCGCGGCCTGAGCGCGATTGCCTTGGAGCTCGCGGCGGACGTGACGCCGGCGGTTCCCCAGGGAGCGTGGGGACATCTGACGGCCCAGCGGTACGAGACGCTGGGGCCGGCTGCCGGTGCGCATCCCCTGGCGAGCGCCGACGGTCGTGGGCGGCTGGTGGGGGTCTGCCTCATGCTGGAGGGACACGGCCTGGACGGCGGCGCCTTCTCGTCGACCCTGAACTTTCTCGAGGGTGACGAGCTCGGGTGGGTCGATGGAGAGCGCGCCATTCCGGGCACGGGCACGGAGGACTATCTGAACAGCGCCTTCTATTTCGAGCTCGGCACCGAGGCGACGCCTTTTGCCCAAAGCTGGGGAGTGGCGGTGGATCCGCCCGACGCCACCGGCATGGGGCGGGTGAGCGGCTGTCGCTGGCACGTGCTCGGCGACGCCGTGGACTTTCGGGAGTCCCTCGAGCTGGAGCTGGAGATCGGTCCGGGGGTGCCCTCGCTGCTGGACCGCTACCGCAGCGTCGCGTACCTGTATCGTTGATTTGCGGCGCGCCTTTGGTCACCATGGGAGCGACGAGGAGGAGTCATGAAGCGTGAGCCTGCGGAGCACCCTGACTCGGACGCGCCCGGCTCGTCGGATTGGGGGAGAGGTCCGGCGGCCCAAGAGTTCGGAGTAGCCGCGATCCGTTCCCGCCTGGTATGATCTCACAACTTTGATCCATGGGAGGCGTAGCATGAGAAGCACCGGGGCCCTGCTCACGGCGATCCTTTGCGCGGCGGCGATTGTCTTCGCCGGCTGCGGCGACGACGACTCGGGAGGGAACAACCAGACCGGCGGGGACAGCGGGACGGTTGACGCCGGAGTGCAGGCGGACGGCGGGGGGCAGCAGGACGCTTCCGCCCAGGCGGACGGCGGCGGTCCGCAGCCCGGGCCGGGGTGCCCGGCGCTGGATCCGCCGAACCCGGCCACCGAGAACATCATCCCGGTGGACACGTCGAGCGACCTGCCTGCGATGGTGAACGCGGCCCAGTCGGGGGACACCTTTGTGCTGGCGGATGGGAACTACGCCCTGGGCGGGGCGTACCTCTGGATCTCCAGCCCGAACGTGACGATCCGATCTGCGAGCGGCAACCGTGAGGCGGTGGTGCTGGACGACGACTACAGCGGCACGGAGATCATCACCATCGCGGCGTCCAATGTGACCGTCGCGGACATCACGATTCGGGAAGCGTACACACACCCCATCCACGTGGTGTCCACCGACACCGGCAGCACGGTGGGGACGCTGATCTACAACGTGCACCTCATCGATCCCCGGGAGCAGGCGATCAAGATCAACCCGAACGCCGGCGGGTACTTTCCGGACGACGGGGTGATCGCCTGCTCCCACCTCGAGCTGACCGACGTGGGGCGGCCCAACGTGAATCCCACCTCGGGCGGCTGTTACACCGGCGGCGTGGACGGCCACCAGGCCCGGGGCTGGGTCATCCGCGACAACGTGTTCCAGGGGTTCTGGTGCGACACGGGTCTGTCCGAGCATGCGGTGCATTGCTGGCGGGGTTGCCGGGACACCGTGGTGGAGCGCAACGTGATGATCGACAACGCCCGGGGCGTGGGCTTCGGCCTGGCCACGAGCGGCGAGGCCCGGACCTTTACGGACGATCCCTGCCCCGGGGTGAGCGGCTACGTGGGGCACTATGGCGGCATCGTGCGCAACAACTTCATCTTCGTCGGCGACCCGGACCTGCTCGCCTCCCCGGACGGCTTCGACTGCGGCATCTGCTTCTGGTCGGCCTGTTACGCCCGGGCGCTGCACAACACCATCGTGTCCACCGGGGGCAACTTCTCGTCCATCGAGTGGCGCTTCGACACCGCGGCCGGCGTGGAGATCACCAACAACATCGTGACCCACCCGCTCCGGGAGCGGGACGGCGCCTCGGCCGCCCAGGCCGGCAACCTCGAGAGCGCGCCGCTGTCCCTGTTCGAGGACGGCGCGGGCGGCGACCTGCACCTGGCGCCGGGGGCCGCCGCGGCCATCGATCAGGGAGTGGCCGTGGCCGCGGGCCTGTGCGACGATGACATCGATGGCCAGGTGCGGGATTCCTCGCCGGACATCGGCGCCGACGAGTACTCCGCTCCCTAGCCCGTCCGGCTGGGCCCCGAGCTCTGCCCTGAAGCCCGCGATCGGTGTCCTTAGCCCGCGATCACTGCTCCCAGAAAAGTCATGGCTCCCACAATCGAGCGGTGCGTTGATCCCTCCTGAATTAAAAGATAAAATGATCTAAGCGGTGCAAGTCGACTCGGGCACCGCGCAGAACAACCGGTGTGGAGATGACCATGCGTTTCTCACTCTCGATTGTGATCGCAGTGCTGGTGATGGGGGCGGCAGGCTGTGACTCGGAGTTCTCCGGCGCGGGGATCCCGCCCTGCGACCGTTACGACGCCGATCCGCTGTGCGGCACTGACTGCGTGTTGGACAACGACTGCGGGCCGGATCTGTACTGTAACGTGGACGGGGTGTGTACCGGGGACTGCGACGGGACCGGGGAGCAGTGCCCGGACGGCCAGATCTGCGCGGGGCACGGGCGCTGTATCGCCGATCCCGGGGACGCGGGGACGGGCGACTCGACCTTCCCAGACGTGCCGGGCTGCGGCACCGTGACCGTGGACCTGGCCCCGGTGATTCCCACGGTGTTGCTGCTCATCGACCAGTCCGGGAGCATGACCTCGTCCTTTGGCAGTGTGGACCGCTGGGAGGCGGTCACCACCGCCCTGGTGGCAGACCCTGACGGCGTGGTGACCCAGCTCCAGGACCGCGTGATCTTCGGCGCGACGCTGTACACCTCGAATGGGGGGTACGCCGGCGGCGACTGTCCGGTGCTCACCTCGGTGCCACCCGAGCTCAACAACCTCGGCAACATCGAGCCGCTGCTCACCGGCAATGCCCCCGCCGGAGACACACCCACAGGTGAGTCCATCGGTGCGGTGGCGGCCGAGCTGCTGGCCATGCCGGACCCTCCGGACGGCCCGGCCTCACCCAAGGTCATCGTCGTGGCCACCGACGGCGAGCCCGACACCTGCGACGTGCCCAATCCCCAGGAGGGCCAGCCCGAGTCTGTGGCCGCGGCCCAGGCCGCCTTTGCCGCCGGTGTCCGGCTCTTCATCCTCAGCGTGGGCAGCGGCGTGAGCGACGCCCACCTGCAGGACATGGCCAACGCCGGGGTCGGGCTCCCGGTGGGGGGCGGCACGGACGCGCCCTTCTACGTGGCGAACAGCCAGAACGAGCTGGTGGACGCCTTCTACGAGATCATCTTCGGCATCCGGTCCTGCGAGCTGCAGGTGGACGGGATCGTCGATCTGGAGCAGGCCGACCAGGGCCACGTGGAGCTCAACAGCGTGGATCTGGTGTATGGGCAGGACTGGGACATGCAGGATGCCTCCACCCTCGTGCTTCTCGGCGAGGCCTGTGACACCTTCCTCAGCGACGAGGAGGTCACCCTGCTCGCGAACTTCCCCTGTGGGGCCATTGTGCAGTAACCGCTGCCCTCTGCGAGGCGGAGGAGTAGAGACCGGAGGTGGCTGGGGATCAGCGCTGGCGATCCGTGGCGATGTTCACCACGATGTTGCGACCGTCGAGGTCGGCCTCGTGCAGCTTCTTGATGGCGCGAGTGGCGTCCTTGCGGTCCGCCATGGTCACGAACCCGAAGCCGCGGGAGCTGCCGGTGTCGCGATCCGTGACGATGGCGCAGTCGGCCACCGGGCCGAACTCGGCAAAGGTCGCCCGCAGCATGTCCGTGGTCGTGTTCCAGCTCAGGCCGCCCACGAAGAGACGACAGGGGATGGACGCGGAGCTGCGGTCCGCGTCGCCCCGGTTTTCGAAGGCGTACATGGCCGCCTCGATGGAGGGCAGCGCGCCGGTCATTTCGTCTGCGGAGACGATCACGTCCTCGGCCGGGCCCTCATCCCGACGGCGCGTGCGCCGCTCGGCCTTCTCTTTTTTCTTGCGAGCCTTGTCCGATTCGCGCCGCCGTTTTCCCTGGGAGTAGGTGCCGCGAGTCATGATGCACCCCCGCGTTCAGTGGGGAGGGTGCGATTGCAAAGGAGGTGATTTTCAGGCTGGTCTGTTTTGTCCAAGTTCGTTCCTCACACGCGCGAATACAACGTCTCCGCCGCAGTTTGTGGGCACATGAGTAGCGTGCGAGCGCGCCTGGGTCAAGTGCGTTTCTGCGCTCAGGGTGGGTTGATTAGATGCGTTGCGGTGGAATTTCAGGGTTTTGCGCCGTGTGCGACCGCACCGAGATGTGGCCGGTTATTCCGGCAGAGACCGGGAAATCCTAGTCTGCGGCGCGATGATCGCCAACGGGGCCCGCTTCGGTGGGGGCGGTGGCGAGGGTGGAGCGCGCGCCGCTCACACCCGAGCTGGTGTAGTAGTCCTCGTTGAGGGCGAGCATTGCGCCGGGATCGTCCGGGCGCTCCTTGCGCAGGAGGGTGTACAGCGGCGCGGCGCTGGCCACCAGGCCGACGATGGCGTAGGCCCACCAGTAGCGGCCGACCCAGGTCCAGCCGTGCGCCACGCACACCGCACCGGTGGCCAACCCCACCAGGTAGCTCGCCCAGGCGGTCATGTCCACGTCGATGTTGCGCAGCCGGGCGATCTTGGGCGAGCGGCCGAAGTACCAGCGCCCCGCGCGTTTGAGGCAGCCCTCTTCCAGGGCCGTGACCCGCTTGCCCTCCTGCATGGCCTCGAGGTCCTCGAGCAGCGCCAGCACGTTCGCATAGCGATGCTCGCGCTCCCGGGCGAGGGCCTTGTGCACGATGGCCGCCAAAGGATCGGACACCGGCACCAGGCTCTTGAGCGGCGTGACCCGGCCTTCGAGGGTGCGGGACATGAGGGCTGCCACGTTCTCCCCGGTGACCGGAGGTCGACCCGAGATCATCTCGAAGAGCAGCGCACCGAGGGCGTAGATATCGGCGCGGGCGTCGATGTCCGGCAGTCCCTGGATCTGCTCCGGTGCGGCGTAACCCGGTGTGCCGGTGAAGGTGCCGGCCCTAGTGTCGCCCGTCTCCACCGAGGTGGTCGGGGTGGACGACCCGGCGCCGGGCCTTTCCGGGCCCTCCCGGAGCAGCTTGGCGATGCCCCAGTCCATGAGCCGCACCTCCCCGAACTCGCCGATGATGATGTTGTCCGGCTTCAGGTCGCGATGCAGCACTCCCCGATCATGGGCAAAGGCCACGGCGTAGCCCACCTGGGCCAGGATGCGCAGCAGCTTCGTGGTGGAGAGCCGGCTTCGGACCTGCTCGTCGGCGCGTCGCGCCTTGAGCAGCGCCCCGAGGGTTTCGCCGTGCAGCCGGGTCATGGTGAAAAACGGTCGGCCTTGGCCGTCGATGCCCAGGGTGTGCACGGCGGGAATGTTGGGGTGCTCGAGCTGAGCGGTGATCTGCGCCTCCCGGATGAGCACGGACACGTCCCCGAGACGATCGCTCCGCGGTCGCTTCAGCGCCACGATGCGACGCAGATCCTGATCAAAGGCCTCCACCACGACGCCGAGGCCGCCCCGGCCGATCTCTCCCAGCTCCTCGTAGCGATTCGAAGCCGAAGACGCCGAGTCGGACGGCTCGCGAACCGGGCCGAGATCTACCGGCTCGACGTTCGCCATGGTTTCCGCCAGCGCGGTCAGAACGCGCTCTTCGCCCACGCTGCGACTCATCGGGACCTCCTGCGTCGTCGAAGTGTGAGCCAGGAAAGCAGGATCAGCAGCGGCCACGCCGGGGTCGCGCCCGCGCTGTTCCGGCAGCCGCAGCCGCTGTCGTTGTCGCCGGGGGGCGTAGTGCCGCCGTCTCCCGAGGGCGTGCCGGCGTCGGGCCAGGGCGCGCCGCCTCCGTCGGGCCAGGGGACTCCGCCGTCGTCGGGCCCGGGTTGGATGCCCCCGCGTTCGAAGGCGCCGATGTCCGGGCCGTCGACGCTGAAGCGATCATTGATGCCTGGGATCGGCAGTCCCACGTCGAGCAGCGGGCTGCCCTCCACGGGGGTGAAGTTGCCGCCGGCGGCGTCCTCGTACACCGGCTCGGTCTGCAGCCCATGGAGCTCCAGGCCCGTCCCGGTCTGGAGCTCGGCCAGGTCCGCGTAGCGAACGTCGAGCCACTTCACGAAGCGGCCGACGCCCTCCACGTCGTGGGTCCACAGATCGTCGTAGTCCAGATCCACCACGCCCAGCAGGCTCGTGTCGCCGTACTCGATGACATAGCGGTTCGAGGTCCAGATATTGTTCCGCGCGACCAAGCCGCCGAAGGGAACTGACGGCGACAGCGGCTGGGCCCCGTCCTCGTCCGGGTGGGGAACACTGGTGTTGTGGTACGCGAACATATAGCCGGTGGAGGCGTTGTTCAGCTTCAGCACATGGGCTTTGAAGCCCACCACCACATTGCGCACCAGCCAGGTGGGCCCGGTATCGATGGGCGCCAGGGAGATGGCGTTGTAGACCTCCACGATGGTGTTCTCCACGAACCGGTGGTTCACGCAGGCGCCCTCCGGCTCCAATCCGTCGTCCCCGATCTGGAACAAAGTGTTCTCGGTCACGTCCGTGTTACGCGCGATGGACTCGTCCGTGGTGTCCCACTCGCCGGTGTAGACGCCGTTGAAGAAGCCCTCGATGGTGTTCCGCCGCACGACATTGCCCTCCCCGCCGGTCACTGACACGCCGGAGGCCTCGCAGGTCTCTGCCTTGCACGAGTCCCAGGGCCAGAAGTACACCGACGTGTCCCGCAGCCGGTTGTCTTCCACCACGTTGTCGTGGCTCTCCGGGCGACGCAGGCGCACCCCGGCGTTTACGTGGTGGAGGTGGTTTCGCCGCACCCAGCTGCGCCGGCTGTCTCGCACGTCCACGGCCACCTCGCCGAAGTGACGGATCTCGAGCCCCTCGATCACCACGTCGGTGATGGTGTCGATCAGGATGCCCACGTCGCGGATCGTCGCGTAGATCACGTGATCCGCGGGATTGCTGCGGTCGGGGAGCCGGAGATGCAGCAGCCCGGCGCCCGCGTCCACGTAGAATCCGCCCGGGAGCGCGCCTGGGACGCCCATCTTGCCGCTCTCCTCCTGCAGCTCGGTGAGGCTCTGGTAGTCGTAGATACGGACGTCGTCGGCTGCCAGGTACCAGCAGTTGCCGGTGAAGGGAGTGGAGTAGATGTCGTTTCCCTCCGCGGTCCAGACCGGGCCTGACTCGGCGAGGTGTTGGTCCGCGCCGCTCAGGATCGCCCCGGGCTCGCCGAGGATCACCAGCGGATTGTCGGCGGCGCCTCCCCGGGGCAGGTCCACGTGCTCGTAGTAGATCCCCGGCGCCAGGCGCACGGTGTCGCCGGGTTGGGCCAGGTCCACGGCGGCCTGGATCGTAGCCAGGGGTTGGGACTGGGTTCCTGGATTGGTGTCCAGACCGCTCTCGGCATCCACCCAGAGCTCTCCCCCTGTGGGGGTCGGAGGCGCGTCGGCCCGCGTGGTGATCCGCGCGGTCTGCACCTCGTCGGCCGGGTTGTCCGGATCGCTCACGACGACGGTCACGTCGTACTCCGTGCCCGCTTCCAGGTAGAACACCGAGCCCGCGAACCGCAGGCCGTCGAGCCGCACCAACGGGTGGCCCGGGTACACGGTCCCACTGCCCACGGCCGCGTAGGTCAGGGTGGCCGTGGAGTCGCCGTTGTCGTCGCCGGAGATGGTCGCGGCCACGCCGACGGTGTTCAGGTTTCCGTAGAGCTCCACCGACTCCAGGGTCGCCCCGTTCTGCGCGCGGGCCGAGGCGCCGGCCCCGCAGAGTGCCAGGGTGGCGACGGCCGTGAAGACGGCACGTGGTCGGCGGGTCCGATGGTTCATCACGCACCTCCTGGTTTGCTCTTCCGAAGTGTACCCCAACCGGGGACGCCAATCGCAGCGAATCGTGCTACAAAGGGATGTGATCGGGCCGTCTGCCAGGAGCCTATACAATGACCAACGCGTATCGTCGAGCTGTCGGTTCACTCGTCTGTGTGTCGTTCGCTGTTGCGCTCGTGGCGGGCTGCGAGGGGCGCACCCTGGGGGTGGACAACCCGGAGTACGAGTGCTGGGATCTGTGGGAGTGCAATCCGGACATGGAGTGCGGTCCCATGGTCCAGTGCCTGGACGGACGCTGCCGGTCCGACCTCGGCACGGTGCTCGTGGAGTGCCCCTATGGTGAGTGCCTCACCGACGACGACTGCGTGGTGGCGATGCCCTTCGACTGCTGCAACGGTTGCCCCCGGGTGGCTCGGCGCAGCGACCTGGCCGAGCTGCCGTGCTTCTACGAGCTGGGAACCACCCCCGGGGATCCTCCGGTGGATTGCCTCGTGGACTGCATGGCGTGTCCGATCTGCTTCCCCCAGCCCCTTGGTGTGCAGTGCGACTACGGCTTGTGTCTGGTCGAAGAGGAGGGTTGCGCCTCCGAGCTGACCACAGAGGCGCAACTCATAACCACCTCGGCGCTGCTGACCAACCCCGAGAGCTACGACGGCGGTACCTACCGGATCCAGGGCACGGCCCTGCCCGGCCTGGGGGGCTGTGACGACGACTGCCCGTCCCCGCACTGCTGCGAGTACGGCGTGTTGCTCGACGGCCGGGTGCTGCTCCAGGGCAATCCCTGCGCGATGAGGCTCGGGTTCTGGGGTGACGGCTACTGTGACGGCGACCTCGACACCGAGGGGATGCTCCCCGGCGGCGAGTACGAGGTGTCGGGTGTGCTGCGCCTGAACCAGTCCCCGGAGGCGCCGTGGACCATGGACGTGACAGGGGTGTGGGTGGCCGAGCCCCGCGGTATCGCGGGTGCATTCGACGTGTTCGTGACCGCGGTCATCGCCGACGCGGACGACCCCACCTGCCTGCCGCCGACGCTCGAGGAGGGGGACTGGGGCAAGATGTACATCGCCGAGGACGGGGGGCTGCTCGAGATCGCGGCGCCGGTGTTCGGCTGCTGGTGGGAGTTCCTCGGAACCGCGGATCCCGAGGGCTGGTTCGCGGCCCAGGCGCCCATCACCTGCGACGGCATCTGCGAGTACAGCCTGGAGGGCCAGGTCACCGGTGAGATGGCCTTCGCCGCCTACACCTCCCTCGAGGACACCTGCCGCTACGAGTACCAGTTCTCCGGACAGCGCCTCCCCATGGAGCACACGGGACCGACCTTCTGAGCTCCGCGACGTTCCGCCTGCGTTTTCTTTCAGGGGAACATGCTGACCACGAAGCTGAATTCGACCTCGGCGACGGTCTTCTTCGTGCCCGAGGCGGGGAACTGCCACGTGGGGATGGCCTTGAGCACGCACTTCTCGACCTGGGGCGCCCGCAGCGTGTCGCCGAGCACCCGGACGCCGCTGGCGCGCCCTTTCGGGTCGATGGTGAGCTCCACGTGAAGCTTGCCCTGAGGCTGTCGCCGCATGCGCCAGTCCTGCGGCAGCCAACAGGTGCGGATCTCTTGCAGGTGCTTCCACACGGCGCCCCGGACCTTGCGGGACTCGAGGGGCCCGGTCACCTTCGGCGTGTTGGCGTAGATTCGCGGCGTGGGATTCGGTCGGATCCCGGTGGGCGCGTTGATCCGGTGCATTCGCTCGCGCATGATCGGCTGCGGCCGCATCGTCTCCGCCGTCTCCCCTCCGCCCTCCATGGCTTCGGGGGAGCTGCTCTTGTTGGCCGGGGAGTCGGCCTTCTTGCTGCCGCAGCCGGGCAGACCGGCGGCGCCCGCGGTACCGACTGCGAGGGTGGCCATGGCCCCGGACGCCCGGGTCAGGAACACGCGACGGGTCGGTTCGTCGGTTGCCTCGGCGACCCGCACAGCCATCCGGCGGATCGCCGCCTCGTCCACCGAGCGCAGCATCGCGCGCTCCGTGGCCGTCAGCGCCACCGCGCCGGCCTCGGCCGAGCGTTGCGGATCGCGGACCAGGGCCTGGGAAAAACCCTCGTGCACCCCGGCCATGAGCAGCACCTGCTCCATGCCGATGGGCACCGGCGGCGCCGTTGCCCTCTGCGTGGCTTCGGGCGTCCCTGGGACCGGATTCGACTCGCGCGCTTTCATGGCGTCCTCTCGCTGTGGGTGTGATGCGGTGATAATCCCGTGTTTTCCCTCGATCGGCAAGGCGTTCGTGCTCACGTGGTGCAGTCGGCGCGACCGGGAGGTGCTGTCGCTGTTGATCCCGGCGCAGCCCTTTGGAAGACTGCTTGGATTCGTGCCGCAGCCGCAGGTTTCCCACGCGAGATCCCTGGCCCGCTCTTGTGCTATTGTCGCTGTGTTGCTGCGAGATCGAATCGTGTCCAGGAGTGTATCGAAGCGCTGGGTCCAGCTCTGGGTTCAGCTCTGGGTTGTCCTCGGGGGCGCCTCCGCGGCGGGGTGTCATGCCGAGTCGGGGCGGGTGAACCCGGCGTTTCTGGGCGTCGCCGTGGGAGGATTCCTGATGGCGGTCACCCTGTGGATCCTGAACTATATCAGCCGGACCCGGCCGGCCAGTCGGGCCACGGAGGTGATCAAGGCGGTGGTGATCGCGCTGCTGTTGGGGGCGATGATCGCCATGCTCGTGATGATCGTGGCGCAGTCGGGCATCGGGAAAGTGGAGTAGGGGAAGGGCTGCACCTCAGGAGTTGATTTGAGACGTTCCGATTGTCTGCTTGACACTTCTGGTGTGTCCTTCCTACGATCTACATGGCTGAGAGTATCCTGTGGCCGGGGGCAGTGACCTCGGCCCGGCCCATCGGAAAGGAGCCCACATGTTCCGCACCTGTCATTCCCGCTGCCTGCTGATGCCCTTCCTCACGCTGTTGCTGGTCGGCTGTGCGGGCAAGGAGCCGGTTCCGGACCTGGGCCGAAATCAGCAGCCCATCGTCGGTGGCGTCAACGAGTCCGGGTGGCTCGGAGTCGGCGCCCTGACCATCATGCATCCCGGGTACGGGTACGTCGGCTCCTTCTGCTCCGGGACCCTGATCGCGCCCCAGTGGGTCCTGACCGCGGCGCACTGCCTGGACGACGACGTCGGCCAGATCACGCTCACCCCGGGGGTGGTGCGGTTCTACGTGGGCTCCAACGCCAACAATCCGGCGGCCAACACCCTGCACGAGGTGGACGCCTTCTACCTGCACCAGAGCTACAGCCCGAGCACCCAGGCCAATGACATCGCCCTGGTGCACCTGACCAGCCCGGCCACGGGTGTGCCCACCTACAGCATCCAGACGAGCGCGATGAGTGGAACGTGGGTCGGCAGGACAGTGCACTACGTTGGGTTCGGCGTGAACGACGGCATCAACGAAACCGGCGGCGGGATCAAGCGCTCCGGGGACAACAACATCAGCTCGGTGCAGCAGCAAACCTATCAGAGCAACGCGGCCGCGGCCGGCACGGGCGTGTGCTTCGGCGACTCGGGCGGTCCCGGGCTGTATCAGACTGCCGGCGTCTGGTACGTCATCGGCGTGAACTCCACCGTGGGCGCCCCCTCCGGGGATCCGTGCCTGGGCACCGGGAACCACACCCGGGTGGACTTCTTCGCCCCCTGGGTCACGGGCATCACCGGCGGCACGCTGCCGAGCTGCACCGCGGATCCGAACATGTGCTACTGCGCCGCGGCGTGCCAGTCGAACGGGACTTGCGTAAACACCGCCTGTGAGGTGCTGAGCTGCGCGGACATCAACTTCTGCATGAACGCCTGCGCGCCCAACGACGACGGCTGCCAGGTGGACTGCTACCTGCAGGGCACGGTGGCGGGCCGGGCGGAGTTCGACGCCATCACCCAGTGCGGCATCGACCACGGCTGTTACCAGGCCGCGGACTTCCAGACCTGCATGTCCAACAACTGCCAGCCCGTAATCGACACCTGCTTCACGGCGGGCACCGGCACGGCGACCTGTCAACAGATGTACGACTGCATGGTGGCGTGCCCCTCCGGGGACCAGGCCTGCAACTTCGGCTGCCTCGGCACCGGCACGGCGGCGGCCCAGGCGCAGTACGACGGCATGTACGCCTGCTTCGACACCCAGTGCTCCCAGTTCACCGATCCCAACCAGTGGAATGACTGCGTGTGGGACAACTGCGCGGTGGAGATCGAGACCTGCCTGGTGCCGGCCAACTGCGACATCGCCGGCGGTGACTGCGGTCCGGGGGAGGCGTGCTGGCCCACGCCGGGCGGCAACACCGACTGTTACGACTCCAACGAAAACGGCCTGGGACAGTCCTGCAACCCGAGCTCCACCACCAGCCTGAGCTGTGACGACGGGCTGCTCTGCGCCACCTGGATGGGCTCCACCTGTGTGCAGCTCTGCCAGGACGATCTCGACTGCCTGGTGGACGAGGTGTGCGACATCCCGGTGTTCCAGGGCATCTCCGACATCGGCTGGTGCAACTGCCTCGACGCGGACAACGACGGCTCCTGCGCGGCCGACGACTGCAACGACAACGACGCCGCCACCCACCCGGGGGCCGTAGAGGCCTGCGGCGACAACGTGGACAACAACTGCGATGGCAACATCGATGAGGGCTGCGGTTCCTGCACGGACAACGACGGAGACAACTACTGCGACACCGTGGACTGCAATGACAACGACGCCGCCATCAACCCGGCCGCGGCGGAGCGGTGCGGCGACAACGTGGACAACAACTGCGACGGCGACATTGACGAGGGCTGCGCCACCTGCGACGACTTTGACGGCGACGGCTACTGCTTCGAGGTGGACTGCGACGACAACGACGCCAGCGTCTACCCCGGCGCCACCGAGGCGTGTGACGGCGTGGACAACAACTGCAACGGGCTGGTGGACGAGGGGTGCTCCGGCTGTACGGACCTCGACCAGGACGGCAGCTGCGACACCTCGGACTGTGACGACCACGACTCCCGCGTGTATCCCGGCGCCGTGGAGATCTGCGGCGACAACGTGGACAACAACTGCAACGGGCTCATCGATGAAACCTGCGGCGCGACCCAGAAGGGCGGCTGCAGCACGGCGGGCGGCTCCCCGGCATCGACCCTCCTGTTCCTGCTCCTCGGCCTGGTCGGCCTGCTCCTCCGTCGGCGTCGGTAGGAACAAATAGTAGTAGCCTCCCTGTCACTCGGCGCTGCCCCGTGTCACCGACCTGGGCCTGGCTCCGAGCGCCTGCTTTTTACGATCCATCATCCCGAACGGGAAGATTTGATGGTGCTCGCGCCTCTATAAGACATTATCATCCCGAACGGTAATATTTGGCTTGAGGTTTGTGAGATTCGGGCATACTCTTCCCGTACGGGAACATCTCTTTGAAGCGAGTGAACCTAATAAGCGCAGCGCAGCTCGGGGCCGTGGTCAGAACGTCGCGTCGCCGGCAGGGATTGACCCAGGTGGAGCTGAGTGAGCTGTCCGGGGTCGGTCCCCGGTTTGTCAGTGAGCTCGAACGCGGCAAGCCTACGGTGCATCTGGAAAAGGTCCTGGCGGTGCTGTCAACGCTTGGGCTGCCGCTCAGCGTCGAGGTCGTTCCGGAGCGTGAGGATTGACCATCCCCAGCCAGCTGTTCGTTCACCACGAGCGCGGATTGGTCGGAGTGCTCCGGCCCTGGCGCTTCACCTACTCCGAAGAGTGGCTTTCGGACGAGCGCGCCTGGCCGATCAGTCATTCGCTGCCACTGCGTGAGGGCGCCCACGATGAATCGGCTGAGCACTGGTTCGGGAACCTGTTGCCAGAGGGAGGCGCCCGGGAGCGAATCGCCCAGAGGTTGCGACTCGGCACGGACGATGACTTTGCGCTGCTCGCCGCGCTCGGCGGCGAGTGCGCAGGTGCGCTGACCCTGGGCCAGGATCGGCAGCAGCTCACAACCGGCGCGTATGGTTTCTACCGTCGGCTCGGGTCGGAGGAGCTCGAGGAGCTGGCGCGTGCGCCGGGGGGGAGCGCCTCCGTGCTGGGTGAGCACACCCGACTCTCCCTGGCCGGCGCCCAGGACAAGCTCCCCGTACGTCTCGGCGAAGGGGGTGACGTGCTACTCCCGTTCGGTGACGCGGCGTCCACCCACATCCTGAAGCTCCCCAGCCGTGACGATGCCAACCTGGTGGAAAACGAGCTGCTCTGCCTCGAGCTCGCGCGGCGTGTCGGGCTCCGTGTGGTGCGCGGAACGCTCCTGCCGACCGGGTCCCGGGCGGCCCTGCTGACAACGCGGTACGATCGCGAACCGACGGAGCGGACCGGCGCCCCTGCGCC
This sequence comes from bacterium, assembly GCA_043825095.1. GTDB lineage: Bacteria > Myxococcota_A > Polyangia > HGW-17 > JAJRWW01 > JBDRSE01. Next base: position 19,254 of record JBDRSE010000012.1, read on the forward strand.
CGATCCGCCACGCGCGTGGCTGGTGGCTTTGCCGGCCGTGCGCCGGAGACACCAGGAAGACCTCGCGCAGGCGCTGGGTTGCTCCAGGCACCGGAAGTACGAAGAGCACGGCGGTCCCTCGCTGGCTGACTGCGCGCGAGTGATTCGGGAGGACGGCTTGCAGCCCGGGCTGGACCTGCGCGCCCTGATCCGCTGGGTCGCTTTTTGCCTCTGCATCGGAAACCGGGACAATCACGCCAAGAACCTGTCGAGGCTGCTGCACGAAACCACGGGGCGTTGGGAGCTCGCTCCGTTCTACGATCTCGTCAACACCACGTCCTACCGCCGCCTGGCGCCGACGCTCGCGTTTCACTTAGACGGCGAAGCGCTTGCGAGTCATCTGTCGCGCCGGTCCTGGGAGCGGTGGGCGGGCGAGCTGGGCGTTGCCCCCAGGCTCGTGCTCCGGGAGGTGCGCGAGATGGCAAACGGTGTGGCCGACACCCTGCCAACGGCCTGTCAGAGTGTGGCGGACGTGCTCGGCGACGATGCACGCCTCGTGCAGTTCGCGCGCGCCATCGACAAGTGCGCCCGCTCGACGCGCCAATCGCTGCAGTAGCGCGCGGCGCTCCTCCAATCCTCCCGTCCCCTCATCGTCCGCGCTGCGCGCGGGGGCGCTGTGCCGTCTACCACGTGAACGATTACGCTCCCTGAATCGCGCCGAAGCGCGCTGATCGCGATGTGATATGATCAACGGAGGGGAGAACAAGATGAAATCTCGAAGCCTTGTCATCGGCGGTGTGTTCGTTTGGATACTCTGCCTGGGTAGGATTCCATCGAGCCGTGCGCAGCCCGGAGGCCTGACCAAGTACTCGCTCCGCGGGAATTCCCTGGTCATCGACGTCGGCGTGGGACTGCCGCGGGAGCAGGTCCTACCCTGTGCAGGGTCGGCGCTGCTACGTCATCAGCAGCTGCTCTACGTGGCCTGCGGTGCACAGGGGATGCTGGTGCTTTCCCTGGCAGCGCCCGTCTCTCCCAAGCTCGTGAGCCGGCGGACGTTCAATGGGACCGTCGTCGGGTTCTTCGTGCAGGAGGGGCGCGTGTGGGTGAAGATTGCGCGGCTGGAAGCCCGGCCCCTCGGGCCGGTCGCGACGGGACTGCGACCGGTCGAGCGCCTGGCGCCGGTGGGGCAGCCCCCCGGGCGTCCTCCGCGGGAGCGCGCCGGGCCGACGGACGCGGACGGGCCCTCGGCGCGCGCAGGCCCCCGGCCGCCGTCCGAGCGGACCGTGGCGCTGAGCGCCGTGGGGCGGGTGCTGTCGACGAAGCGCGGCGTGGCCGTGGTGGACATCGGCACGCGGCACGGGCTGAAACGGGGTCAGCGCGTCCGCGTCTTCTTGAAGCACCGGGTGAAGATGGACGGGGGCGAGGAGGCGATGCGGGAGGAGACTCTCTCCGTGGGGCTCGTGGTCGCGGTCTCGGCGAACCGTGCCCAGGTGCGCCTCGGGTCAAACGAAAACGTTCCGAAGGGCGCCTACGCCGAGGCAACCACCGCCGGGTTGACCGTGAGCATCGTCGCCCCCCCGCGGGTGGGGAGCGTGTTTTCGTTCAAGTTCATGCTCCGTCCCATCATCCCCGTGGGCAACGCCGGCTTCGGAGCGCAGCTCGAGCTCTGGGCCACCTACCGCTTCCGGCTCCCCATCGCCATCCACCTGCTCATCGATCCGTTGGGGTTCGCCGTGGGGAAGGGGCCGGATGGCGTGGCGTTCGCCGGGCACGCGCTCCTGGCCGCGGATCTCCGCCTGTTCGAGATCGGCGTGGGCGTCGGCGGGACGTCGCTCAACACCGGCGAGGGCGACGAGCCCGCTTTCTCCATGAACCAATACGTGCGGCTCGGGGCCCTCGACGGGTTCAACTTCGAGGTCCACAACGTCCTGGTGTGGGATCGCGGACGGTTCGAGTACGCAGGGACCACCGGTGGCTTCCAGATCCCCGTGGGCACGAAGTTCTGGCTCCTGTTCCGGGGCGGCTACCGCATGGCCGGATACTGGTTCGGCGAGGCCGGGCTCCGGGCGCGCCTCATGGGCAACGGCACGTCGGGCTCCCTCTTCTTGACAGCGACCGTGGGCGCTGCGTCGGTGTTCGATCGCGTGAGGGATTCCGTGAACAACTACTACCGGGACGTCAGCTACCTAGGTCCCATGGGCGGTCTCGGGATGGAGTGGCGGCTGTAGACGTCGACGCTTAGGGGTCGCGAATGGACCACTCCTCGGATCAGGGCGCCGAGGCGCCCGGCTCGCGAGGCGCCAGACGGGAGAATATCGGGAATATTCGACCGCCTGGCAACAACGCGAGCCGGGATGGAGCGGCGGCCTGAACGATCGAGTTGTCCATTCGCGACCCCTTAGGACTCCTGGGTT
>JBDRSE010000013.1:0-17350 GCA_043825095.1 bacterium
GAGCATGCAACTGACGAGCGACAAAGCCTGTGATTTCAAGAGCGAGCCTGACGATGGGAGGTAATGCGGGACACCCCCTAGAGCGGGACGTTGCGGGTGCGGCCGCTGTCCTTGGGGCCGAGCTCGAGGATGAAGGGCACCGCCACCTCGCCCCAGGCGGCGGCATCAGGGTAGGCGTCGGCATCCTCTCCCCAACAGGTCTGCAGCATCTCCGTGTTGATGATGCCCGGATTCAGCGGCACCGCCGCCAGGCCCGGGGGCAGCTCCTGGGCCAGCGCCCGTGTCAACCCCTCGATGCCCCACTTGGTGGCGCAGTAGGGGGCCACGTGCGGGGAGGTCACCTTGCCCCAGCCGGAGCTGAAGTTCACGATCACGCCCTGCCCGGCGCCCAGCATCGCCGGCACGAAGTGCCGAATCACGTTCACCGTCCCCCCGAGGTTCACCTCCAGGAGCGCGGAGAGCTCGCCGGCGGAGACCTCCCACAGCGGCGCGGTCCGGTTCATGAGCGCCGCGTTGTTGACGATCAGATCCGGCGCGCCGAAGCTCGCCAACAGCCTCGCGGCCCAGCGCTGCACGTCTTGGTCCGAGGCGACATCCACCACCTCGAAGTCATGCGGCTCCCCGAGCTCCGCCCGTAGGGAGTCGAGCTGCGCCGCGGATCGGCCGCACCCGAGCACGGTGTGCCCCCGCTCGGCGAATCCCTGCGCCATCACGCGGCCCAGGCCGCGGGTCGCGCCCGTCAACACAATGGTTCGTTTCCGCTGTTCACCCATGGTACACCTCGCGCCTTGCCATGGTACAAGATAGCATCAGATGATGCTTCGCGAGTACCGAACAACTCGCCGCCGCCCCACCACTCGTCGACGGCGCGGGCCGTCCCGAGCGGCGTTCCTGGTGCTCGGCCTCATGCTCGGACTGGTCACCGTGACCGTGCTCCTCCGCCGCGGCTGCCAGACCCCGCGCGACCGGCTCCGGCTGCACTCCCGTGAGCTGGACCGCAGACCCATCCGTTTCGAACCCCGGCACGCGCCGAGGTCGATCCGCGTGCTCCGCACCGGCCGCCGCCACACCGCCTTCGGCTGCGTCGCCGCCTACCAGGGTCGCTGTATCCAGGAGCTCGAGCTCGAGCACTACGTGCGCGGGGTGGTAGTCGCCGAGGAGGGCATCTTCCGCAGGCACGCCGTGGTCTCCGGCCGCATCGATCGCCTGAAGCTGCGACGCATCCAAGAGGCCTGGAAGCTCCAGGCCAGCGCAGCCCGCCCCTACGCGATCTACTGCATCCTCGTGGACAAGTACTACGTCCGCGCCAGCGGCTTCCACCTCACCGACACTCCTCGGGACCAAGCCTACGCAGACCGCCGCGACCCCGACATCGACCGCGCCGTCGCCCAAACCCGCGGCCGCGTGCTCACCACCACGACCCGGCCCACCCGGCTGATCTACGCCGAGTACTCGGCGAGCTGCCGCGGCCGCGGCACCCGTGACGTCGTCCGCCGCTCCCAGCACCTCCCCTGCCACCCCCGCTGCCGAGAGTTCGCCTACCCCGGCTCCTCCCACCACCGCGGCATGTGCCAGTGGGGCAGCTACCTCTTCGCCGCCGAAGGCCACCGCCTCGACCGCCTCCTCCGCCACTACTATCCCAACGCCCACCTGCAACAAATGCCGTGATGGGGTCAGACCCCATCACGGCACTATTCTGGTAGACTTCGGAGGTTACGGCCATGACGCTCACCATCGGCATCGCACCGGACTCGTTCAAAGGGACCCTGACCGCCGAGCAGGCCGTGGACGCCATGGCGCGCGGGGTTCTCCGATGGCAGTCCGACGCGACGGTGATCCGGATGCCCATGGCCGACGGCGGCGAGGGCACGGCCTCGCTCCTGGGCCGGGCGACCGGGGGCGCGGAGGCGGCGGTGGATTGTACCGATCCCCTGGGACGGCCCATCACCGCGGCGGTGTGGCGCCTGGGGGCCGGAGACGGGGACGGCGATACCTGGGCGGTGGACACTGCCGCGGCGTCGGGGCTGACTTTGCTCGGTGCGCGGGAGCGGCGGCCGTTGCGGACGTGCTCGAGGGGCACGGGAGAGCTGATCCGGTGCGCCGTCGACCGTGGCGCGCGGACCGTGGTGCTGGGACTCGGCGGCTCGGCCACAGTGGACGGCGGCAAGGGGATTTGCCAGGCGCTGGGATTCCGCTGGTTGGACAGCGGCGGACGCGAGCTCGCGCCGGGGGGCGGCTCGCTGACGGCGCTGGCGAGGATCGATGCCGACGGCGTGGGGGAGGCAGTGCGACAGGCGCGAGTGCGGGTGGCCTACGACGTTCGCAATCCCCTGTGCGGGCCCAATGGCGCAGCCGAGGTGTTCGGACCCCAGAAGGGAGCCACGCCCGAGCAGGTGCACCGGCTGGCCGACGGGCTCGAGCGCATGGCGGATGTTCTCTCAGGCATCGGCGTCGGGATCGGGATCGACGCCCGAGGTCTGCCCGGAGCCGGGGCCGCGGGGGGGATCGGGGCGACGCTGCACGCGCTGCTCGGTGCCACCCTCGAGCCCGGAGCAGAGCTCGTCTTCCAGAGCGCGGGCTACGCGGCGCAGCTCGCGCGGTGCGACCTGGTGCTGGTAGGCGAAGGAAGGCTCGACGGTCAGACCGCCGCCGGCAAGGCGCCCGCCCTGGTGGCGGCACACGCCAACGCCGCCTCCATTCCCGTCCTGGCCGTGGCGGGCTGCTTCGGTGCAGGCGCTGACACCCTGTCCGGCATCGCGGACCGCGAGGCTGTCAGCGCGGTGCCACCCGCGACTCTCCCCTCACCCACCCAGGCCGCTGCCGAGCTCGCCGCTGCCACGCACCGCTTGCTGCTACGGTACCGCTCCTAGGTGTCGTTCTGGCAGGCGAACAACTCGGGGCCGCAGAGCTGCTGGATGCACGAGGGGTCGCCCTGGCAGCCCTGGGACAGGTCGCAGATCTCGAGGTCGTCATAGTACCCCTGGGCCTGGCCGTCGCCGTAGCTGATGCAGGTGTTCTCGCAGGCTCCGTTGCCGCCGCAGGCCTGTACGCAGGTCCAGACCTCCCCGCAGGTGGCTGAGCCGGGGTTGCAGCAGGCGCCCACCCAGCACTGCGCGTTGCCGTCGTTACAGTCCGGGCCGAGGCAGGCCGCGCCGGCGCCGTATCCGTCCCCGTCGACATCGGTGCAGCTCGTGGGACAGCACGTGCCCGACCAGCACTGGCTGTCGGTGTCGTCGCAGTCGAGGCCCAGGCAGTCGGCGCCCACGCCGTACCCATCGCCGTCCGCGTCGACGCAGTCCGTGGGACAGCAGACGCCCTCCCAGCACGTCTCGTCGGTGTCGTCACAGTCGAGGCCCAGGCAGTCGGCACCCGCGCCGTAGCCGTCGCCGTCTGCGTCGGTGCAGTCCACCGGGCAGCAGGTCCCGGACCAGCACGTCTCGTCCGCGTCGTCGCAGTCCGACCCCAGACAGGTGGTCCCTCTGCCGTAGCCGTCCCCGTCCGCGTCGGTGCAGTCCGGCGGGCAACAGCTCCCCACCTGGCAGAGCGGATCCAGGTCGTTGCAGTCCAGGCCGACACACGTGAGCCCGTTGCCGTACCCGTCGCCGTCCATGTCCGTGCACCCGGTCGGGCAGCAGCTCCCGCTCCAGCAGGTCGGGTCGGCGTCGTGACAGTCCGTGCCGAGGCACTCTGGACCGTCCCCATGGCCATCGCCGTCGTAGTCGGTGCAGTCCGCGGGGCAGCAGGCGCCCTCGTAGCAGGCGGCGGCGAGGTCATTGCAGTCAGGACCCGCGCACTCGGCGCCGATGCCGTATCCATCTCCGTCGGCGTCCGCGCACCCGTAGCCGGAGTCGTCCACCGTGCACCCGGACAGGCCCACCAGCAGCATCAGGCCACCGGTGACAAGCGAGAGCGGCCTGTGCAACGGGGGACGCTCTTGCCGCGCCACGGTCACGGCCACGGTCACGGCCCGAAGCGGAAGAGCGGCGGCGCGCTCGTCCGAAGTCCCTGGGTGAGGGTCACCGAGCCGTCCCGCTCGAGGTGTCGCTGCCTGACGAGGGTCACCGTGGTCACCGTCGCCGTCAGCAGGGCGACGCCCAGGCTGGTGATGAACCACCACCGCTTGTACCAGGGCAGCGGCCGGTAGACGGTCTGGCCACCGGGGTGCGGAGTCACCTGCCGCTTGCGGTGCTTGGCCTTCATCTCCTCCGAGATGATGGGGAACTGCTTCAGCGACACCTTGATGGGGGTGGTCTGCTCGAAGGCCACATCCACGAAACGCATGAAGTCATGGTACTCGTGGTGCGTGATTCGCAAGGCGTGGGTCCCCGCCTGGACCTGCAGGGCCGCCACCGGTGACTTGCCCAGGGGTTTTCCATTCAGAAAGATCGCCGCCCCCTTGACGTCCACCTCCAGCTGCAGCTTGCCCACGAACTTCTCCGGAGCCAGCAGCCGGTAGGCCGCCTCGCGGAGAATGGCGTCCTGCTTCGCCTTCCCCTCGGTATTGACCACCGACACCTTTCGCAGCACCTTCTCCGACCCGGGATCCACCAGCCGCAGAAACAGCACATACCCCTTTCCGAGTCCGCTCAGATCGCCGGCCACCACCAACGGCGCCTTCAGCAGCTTGCCGAACTTGACCACACAGGGGAGCTCTCCCTCGCAGGCCGCGTAGGTCACACCGTCGCGGCTCGCGAGGAACTTCCGCATCAACGCCAGAGGTGCGGGTTTGACCCCCGGAACGCGCCCGAGCTGCTGCTGCAGCTTGTCTGTGATGCTCCGCACCCGCCCCTTGGACAGGCCGATGGCCTCCAGCGGCTTGAGCGCATGGGTGGCGCTCCCGGCGGGGATCACCAGTGTGGTCTTCGCCTTGCGTCGACGACGCTTCCGCCGCCTGCGCGCCTCCGCCACCGTGCCATGCAGAAACACCAGCGCCACGGCCAGCGTACTCCAGCGCAGCAGCCGCGCCCGGCGCGCCGCACGGGAGCCCGCGCTGTTGTTGCGACGGGTCATGGGCAACCTCCGCACGCGCAGTCATCGCAGTTCCGCGGCGTGTAGGTGATCCGCGGCACCAACAGTCCCACGGCCGTGCCGGCGCCCGCCGCCACGATCCCCACGATGGTCCAGAACCACCATTTCCCGTACCACGGCGTGGGCTTGTCCCTCAGGACCGGAGGAATGTACCCCGTCACCTGGCGCTTGACCACCTTGGGCCGCTTGAGGGTGACACGCACGATGGTGGTCTTCTGAAACCGCACCTTGATCTTGCGGATGAAGTCGACATGGTCGGGGTGCGTGATCCGCAGGTTGTGCTTCTTCACGCCCAGGTGCGGGATGGCCTCCCGGAGCGGCGACACCCCGATGCGTTTCCCCTGGAGGTAGATGGTCGCGCCAGCGATGTTCACCACCACCTGCAGCGAGCCCACGAGCAGCTCGGGCTTGAGCAGCCGGTAGGCCGCCACGCGGACCGCCTCGATGAGCTGGTCGCGCTGCCCGGAGAGGGGCTCGGTGACGCTCCGCACCACCTTCGACGTGGCAGACTCCACCATCTTGAGGGTCATCACGTAGTCGGTGCCGAGACTGGCCAGCGTCCCCGACACGATGTACTTGGCACGCAGGCGCCTCCCCAGGGCGGCCAGGCACCGGTTCGCCCCCTGACAGCGACTGAGCGCACGACTGCGCCGCTGGCTCTGCTGGGTCTTGATGGACGGCACGATGTCGCTGATGATCCGCCCCATCTCCAGGGTGAGGAGGCTCTCGAGGCGAGCCACGATCTCTGGGGAGAGATCGCCCAGGGGGTCGATGCGCCAGATGGCGACGCGTTCGGTCCGCAGCGTCCGTGCCCGGGCTACAGAGGGCGCAGCTACGAGGCAAACCAGGAAAAAGACTAAGGCTATTCTCATAACCCCGATTATATCGAGGACGAGAGCCACCGCAACACTACTCCTGAGATCCGTGAGAAAAACGAAAATGGGGCTCTACGCCGTCATCCCTTCCAGGGCGGCAACGAGCAGCTCGATCTGGGGACGCGACACCGAATCGATGAACAGCAACGGCAGCTCCTGCAGGGGGGCGGCCGACCGCTCCCGGAGCTGGCGCAGGTGGCGCTCGTTGATGGCCCGGCGCTGCTGGAAGATGTGCGCCTCTTCGAGGAGCGTGGCCAGCCGCTCGTCAGTGCCGGGCGTCGGTGATACCCGCTCGAGCAGCTCGGCGCACCGCACCGGTGGATAAAGGCAGTTGACGACCAGCCCCGCCACATCGATGCCCACACGCTCCCGCAAGGCGCCCTCCAGCTCGAGGACCTCGGTCACGGGGAGCTCCTCGGCCAGGGTGACCAGCACCGCGCAGCACCGGCGTGGATCGGTGAGGAACGATTGAATGGTGCGCGCATCCCGGGTGAGCATGGACTCGGGCACGTTCTTCAGGATGGCGCGGGGCACGCCGAGGACCTTGATGGCCTGCCCCGTGGCCGGGGCGTCCACTACGACCAGATCGAAGCGGCTCCGTCCGCGCTCCAGCTGTGTGGTGTGATACCACGCCTTGCCGAGCATGGCGTACTCGTCCAGCCCGGGAATGGCCCTGAGGAAGTGGCGCACCGTCCGGTTCTCCATCACCGCCCGGTAGATCGCCCGGAACCGGAAGATCAGCATGCCGTACTCGCGGAGGGCAGACCGGGGGGTCATGTTGACCAGGGACAGTCCCGGCTCGACCTCCGAGGCCTCTGTGCCCACGGGTGTTCGCCCCAGCAGCTGACCGGCGTCCACGTTGGACTCGAACTGGGCGAGCAGGACCCGTCGCCCCCGCCGCGCCGCGAGCAGGGCCAAGGCCACCGCCACGGTGGTCTTGCCCACGCCTCCCTTGCCGGACACCATCACCATCCGCCGCGACAGCAGCTCGTCCAAGTTGAACGCCGAGCCTGTTTTGGAAGTCATGGAGCGGGGGCCAGTGTACCGCGTCAGTCGGGTCGGGCTAGCCGCGACCTCCGGAGGCTACGAAGGCGCCGACCTTCTCCGTGTCGGCCGGGTCCATGTCGAGGAACTGCACGCCCATTCCCGGTGGGGAGCGCCGGCCCTCGGTTTCATTGGATTGCACGGCCCAGGTGACGCGCGCCCTGATGACGAAGGCGCCGACGCCAGGGAGCACAAAGCTGATCTTGACCATTTTCTCGGTGTCCGGAGGCGTGACCGTCTCGATGAACGCCCCCTCGGCCGACAGGTTGTACAGCGAGCCCTGGATCGTCGCCCCGTCCACCTCGTAGGTGGCGGGAAAACCACCATACACCCTCCGTTTCCGACGCGGGATGCCGGTGCGGCTGTAGAGCAGGTCGTTGGCGAGAAAAACGATCTCTGGGACGCGAATCCCAACGCCGAGCAGCGCGTCCTCGGTGAGGTCGATGAACCCAACCATGCCGTGGCCCCGGTCTTGAGCGTCCACCAGGATCACCCGGCGGTCCGGTCGGGAGATCCGGCGGGCCAAGTCATCCGGGGAATCACCCGCCACCTCCGAACCCAACACCACCAGGTCGACCGGCCTGGGGCCGGCCAGTGCGTTCTCCAGCTCCTCCGGAGACTCCACCGCAACCACGGTGTTCCCCAGGCGCTTGAGCACGGCCTCCAGCACACTGCGCTCCGGGCCACGGTGATCCGCCACAACGATGGTTTTCTTTTCTTTTTCTGGGGCGCTCATGGGCGGTATTTAAACATAGAATCCCGGGGGTGTGAAGGCGCAATCGGCGGGGGTCACAATCGGCGGGGGTCACAATCGGCGTGCACAGACTCGCCGCCCCTGGGCAGCTCCCCCCAATGCGCATCGATGGGCGACCGGTCCCTACCGCACAACCACCAGGCTGGCGTACACGAGCATGTAGGCGGACACGAACATGAGCGCGTCCACCCGATCCAGGATTCCCCCGTGGCCCGGAAGGATCGAGCCGGAGTCCTTGACTCCGAAGGAGCGCTTGAGCACGGACTCGGCAAAGTCACCCACCTGGCCGATCACCGCGGCCGGGGCGCAGATCAGAAACACGTCCACCCAGTCGAGCTGGGGCATGTACCAGAGCTTGGCCAACACCCCGGCGCCCACGCTCGCCGCGGTCCCACCGAGGGATCCGGCCCAGGTCTTCTTCGGACTCACGGCCGGGTAGACCTTGGGACCGCCGATGGCCCGGCCCGCGAAGTACGCTCCGGTGTCCCCGAACCAGCTCACGGTCATGGCGAGCAGCACCCAGTCACCGCCCACGTCCAACCGCTTGAGCAGCGCCAGACAGGTAAACAGCAGCCCTACATAAAAGATGGTCGTGAACCAGTACGCGATCCGCGGGCCGATGGTCTGCAGGTCCCGGTACCGGAACACGGCGTACGTCATGAGCAGCACCGCGGTGCCGGCGCAGATCGGCAGGGCCCGGGCCGGCCACCAGAAGAGCGTCGACGAAAAGGCAACGCCCAGCACAAGCACCGCGCCCGTGTCGACGCCGTCGGAGCGCTCCGGAACCATCTGGAGCATCTCCCAGTAGCCCACGACGTTGAAGAACAGGACGAACGTCCAGAGGCCGACCACGTTCTCCCAGAGCACCAGCGCCACCACGAGAGGCCCCAGCACCAGAGCGGTGAGCACCCGCACCAGGAGATTGCTCATGCCGGCCGGTTTCGCGCCGGACTCAGTCATTGGCCTGGAGAAACGCCTCGACCTGGTCACCTGTGCGCCCGAAGCGCCGCTCGCGCTCCCGGTAGGCGTCGAAGGCCGCGCGGAGATCGTCCTCGCCGAAGTCCGGCCAGAGGGTCGGCGTGAAGTAGAGCTCGGCGTAGGCCAGGTGCCACAGCATGAAGTTGGAGATCCGCTGCTCCCCGCTGGTACGGATCAGCAGATCCAGCGGTGGCAGGTGCGCCGACCAGAGGTGGGCGGCGAGGGTATCCTCGTCGATGCTCGCCGGATCCAGCTCACCGTCCACGGCCTTCTGGGCCATGCGGGCCATGGCCGCGACGAGCTCTTCCCGGCCGCCGTAGCTGAGCGCCAGACACAGGGCCATGCCCTGGTTTCCGGCAGAGTCCCGGATCAGCGCGTCCAAGGGGTCCCGCACGGACCGCGGCAGCTGGTCGGTGCGGCCGATGGTGGTGAGCCGGATGGCGTTGTCCATGATCTCAGCGCGCTCCTGGATCAGGTACTTTTGAAGCAGCGACATCAGCTTCTGCACCTCGTCCACGGGACGGTTCCAGTTCTGCTCGCTGAAGGCGTAGAGGGTCAGGGCCTTGACACCCATGCGCCGGCACGCCCGGGTCACGGTCCGCACGGCGTCGGCGCCCCGGTTGTGCCCCTCGGCGCGGGGGAGGTTCTGGCGAGTGGCCCAACGGCCATTGCCATCCATGATGATCGCCACGTGACGCGGCAAGTCGATGTCCGCCTGACTCACGGGACCGCACCTATCACAAGTTTGCCCGCACCACAAGCGCGGCGCTATCGCACGGCGCTATCGCTCCGCTTCCCGCGCGGTCAATGGTCGTGCTATTCTCACCGGACGGACACCATGAGCGAACGCATTGTCATCCTACTAGTCCTCCTCATCGCCTTGGCCGGCGCCTGTCGCGACCCGGGAGGTGACCCCCCTGAACCGGACGCCGCCATCGACGCGGAGGTGGTGACCTTCGACCACCCGGCCCGGGTCCTGCAAATACGGGACGGCGACACCATCGAGGTGAGATTCCTCGACACCGAGGTGTCGGTCCGACTGCTGGGTGTCGACACTCCGGAGCTCGGGCCGCCGGTGGAGCCCTACGCGGCAGAGGCGAAGCTGTTCACCACCCAGTACGCCTCTCCGGGGACCACTGTGGGGCTCGAGTTCGACGACGAGGCGTGCGGTGTGATCCCGTTTCCGACCACCTGCTTTGACCTGTACGACCGAATGCTAGCCTACGTCCGTACGCCGGAAGGCTACGATCTCAACGCGTTGCTGCTGGCCAACGGCCTCGCCCGGGTCTATGACGCGGCGACCTTCGATCGGAAGGATGCGTACCTGCAGACGCAGTCCCAGGCGCAGAGCCAGGGAATCGGCCTCTGGAGCCAGTGAGCGTCATCACCCCGGCATGGGCGCCGGACACACGAGGAGTTCCATGAGCGAACAGAAACCCGGCCCCAAAGGCCAGGCCAAGATCGCGATCCAGATCGACGACAACGTGGCCATGGGCATGTACTCGAACTTCATGCTGATCAACCACAACGAGAGCGAGTTCGTCATTGATTTCGCCTACCTCCTGCCAGGCCCGCCCCGCGCGAAGATCGGCTCTCGCGTCATCCTCACCCCGCAGCACATGAAGCGCGTCCTCGAAACCGTGCAGAAGAACATCGAGAAGTACGAGGAGCGCTTCGGCCCCATCAAGGCCGCCGCGGTCGCCGAAGAACAAATCGTGCACTGATCGGCGACGGCGCGTCGTTCCTCGAGCTGGGCTCAGCCCACCACGCCGCCCGCCCAGCAGAGCGTGCCGCGGCCCGCGTCCAGCCGCGCGACGACGCCGAGCGGCAGGGCGACATTTCGACCCCCATGGCCGAAGGGCAGCGCGGACACGAGCGGGCGCCCGGGCCGGCCGAGCCGCTCTGCGATGACCTCCAGCGCCGACGGCCCGCCCGCCTCGCCCGGGGCGCAGGCCGTGAGCGCACCCACCGCGACGCCCGCCAACCCGCCGGCCGAGCGCCCGGCCGGCTGCTGCAGCAGGGTGGTCAGAACTCGGTCGATGCGATACGGCTGCTCACCGACCTCTTCCAGCACCAGCAGCCCGCCTTCCAGGGAGGGCGCCCACGCCGTACCCGCCAACGCGCCGAGCAGCGCGAGGTTGCCGCCGGTCAGCGGACCTTCGGCGACACCCGCTGCCCCGGGCAGCGCCACGCCCGACAGCGTCGGTGCGTACGCGGGATCCTCGAGCAGCGCGAACAGATGCTCGAGGTCGACCGGCGGCAGCTCGCCGAGCTGGGTCACCACCGGGCCGTGGATCGCCACGACCCCCTGCGCCCGGACCCAGTGGAGCAACGCCGTGATGTCCGAAAACCCGCAAATGGGTTTGGGATCGGCACGCAAGGTGGTATCCAGTCCTTCGAGAATGCGCGGGCACCCGTACCCTCCCCGGGCGCAGAACACGGCGCGGATGTCCGGGTCTGCCAAGGCGCGGTTCAACGCCTCGGTCCTCCGGTCGTCGCCCCCGGCGAGGTACCCGGTCCGGTCGAACAGGTTGTCAGCAGCGACGACACGATAGCGCTCGGCCAGCCGCTCCAGACCGAGGGTCAACCGGGCCGGGGGCGCCGGGCCCGCCGGAGCAACCACCGCCACCCGGTCCCCCGGACGCAGCGCCGGCAGTGTGGGGGTAGATGACATTGCGGTACAATAGTCGGCTAGGACGCCGGGTACGTCAATGGTCAGGGCAGGTTGACCAGTTTCCCCGGCTTATGTATTGACGATTGCGGCGGAATCCGATAGTTGAGGGATCCAGGACCGGTTTGGTCCACCTGAAAAAGGCAGGATCTGAATGGAGATTGTGGTCCAATTAGCCGATGCATTCGAAATCGAGGCCGAGGGACTGATGTACGCCGGCACCTCCTTCGGTACCATGAACGACGCCATTGGAGAGCGTCTGCTGGAGGACGCTGGGGAGGACTTGGTGGTCGAGACGCAAGACACGGCGCCCATCGCCGTGGGCGCTGCCACGGTCAAGGAAGTCAGCGGCCTCCGGGTGAATGTCGTCATCTATGCTCCGGTGAGGGTCGATGCGGCCGACCGAATCACCGTGGAGAACGTCCGGCGCTGCACCCGGGCAACCCTGGTCGCTGCCTGCGCCCGGGAGCTCGACAGCCTCATCCTGCCCGCGATCTGCCCGTCCACCGATGACATGTCCGTGTCCGAGGCGGCCCGCGCGATGATCGACGAGCTGCGCGGGTTCCGGACGGACCACGACTTCACGGTGTATCTCGTGCACGACGACATGCGGGTCATCGACGCACTCACCCGCATCATTGAAACAGTGCGCTGACCCAGGCGCCCTCCTCCTCGCCGACCTGATGGATCCGGTTTGCGGTACCCTTGACGCCCAAGGCGGCTCGGGATACAGTTCCTGCGGTATGAAAAACGTGTTCTTTCAGACGGTTGTCCTGTGCCTCGCCGCGACCTTCGGGTTTGGGCTCGTTGGCTGCAGCGACAAGGAAGAGACCCCGTTCGAGCTGTTGCTCGTGAAATCGCCGGCGGCCCAGGCGGGGATGTGTCCAGACGAAGGCACTGGTGTGCTGGACAAGACCGTCATCCGCACGGTCCGAGTCACGTTCTTCGACGTCGGGGCGGGGCCCGCCAGTCCGCAGACGTTCATCTGTGATCGCTTGATCGCCGCCGACGAGAGCGGAGACGTCTTCTACCTCGCGAGACCGAAGAGCACCATCCTGGACATCCGCGTGGAGGCCTTTGGCGAGCCGGCGCAGCCGGGAGACGCGACCCCGCTCATCGCGTCCGGGCGGTTGGACGGCGTGACCTTCTCCAGGACCAGCGAGATCCCGCGGGTGTTCATGGCTCACACCAACGAGCTCGGCTGCAGCCTGGGCGCCATGCAGCGCGCTCGGGCTTTTCATGCGGCCACGCCTCTACCCGGCGGTCGCGCGCTGATCACCGGCGGCGCGGTGGCAACCAACGGCGAGGTAACAGCCGTCGCAGAGGGCGCCGGACTCCAGCTGACCGACCTCATCGAGATCTACGATTCGCGCACCGGCAGCTTCACCCAACCCGACGTCGCCGGGGAGCCGGGCATCCCCCGGGCCTTCCACAGCGCCTTTCTCGTGGCCGGTTCCACCGCCGACATTGCGAAGGTGCTGCTGCTAGGCGGAATCAGCCAGGGAACGGTCCCCGAAGGCAGCGGCGTGATCAAGATCCCGCTCGGCCCGGAGCACCCCTTCCGGATGTCTCCGGCCCCGCAGTCCGCGCCCGCGCCGGCGATGCTGTTGACCGTGGACTTCACCGTGGATCCCCCCCTGGTGACCCGAAGCACAGACGAGCTCATCGGCTGGCCGGCAGCCTACTTCCAGGGATCCGCGGTCTACGGATCCACCGGCGCCTGTGTCGTCGGTGGGGCCCAGGCGATCGACGGAAACGGGGCGTTCACGACGACCAGCTCCATCGACCTCAGTCTGCCGGACGGCGCGGGACACTACCCGGTGCCCGCCAACCTGATCATCCCCCGTGTCGGTTCGACCGTCACCGCCAGCGCGGACGGCTCGTCGGCGTTGATCTGGGGCGGCAACCTGAATCAGCCGAACCCGTCACTCAACGTCGCCGAGCGGCTGAGCATCGACCCGGCGCCCGTGCTGAGCAGCGTCCTGTCCCTGGACGCGTCCGCGTCCACCGGGGCCACGCCCATCTCCACGGCCTTCCACACGGCAACCCTGCTCCCGGGGGGAGACGTGCTCATCGTGGGCGGCTTTGTCGTGCAGGCGAATCTGGCGCTGAATCCAGACCCCGCCAGCCCGCTGACCATCGTCCGGGTCCAAGGCAACCAGTTCCAGATCCACCCGCAGCACAGCGTCGGATTCACCCCGGTGGGATACCACGCCGCCCTGGCGCTCGGGGACGGGCGGGTCCTGCTCACGGGCGGCAGTCCGTTGTACGTGCCCGGCGTGTCGCCCTGCCCTCCTCCGGGAGCCGAAAGCGCGTGGACGTGCTCGCGCAGCCAGGCGCTGATCTACACGCCGGGGGCCTCCCCGAGCGACGGCGGGGCCCTGGACCCGCTCCCGGCGGGGGAGCTGCAGGTGCCGCGCTTCGGACACACCATGAGCCTGCTCAGCAACCGCACGGTGCTCATCACGGGAGGTCTGCGCCGGGAAAGCGGCACGCTCTACACCGAGCCCTCCGCAGAGGTCTGGAACATCGCCGACGGCAGCGCGGCCCAGGATGACCCGTTGCACCGCGCACCCGGTACCACCCTGTCAGCCACCTCCATGTGCCCGGTGTATTAATCAGTCGGAAACCATGACCGCCGATCGAGCGAAAAGCACCCCTCTCGGCCCTGTCCTCCATGACGGCGCCCGAGAGATCTCCTTCGGGAAGTACGTCCTGATCCGCAAAATCGCGGTGGGGGGCATGGCCGAGGTGTACCTGGCCAAGAGCTTTGGGCAGTTCGGCTTCGAGAAGCCGGTCGTCATCAAGGTGCTGCTGCCCAAGCTGAGCGCGGACGAGGAGTTCCGGGAGATGTTCGTCCGCGAGGCGCTCATGGCGGCTGACTTCCGCCACCCCCGCCTGTGCCAGGTGTACGACGTCGGGGAAACCGCCGGCCTGTACTACATCTGCATGGAGTTCGTGGACGGCGTGGATCTCACACGGCTGGTGCGGCGCGCCCAGGCCATCGGGGAGCCCATGCCTCTGCGCATCGCGCTCAAGATCGCACGCGACCTCTGCGAGGGGCTGCAGTACGTGCACACGGCCAAAACGGCCGACGGCTCTCCGCTGCACATCGTGCACCGCGACGTGACGCCGCAGAACATCATGGCGGGGTTCGACGGACACGTGAAGCTGGTGGACTTCGGCGTGGCCAAGACGAGTCTCGCCGAGGAGCTCAAGCGCGCCGCGCTCAAGGGCAAGGGCCCGTACATGGCGCCGGAGCAGTGGCGCGGATCCGAGCTGGACGGCCGCGCCGACCTGTTCGCGCTGGGGATCGTGCTCTACGAGCTGACCGTCGGAAAGCGGCTGTTCAAACGGAGCAGCCCCGACCTGGTGCGGCGGGCGATCCTGTCCGGGGAGATCTCCCCGCCGCTGCTCGTCCGCTCGGACTACCCGCCGCAGCTCGAAGAGGTGGTGCTGCGCACCCTGGAGCTCAACCCCGACGACCGCTTTCCGACGGCGGCCGCGCTCGGCGACCGGCTCAATGCCGTCGCCGTAGAAGAAGGACTGGACGCCTCCTCGGACGAGATGGCGACCTACGTGTGCAAGCTCTTCGCAGGCGTCTCACGGGACGAGGTATTCCGCCCCTTGGAGCTCACCGCCCCGGGACACGCCGCCACCGCCGCCGCCGCGGCCGAACGGGAGGACAGCGCCGCGTCCGTCGAGACGGTCTCCGAATCCACCGCCGAGCCGCGCCGCAGCCGCCTGAAGCGCGCTCTGTGGGGCGTTCTGGGCGTGGCCGCGCTCGGCGTCGCCTACGGGGTCGGCGCCGCGGGTTGGCTCCACTCCACCGGGCCACAGCGACCGGCGAAGGCCGAGGCGCCGGACTGGCGACGGCCCGGCGTGAGCGCCCCCTCGACCGAGGCCCTGATGCCGACGCCCCTGGCCCCCCCCGCGCCTCCTCCCGCCCTGCGCGGCTGCGTCGTCTCCTTCGCCTCGGTGAGCGTGGACCGGGAGGGCCGCGTGCACGCCGTGGACGCCGAGCACCTCCACCTCCGCTGTGCGAAGCAGCCCCAGGCGAACCAGGATCCGAAGCTCCGGACCCTCGCCGCGGCCACGCTCAGGAGCTGGCGCTTCCACCCCGTGCAATTCCGCGGCCGGGCGGTGGCCACCACCACGCCGCTCACGGTCTTTTTCAGGCCGTAGTCGCGGCTCGCAGGAGGAACCGTGCCTGCACAAGACGACCGGTTCGACGAGCGCTACTCGCGACAGCTCCTCCTGCGCATGGTCGGACCGTCAGGCCAGCGCCGGCTCGGGCAGAGCACGGCCCTGGTGGTGGGCTGCGGGGCCCTGGGCAGCCGCCAGGCCGAGCTGCTCACCCGGGCCGGCATGGGGTCCTTGCGGATCGTGGATCGGGACGTGGTGGAGCTGAGCAACCTGCCCCGCCAGACCCTCTTCGACGAGGCGGACGTCGCGGCCGGACGGCCCAAGGCCGAGGCCGCGGCGCGCCACCTGCCGCGGATCAACAGCGACGTGCGGATCGACGCCCGGGTGTTGGACGTCACGGCCGCCAACGTCGCGGAGCTGCTCGCGGACGTCGACGTGGTGCTCGACGCCACGGACAACTTCGAGACCCGCTACCTGCTCAATGACATCTGCGTGCAGCGAAACGTCCCCTGGATCTACGGCGGGGTCGTCGAAGCCTCGGGGATGACGATGGCCATCCTGCCGGGCGAGACACCCTGCCTGCGCTGCATCTTCCCGGACCCGCCGACGCCGGGCAGCGTGCCGACGACGGGCACCATCGGCATCCTGAACACGCTGCCGGCCCTCATCGCCGCGCGCCAGGTGACCGAGGCCCTCAAGGTGCTGCTCGACCCGGGCGCGGTCAACCGACGGCTGGTGCAGCTCGACCTGTGGGACAACGACATCCGCCAGCTCACGGTCGCCCGGGAGCCGCGCTGTCCGACCTGCGTCGAGCGCCGCTTCGAGTTCCTCGACGGGTCGCGCGATCCCGGGGCTTGATCACCGGGACCCGTCACGTGGATTTGATCGACACCCACTGCCACCTCGACGCCCCCCCCCTGGGCGACGATCCGACCGGAGTGCTCCGGCGCGCTCGGGCCGCCGGGGTGACGGCCGTCGTGGTGCCCGGGACGACCCTCGAAACCTCGCGCCTGGCCCTGGCGCTCGCCCGGACCCACGACGCCGTCTGGGCCGCCGTGGGCATCCATCCGGACGCCGACGAGGAGCTGGACAGCGACGCCTTCGAGGCGCTGTTGGCCGACGACCGAGTGATCGCGCTGGGCGAGATCGGACTGGACGGCAGCCAGGGACGCGCCCGGCTGGACCGCCAGGAGCTGCGTTGTCGCCGTCAGCTCGCGCTCGCGGCGAGGCACGGGGTGCCGGTGCTGATCCACAGCCGCGACGCCACCGGCCGGATGCTCCGGATGCTGCAGGAGCTGGGACCGGGCGGCCCGGGCGGGATCCTGCACGCCTACGCCGGCTCCTTGGAGGTCGCCGCAAAGCTCGCGGCGCTCGGCTTCTGCTTCGGTGTCGGCGGCGTGGTGACCCGCCCCCACGCCCGTCGCGTCCGGGCGGTGATCGCCGCGCTGCCCCTGGAGCAGCTCGTGCTGGAAACCGACGCCCCCTACATCGGCACCGCGGCCCGCCCCAAGGGGAAGGTGGAGCCCGCGGATCTACCGGAGATCGCGGCCGCCCTCGCCGAGCTTCGGGATCAGCCCGTCGAGGTCGTCGCGGCCGTGACCGGCGCCACGGCCCGGAGGGTCCTCCGACTCCCCCGATAGGCAACAAACAGCGCCCCCCAGTGTCTTCGGGGTACGTGACATGGTAACCGTTCACGTGGTAGACGGCACAGCACGCCCGCGCAGCGCGGGCTACCCCTTGAGGGGACGGGAGGGGTGACTTGAGCCGCGGAGCGGCGGATCGATCTCCGGGAGGGGGCCCCTTTGCTCGGTGCCGATACCAGAGCAACAAACAGCGCCCCCCAGTGTCTTCGGG
>JBDRSE010000014.1:0-2788 GCA_043825095.1 bacterium
CCGCATGGTCTGGCAGTCGCCGTGGAAGATCTTCCGCCACGGCGATGACGGGAAGACGAAGCGCAGGTCCAAGAGGCGGAGGAAGAAGAAGCGGAGGGGCTACTGATGGCATCCACGGAGCCCAAGGTCAAGGTGGCGGACGGCGAGGTCGTCGATCTCGCCGTCCGTGCGCGTCGCGCCGCCGAGGTGCTGGCCACAGCCGACACCAGGGATAAGAACCGCACGCTACTGAGGATGGCCGATCTCCTCGAAGAGCACCGCCGGATCCTGGTGGAAGCCAACCGGAGTGAACTGGAGCGGGCCACGACAGAGGGCGTCGACGCTTCCAAGGTGAAACGCCTGGTGTTCGACGAGGCCAAGGTGGACAGCCGTATCCGCTCGCTGCGCGATATCGCCGCACTGCCGGACCCTGTTGGCGATCTCGAGCAGATGGGTCGCATGGAGAATGGCATCACCTTCGGCCGGATGCGGGTGCCCATCGGCGTGCTGCTGATGATCTACGAGGCCCGGCCTCACGTGACGGTGAACGGCGGCGCCATGGCGCTCAAGTCTGGCAACGCGATCATCCTCAAGGGCGGCTCCGAGGCGAGGATCTGTTCCGCCTTGATCGGGCGCCTCTGGCGAGAGGCACTGGAGGAGGCCGGCTTGCCGGCCGACGCCATACAGGTAGTGAGCATGAGCCACGGGGAAGTCGGACACCTGCTTTCCCGGCCGGACCTCGTAGATCTCGTGATTCCCCGCGGAGGCAAGGCTCTGATCTCGGCGGTGAGCGAGCAATCACGCGTTCCGGTGATCAAACACTTCGAGGGCAACTGCCACGTATACGTCGGCAAGGACGCCGATCCGGAGATGGCTCTGCGTATCGTCCTGGACTCGAAGCTGTTGATGCCCGGCGTGTGCAACGCGGCCGAGTCGTTGCTGGTCGACTACTCGCTGCTGGGTTGGGTGCCGATACTGGTCACAGAGCTTCGGTATCGCGGTATCGAGGTTCGCGGCTGTCCGCTCACCGTGGCCAAGGTTCCAGACGTGGTGCCAGTCGAGGACGAGGACTTCGCCACCGAGTACCTGGACATGACCTATTCGCTGAAGGTCGTCCGCGGCGTGGACGAGGCCATCGCCCACGTCAGCACCTATGGCTCGGGGCACACCGACGCGATCGTCACGGAGCGCTACTCGGACGCGCAGCGGTTCCTGCGCGAGGTCGATTCGGGCGTGGTGCTGGTCAACGCGTCCACGATGTTCTGCGACGGAGCGTCGCTCGGCATGGGCGCCGAGATCGGCATCTCCACGGACAAGCTGCACGCCCGCGGCCCGATGGGGATCCGCGAGCTGACCAGCTACAAGTTCGTACTCTACGGCGACGGCCAGGTGATGGGGGACGCCTTCTGATGGAGCGCATCGTGAGGCATTTCGTGGAGGGCTTTGAGCGGGCGGCAGGTGCCCGCGGCCGTGCCCGGCGAGTGGGCGCGGAGCTGAAGTTCCCCCTGGTGGACCTCGAGGGTCGCGCGGCCAGCGCCGAGGCCACCCGAGGCCTGTGGGACTTCCTGGTGCGACACGGCTGGTCGCCCGATATTGACCCGCCGAGCGGTGAGATCATCGGCGCGACCCTGCCCGGACCGCGGAACGACACCCGCGCCTCCTGCGAGACCGGCCACTGCAAGGTCGAGTTCTCCCTGGCGCACGTGGCCGACCTGCACGAGTTGGCCGGGATGGTCGGGGGCCTGCGGGGCCTGCTGGGCCGGTTCTGCGGCGAGTCCGGTCACCTGCTCCTCGGGTTCGGCATCCAGCCCGTGAGCCGCCCGGGCAAGCACCTGGAGATGAAGAAGAGCCGCAACATGTTCTGGGACAGGATCTTCGGCTCGAACCGTCACGTCCCCCCTGAAGACGGAGACGACGTGCACCTGTTCACGCTGTCCGCGGCTTCGCAAGTCCACATCGACGTGACAATCGACGAGGCGATACAGGCGGTAAACGTGTTCAACGGGTTTTCCGGCGCCCAGATCGCTCTGACAGCCAACTCCAACATCTGGCGAGGCGAGCTCGATACCGAGCACCGCTGCGTGGGCGAGGTGTTCTGGGACTGGTGGATCCCGGGGACGGACCGCTACGGAGTGCCGCCGAGGCCTTTCGTCAACGTGACCGACTACGTGCACACAGTGTCCATGCTGCCACCGGTGTACGTGCGGCGTGATGGGCGGCCGATTGGACTGCCGGGCTACAACTCGTTTCATGAATACTACTCGAGCGGCGCCGGCGCGCGGGGCATTGGCGCCGACGGCGGTGATGTCGAGCTGACACCGGAGCCCGCGGACATCGACCAGCACGCCACATTCTACTGGTACAACGCCCGGATCTCTCGCTATTACACGCTGGAGAATCGGGTCAACGACCAGCAGCCGCCCGACGATCTGGTTGTGATATCCGCGCTCACCCTCGGGCTGTGCTCGGCGCTGGACGAGGCCGAGGAGGAGATCCGCGCTTGTAGCTGGGACGAGCTGTGGGCGGCGCGTACCGTGGCCTGCCGGCACGCCCTGGGCGGTGCCTTCGGCGAGATCCGTCTCCACGACCTCGCCGGCCGGATGCTCGAAATTGCGAAGCTGGGGTTGCGGCGACGGGGTCTCGGCGAGACGGAGTACCTCGAGCCGCTCTGCGCACGACTCGCCGATCGTCGCTGCCCGGCCGACGAGGCAGCGGCGCTGTTCCGCGAGGGCGGGATGGCTGCGCTGCTCCGGGCAAGGAGGATCTGAGTTGACCGGGGATCTACTACAAGTACCCGAGTTCCTCAGAC
>JBDRSE010000015.1:0-17477 GCA_043825095.1 bacterium
AGCACCGTGACAGCGAGCATGCAACGCTGGAGGGCGACTTGTCGCAGAGGTGACAAGGGTTGGGGGAGTTATCATCCGGTGCTTCTGGTCGTAATGCGACACATTTCGGGAGGGAACCCCACCCCTCGAGAGTTAGGTCGCCTGAGGCGACATATCTCGGGAGGGGACCCCACCCCTCGAGAGTTGGGTCGCCTGATGCGACATATCTCGGGAGGGGACCGCAACCTCGGGTGTTGGGCCGCACTGGGCGATCGAGGCGGGGCGCAGTCCTATTTTCAAGTGTGGAGAGCTGGATGGACTATGGATTGCGACGACTAGTCGTCGCTCGGGAAGAGACCTTCGAGCTCGCTGGCTACGTCGTCAGACTCACGCCTTCTCTCGGGGGGCGGCGCCGGGGCCGGGCGGTCACGAACGATGGCGGCGAGGGTGGTGGACGTGATTGGCTGCTGGTCCTCGTATTTGCCGGCGAAGAGCTCCCCCAGCTCCTCCTGAACGTGCCTGTCCTGAGATGCCAGCGGGGGAGGCCCAAGGGAGGTGAGCTCGCCCGGGGTCAGCGTTCGCTTCTTTTGCGCCTTCAAATACCGGTCGATGTCGCGGCCGTAGATCACGTCGCCGAAGCAGTTGCTCAGCTGCTCGAGGAAGACGGCGGCGCTGCGCTGGCGGTCCTGTGGGGTTTTCGCCATGGCACGCTGCACGAGCTGTTGGGCCTCGTCGGGGATGTTCAGATCCGGTCGGCAGTCCGCCATGCTGGGCACGGGGTCCCGGAGGTGGCTCCGCATGATGTCCGCGGCGGTGTCGCCCCCGAAGGGCACGTCGCCGGTAAGCATCTCGAAGAAGATGACCCCCAGGGCGTAGATGTCCGAGCGGTGGTCCCCCGGCTTTCCCGTGGCCTGCTCGGGAGACAGGTAGTACGGGCTCCCGAACACGAGCCCCTTGGTCATGGATTCGTGATCCAGGACCGCGGTGGTTTCCTGGATCTTGGCGATACCGAAATCCAGGATCTTGACCTCGTCGTAGCGGCCCTCGGACTCGACCACGGGATCCACAGACGGATCAGAGGGCAGTCGGATGATGTCCCGCCTCCCCTCACGCGCCAGGAGGATGATGTTCTCGGGTTTCAGGTCCCGGTGCGCGATCCCCTTGATATGACAGGCGTGCAGCGCGCGGCTCACCTGGGTGAGGATGTTCACCGCCCGGTAGAGGGGCAGACGGCCTTCTCTGGTGATTGCCTTTGCCAGGTCCGGGCCGTCGAGGAACTCCATCACGAAAAAAGAGCAGCCGTCGGGGAACTGGCCAAAGTCGGTCACGTCGACGATGTTTGGGTGGCGAATCATGCTGGCCGCCCGTGCCTCCATCAGGAACCGCTTGACCACCTGCTCCTGCTTGGCGAGTGTCTGGCGCAGCACCTTGATCGCCACCTCCTTGCCGATCACGACGTGCTCGCCGCGGTAGACCTGGCCCATCCCGCCCTCCCCCAGGGGCCCCATCAGTAGGTAGTTTCCAACCTTCGTCCCTGTGCGTGGATCGCTGCACTGGCGCAGGAATGTGCCGTCCACCAGGCAGAGCGTCGTGCTTTCGTCGTAGATACGCGCACAGACTGGACAGACTAACAAGGTAGGGTCCTTCTCAGGGATGTCATGGACTGCAATATGTATTGATCCTGACGGCTTTCATGTCAATTCAATTGATGCGTCTCGCGGCGGAGGTCAGGGGCGAGTAGTGCAATTCGTGGAGCGTCGACCTGTGACATTTCACGTGTTTTGAGACTTTTTGGCTCCGGTCGTCCGGCGGGCCGGAACATGTCCTGGGGATTCGTTATTTTTGGGCGTATCTGCATTTCTGCCACTTGACTACGAACCCGGTTCTGTTACCCTGTGAGTGAAGTTTTCCACCTCCTACTTTGGTACACATGTACTTGGAGCAGTAAATTGCCGCGGAACAGATCAGGTGCAAATGGCCAGTCGGGCGACGTACTTTCAACCAAAGAGGCAGCCGGTATCTGCAAGGTTGCTCTGAGCACCATCGTCTACTGGTTTGATAAGGGATTGATTCGAGGGTACCGCACGCCCGGCGGGCACCGGCGGATTTTTCGGGGAGACCTGGAAAAATTCATGAAAGAGCACGCAATTCCAATGGGCCACCAGCTGGACGACGACAAGCTGCGGGTGCTTTTGGTGGGAGGCGATCCTGTTCTGGCCGATACCTTCGACAAGACGCTCAAGTCGTTGAATGGACGGGTGGAATGGACTCGAGCTGCCGAAGGGTTCGAGGCCGGGCGTCTCGTGGCGACCTACAAACCCAACCTCCTGCTCCTGGATCCGCAAGGGGCTGGTGTGGATGGCGAGCGCATCTGTCGGCAGCTCAAGTCCGACCCCGAAACCGCGTCCATCCAGGTGGTGGTGATCGCCGGTCCGCAGAGTCACAAAGACGACGGAATCCTCCGCGACGCCGGGGCGCGCCAAGTCCTCGTCAAGCCGGTCTCCCGTGAGCAGATCCAGAGCGTGGTCAACGCGTTGTTGACTTCCTGAGCCCCAGTCACAAGTCAATCAGTCGAGAACGAGAGGACGGACCGTGTCAGGAACTGCTGGATCCTGTGACCGATGAGCTCGGGCCGCTCGAGGATCGCGTAGTGCGTGGTGTCGGGGATGACGAACAGGTCGGAGCCGGGGATCCGCTCGTGCATCTCGTGCGCGAGGGCCGGCGGCGTGAGCGCGTCCCGGTCGCCGCACGTGATGAGCGTGGGGACGTTGACGGTTTCGAGCATGTCGGAGGTACGGTGCTCGTCGGCGGCGAGCGTCATGCTCATGTAGCGCTTCAGATCGAGGTCCTTCCATTCGGTCATGGCAGCCAGGAAATAGTCCGGGTTGCCCTTGATGATTCCGAGGAGGTCCGCGGCTTGGGCAATCTCCCGGCGCCCTACCAGCGGGCGGATCGCGAGGCGAAGCGCGGTGCCGGCCATTCCCATCGCGCGCACCATGGCGCGCATGGCGTGGGCACCGAGGCCGGGTCCCCATGGGCTGTGGAGCACCTGCTCGTAGGCGCCGTTGATCAGCACCAATGCCTGAATCGAACCCGGGCGGCGGCGGTAGTGCTCCAGCGCCACCTGGACACCCACGCTCCACCCCATGACGACTCCCCGCTCGATGGACTCGGCGGCCATGAGGGCGTCCAGGTCGCGGCTGTGATCGCCGATGGGAATCGGAGCGTCGCCCTGGGGCGCCTCGGAGCCGAACTGGCCCCGGTAGTCCCACAGCAGGATCGACCAGTCCGACGAGAGCGTTCGGAGCAGGGGCAGCCAGGCGGGCGCGGTGCTCCCGTAACCGTTGCAGACGAGCAGCCAGCTCGGACCGCGGCGGCGAATCCAATACCGGAGCCGCGTCCCGTCGAAACCCGGCCCGGACGTCTGCGTCAGCAGGGGGCCCGGTTCAGTCACGGGAACCCATCAGAAGCAGCATCACGGCCTTCTGGGCGTGGAGCCGATTCTCCGCTTCGTCGAAGATGATCGACGCCGGGCTGTCGGCGACCTCGTCGGTCACCTCCTCGCCGCGGTGCGCGGGAAGACAGTGCAGGAAGCGGGCACCCTCGGCCGCCGCCGCCATGAGCTTGGCGTTGATCTGGTACGGCCCCAGCGCCTCGAGTCGCGCGGCACGCTCGCGCTCCTGGCCCATGGAGGTCCAGACGTCGGTGTAGACGAAGTGGGCGTCCTTCACGGCCTCGAAGGGGTCGTCCGTCACGTCGGTCTGCAGCTCGGGCGACACCGCATGCGCCCGGTAGCGAGAGACCAACTCCGGATCCGGCTGGTACCGCTTGGGCGCGGCGATGCTGATGTGCATGCCCAGCTTCATGGCGCCGACGAGCAGGGAATTGTAGACGTTGGTCGCGTCCCCCACGTAGGCCAGCTTCAGCCCGGCCAGGGAGCCCGCAACCTCCCGCATGGTTTGGTAGTCCGCCAGCGCCTGACAGGGATGTAGCGAGTCCGTGAGGCCGTTGATCACGGGCACGGTCGCGTACCGGGCGAGATCCTCGATGTCCGAATGGGCGAAGACGCGGGCCATGATCCCGTCCACGAAACGCGAGAGCACGCGGGCGGTGTCGGCGATGGTTTCACCGCGCCCCAGCTGCAGGTCAGAAGACGACAAGAACAGGCCGATCCCGCCCAGCTGATAGATTCCCACCTCGAAGGATACCCGCGTGCGAGTAGACGGCTTCTGAAAGATCATCCCGAGGGTCTGTCCTGCGAGGGACTGGCGGTACGCGTCCGGGTTCTTCTTCACCTCGTCGGCGAGGTCCAGGATGCGGATGAGATCTTCGGGGCTGAGCGCTTCGAGCGCAATGAGGTCTTTTCCGATCACGGTGCTACCCTTTCTTGACGCGCCTTGCGATGTAGTCGTTGACGATCTGGGCCAAGGTCGGCTCCCCCATGTCGGCCAGATCATAGGTCACCTTGGCGCAGGGTTTGTCGACCTTGAGCAGCCGCCGCAGGTTGAACGGCGTTCCGATGATCACGGAGTCACAGTCTGACTTGGCGATGGTGTCCTCGAGCTCCTTGAGCTGCTCCGGGTAATAGCCCATGGCGGGCACCAGGTCGCCGATGTGCGGATACTTCGCGTACAGCTCGCTGATGGAGCCCACCGCGAAGGGTCGCGGGTCGATGATCTCCTTGGCGCCGTATTTCTTTGCCGCTACGGTGCCGGCCCCGTAGCTCATCTCTCCGTGGGTGAGGGTCGGCCCGTCCTCGAGTACGAGCACCCGTTTGCCCTTGACCAGCGCGGGCTGGTCCACCGTCACCTCGGAGGCGGCGGTTACGACCTTGGCGGACGGATTGAGCGTCTTCGCACGGTCCTGCAGCAGCTTCACATCTGCATCCTTTGCCGTGTTGGCCTTGTTGATGAGCAGGACATGCCCGGCGCGGAAATTGGTCTCGCCGGGGAAGTAGTTCAGCTCGTGACCCGGGCGGAGCGGATCCGCCACCACGATCCACAGGTCGGAGTGGTAGAAGGGCCAGTCGTTGTTGCCGCCGTCCCAGAGGATGACGTCAGCCTCGTGTTCGGCCTCGGTCAGAATGGCCCCGTAGTCCACCCCCGCGTAGACCACCGTGTCGTTCTCCACGTGGAGCTCGTACTCCTCTCGCTCCTCGATGGTGCAGTTGTACTTGTCGATATCGTCCTGGGTGGCCATGCGCTGTACGCGCTGCTTCACCAGGTCGCCGTAGGGCATCGGATGGCGGATGGCCACGGTCTTGAGCCCGGCCTCGCGCAGGAGGCGGCCCACGTAGCGCGTGGTCTGGCTCTTGCCGCAGCCGGTGCGGACGGCGGTGATGGCCACGACGGGTTTGCTCGACGAGAGCATGCTCTTCACCGGGCCGACGATCCGGAAGTCGGCGCCCGCGGCGAGGGTTCGGGCGGCGAGGTGCCCAACCGTCACGTGGTTGAGGTCGCTGTAGGCCAACAGGACGGTTTCCACGCGGAGATCCCGTACCAGGGCCTCCATATCCTCCTCATCGAAGATCGGGATTCCGTTCGGGTAGAGATCTCCGGCGAGCTCCACCGGATAGCGCCTGCCGTCGATGTTTGGGATCTGGGTGGCAGTGAAACCCACGACGTCGTACCGGGGATCGTCCCGAAACACCGTGTTAAAGTTGTGAAAGTCCCGCCCCGCGGCGCCCAGGATGAGAATCCTCTCTCGGTCGCTCATGGCTCTTCTCCGTGCTGCTGGTTCCCGACGTAACGACGGCTCCGACTGTTATTGTGACGCCAACGGTTGGCCGGAATATAGCAACCGGGCAGATCTTATCAACCCGTCAGATGAAACGGCCCCGACTAGCGCGCCGGGCGGTGCGACGCGTGCATATCCGGCCCTGCTCGGTTCGTTTGCCTGGGGTTGGAGATTGACCCGCCGAACGACCCTACGTATGCTATATTCTTGCACGTTCCTCAGGAAGATCGATGCCACTGATCAACGCTACGAGCAGGACTCTCCAGATCAAGATCGTGTACTACGGTCCTGGCCTTTCCGGCAAGACCACGAATCTCGAGAAGCTGAGCTCGCTTCTGGATCCCAGGCGGGTCGGGGAGCTCATGAGCCTCGACACCACGGGCGACCGCACGCTGTTTTTCGACTGGGTCCCGGTCGAGCTGGGAAAGATCAAGGGCTTCGAGGTCAAGATCCAGCTCTTCACCGTGCCGGGGCAGGTGCGGTACAACAACACGCGAAAGAAAGTGCTCCAAGGAGTAGACGGCCTGGTGTTCGTGGCAGACTCCCAGGAGGAAGCCCTCGACCAGAATCGGTACGCCTTTCAGAATCTGCGCGAGAACCTTGCCGGCGAGGGGATCGATCTCGAGGATCTGCCTTTGGTGATCCAGTGGAACAAGCGAGATCTGCCCACGGCGATGGCGCCGCCGATCCTCGCGGAGCTGCTGAATCTCGAGCACTATCCGCAGCTCGATGCCGTGGCGAGCGAGGGCGAGGGTGTGCGGGAGACGCTGCGTCTGATCACCAAGCTGGCGCTGAACTCCGTTCGTAGTCAGCTGGACCCCGATGCGCCGCCTATCGACGAGTCGAGCCAGATGCCGCTGGATGGTGACAGCCTGATGGAGCGCATCATGAGCGGCGACGCTGCGGAAGATCCTCCGTTGCCGGACGACGACGCGGAACTGCCCGAAATTCTAGAGATGACTCCGGGCGATACCGGGGACTTCATTCTGGGGGACGAACAAGAAACCCCGGTGCTGGAGGCGTCTGCCCTGGCGGCCCGACTGCCGCTGTTGGAGCAGGAGATCCGGGCGCTGTTCGATGCGGTGCGCGGCTTCCGTGAGACGCTGCCGGTGCGCATTGCGGACGCGGTGGAGCGAGAGGTGGAGCTCACCGCCGCAAAGGTGGCGGATCTCGAGTCCCGGCTCGGGATCATGCAGCGGGTGGTGACCCGGCTCGGGGGCAGAGTGGACGTGGTGGAGCGGCGCGTGGCTCGGCTGGAGATCGCGGATCGGCAGCCGGGGCGCTCCGGTGAGTTGGCAGAGATGGCCGGGCATGTTCATGATTTGTCGCGGCTGATGGCAGCCTTTGCCCGTCGGCTCGGGCATGGGACCGGGCAGTTCAAGGCCGTCTCGCCGGAGGGCGACGGAGACCAGGAACCTGCCGAAAGCTGAGCGGATTTGAGAGTATTGCCTCCCCTTTTCCCTTGACAGTACGGGGTAGGGCACCTTATACACCGTTGCTCCAACGTCTCGCCGAGGCTCTAGGGTGCTGCTACCCTATGACCAAGTCCGGTGAAAGGAAGGATAGGAAAATGCGGAGAAACATCGCAACGATTCTGTGTTTGACTGCTGTGCTCGGCCTGGTCATGGTCGCGGGCTGCAAGAAGAAGCAGGGAGCCAAGCCCGGCGCGGGCAGCTCTGACATGACCGGTCCTGAGGCGGGGATGAAGGCCCCTCCCAAGGCTGATATGGATCCCATGGACCCAGCCGCCGGGATGCAGGGCACGGCCGTCATGCGGCCCGTCGCGGCGGCGCCCGGCAAGGGCCGCCTGGGCGCGCTACCCATCCCGGCGGATCAGCCGATCTTCTCGGTGTTCCTCAAGGCCGCCCGGGCCACGCCGCTGTACAAGAAGTACGAGGGCAAGATCAAGGAGATGCTCACCGGGGCCCTTGACAAGCACAAGGTGCTCAAGAGCCTGGTGGACAAATGCAAGCTGAATCCGCTGACCAACGTAGACGGCGTGACCCTGAGCCACCCCCTGGAGAGCGAGAAGCCCGACGACACCATCATCATCATCTGGGGATCCTTTGATACGGGGAAGCTCATGTCCTGCATGGAGCCGGAGATGAAGGCCGCCAAGGTCGAGTACAAGGCCGCCACGGTTGCGGGCAAGAAGGGCTTCGCGGTCAAGATGAAGGGCGAGGACAGCCTGGTGCTGGCCCTGGACGCAAAAACCTTCGCGATGGTCGGCGGCGCCTATATCGCCAAGGCCACGGCGGTGCTCGAGGGCAAGAAGCAGTCCGTGGAAGACACGGCGCTGTACAAGGAAGGCAAGTCCAGGATGACCGCGGACACGGTTCTGGCCGTGCTCGTGCCGGCGGTTCCCGCGGCCATCACGGCGAAGATGCCGATTCCGCTGCTGAAGGGCATCAAGGCCGCAGCCGCCATGATCAGCATGCCGGCGGGTGGCTTCGACCTGCAGGCGGGCGTTGATCTCGGAGACGAGGGCAAGGCGAAGCAGACGGCCAAGGCGCTGCCGATGCTGCTCGGGATCGTGAAGGCCAAGCTCGGCGCCGTGGGCGCGCAGCTGCTCCAGAACCTGAAGGTCAGCTCCGACAAGAGCTGGGTGAAGATCGCCCTCGCGCTGGACAAGGCCACCTTTGAGCAGGTGCAGGGCATGGTCACGAAGATGCTATTTTCGGTCGCTAACAAGGGCGGCGGTTCCGCCGCTGCCCCCGCCATGAAGGCCAAGTAGCCCCTCCCCGTCAGGTGCGTAGATTCGAGTCGCCCCCTCGGGTCGAGCGGGGCGTCTGTTCACTGCCGGGACACCGGCGCAGGAGAAACCGATGCGGTGGAAGAAATCACCGATGGAAATCGTGAAGGAACGGTTCGGCTCCAAGGAGAAGCTCGTCGAGGCCGTGGTGGGGCTCGTGGCCAAGGGCAAGGACGAGCGTGACGACTTGAGCGCGCGGCTGCGGGGCGCGGCCAACTCCAAGCTGATTCGTCTGCACGACATGATGACCGAGATCCAGGAGCGCTGGGGCGGGGTCGACAAGCTGGTCGACGAGCTGCTGACCCGCCTGAATCGCGCCAAGGACGAAGACTATCGGAAGAGCTTGGTCGGCAAGTCGCCCGGGCGTCTGCTCGAGGCCTTTCGACGGCTGGAAAAGAAGCAGAAGCACGCCTAGAACGGCGACCGGTTTGAGCTCCCGTCGCCGGATCGGGCGGCATGGGCAAGTCTGCAGCGAACCCTCGCTACGCTCTGGGTGCCGCAAATAGCACCCCCGTGAACACATACAAAAAAGTGTGAATGTGGCGCGAGGCAGCCGGCGCGCGTGCGACGGTCGCGAGGGCGTCCATTGAGCGTCGCGTCCCGGTGCGTTGTGGATCAGTCTTTGGACTGGGCGGCCTTCCAGACGGGATCGTTGACGAGCAGCTTGCGTCGTCGCCGCTTGCGCACCGGGGACTTGGGGAGCTCCTCCCGGAACTCGATCACTTCGGGACACTTGTAGTGGGTCATGTTCTCTCGGCACCAGGCCTGCAGCTCCTCCTCGGTGATCTGACCCACACTCTCCGGCTTGAGCACCACCCAGGCCTTGATGGTCTCCCCGGTCTCCTCGCTCGGCAGGCCGGCGACTGCGACCTCTGCGACGTGCTCGTTCCGGCAGACCAGGTCCTCCACCTCGCGTGGAAACACGCTGTAGCCTTTGTACTTGATGAGCTGTTTCTTGCGTTCCAGGATGGTGACGCGGCCGGTGGCGTCCAGATACCCGATGTCACCCGTCAGGAGCCAACGCTTGCCGTCCCGGACGACGATGGTTTCTGCTGTCTCGTCGGGTTGGTTCAGATAACCCTTCATCACCTGCGGTCCCGCCACGGCGATCTCGCCGATGTGCTTGGAGTCCTCCGGTCCGGACCCGACTCCCCGGTCGCGCGTCGGATCACTGCGGTGCACGATGCGCCACTCCGTCCCGGGCATGGGGAGACCGACCGTGCCGTGCCGCCGCTCCCCCTTGGGCCAGAACGGCCCAGCGCTCACCACAGGGCTTGCCTCGGTCAGGCCGTATCCTTCCACGAGTCGTGCGTTGGTGGCCCGCTCGAACTTCTCCTGTACGGATCGGTGCAGAGGACCGGCGCCGGAGATGCACAAGGTGATCTTGCTGGCGAGGCCCGAGGCGGCGATGCCAGGCACCTCGGCCATGCGCTGGAACAGAATCTCCGCGCCGCAGAAAGCCGCTCCTTTGGGCAGCGTCATCCGGGCGAGGAGCTCGACCAGCTCCGCCATGGGCGGAGGCCGGGAAAACAGGATCTGCTTGCCTCCGAAGGCGACACTGGCATTCATCACCGCCGTCATGCCGAAGGAATGGAAGAGCGGCAGCACACCGACGTTGCCGGTGCCGGCCGACACCTTGAAGAGCCAAGCGCGACACTGCAGCGCGTTGGAAACGCAGTTGAAGTGCGTAAGCTCGGCGGCCTTGGGGACCCCTGTGGTGCCGCCGGTCATGATGTAGGTCGCCGTATCCTGCTCCACGTCGATGTCCACCGCGGGCAGGGGCCCAGGGGTGCGGAGCAGCGCCTTGAAGCGCAGGGCGTCTCGCGGGAGGGGGCCTTGCCGCAGCTTGCCCAGGAGCTTGCCGAAGAACTGCTTGGGGCCGGGCAGTACGTCCCCGAGGTTGGTCCCGATGATGAGCCGCAGCTCGGACTTATTGCGGATGGGTGCGACCAGCGGCTCGTACAGTTCGTCCAGCACGATCAGCCCAGTGGCGCCGATGACCTGGAGGTGATGCAGGATCTCGTTGGGCTTGTCTGCGGGATTGATGCCGGAGACGATGGCACCGATTTTCGTGACGGCGTAATAGGAGATGAGATACTGGAAGCTGTTGGGGAGCAGCAGCGCGATCACGTCCCCCTTCCCAACATCCTGTTTCGACAGCGCGGCCCCCAGCGCGTCGGCGTGTCGCTTCCACGCACCGTACGTCATCTCACTGCCTTGGAACCAGGCGGCCGGCGCGTTCTTCCAGCGCGCGGCGGCGTCGTCGAGGAACTGTCCCAGGGAGGTGCGTGGGAAATCGATGTTCTTCGACACCTCGTCGGGCCAGCCGGAGGCGGGACGAAACCAGCTACTGGAGCTGTCTACCTGGTATTGGTCGGGCAAGACCGGCACCCTGGTCAAGCTCCTCAGTTCAGTTTCCCGTGAGTGTGCCTATTTCAACACAGCCACGCGGGAAAGGTCAACACACCCCTCGCCTTCCCATCTGCTCACAGGCGTTCCCCACTCCCAGGATGGCGAATCGGCTCCGGACGCGTTCAAAGACGCCAGAATAGAGCTGGAGACCCAGCAGCGCAAGTTATGAGCATCGATCCGCCACTTCGTGGCTCACTTCGCCCCCTCCGCCCCCTCCGGGGGAACCCGCGCTGCGCGCGGCGGTTGCTGTCTGCAGCCGCTGGGGTACGGATACAATCACATGGCTCGCCTTCATCGCCCCAATCCCTGCCGGCGCCCCGGCGGTCACTTCTCTTCGCGAGCGGCCCTGCGGAGCGCTCCCAGCACCGCGGCGCTGGCGTTATCCGGCACCGGACGCAGCCCGGGACGGAGCAGGAGGAGCGCCGCGGAAACGGGGAGGAGCTGGGCGGTCTGCTGCAGCGTGAGGGGATCGTGGTCGGCCAGGAAATGGGCGAGGATCCGGACGCCGAATGCGAACAGGAGCTGGGCAGGGTCCGCGCTGCGACGAACCTCTTCGAGTCGAAGGGTTGCTCGTGGTGGAGGCGGTGCGCCGGCGGACCGAACGCTCCAGACCTCGCGCCGGAGGGGTGTGGGGAGGCGCGCGCATACCGCTGCGGCGGCGCGGTCGGGCACTTGGCCCAGGAGTCCCGCGAAATCGGCCACGCCGAGCCAGGTCGTGGCGCTGCTCACCAGGGACCGGCTGAGCTGCGGCACGGCGTGGCTCAGCTCGGCAGGGTCGGAGGCGTCAAGGGCGCCCAGCCGTACGGAGGGCTCAGACGCCGCAGGAGGCATGTCCACCAGGTCGGCCCAGGTCCACCGTGCGCTCCCCTCGCAGAGCTGTCGGGGCAGCCGCCGGGGCGGCAGCGAGGACCACCCACAGGCGGCAGCGACCTGAGCTGCCAGAGATCCAGGAAGCGCGTGTAGCGCAGAGATTGGCGGAGTCCTCGGCCCTCGCACCGGGTGGGTCACCAGCCAGGTGGGATCCAGGCGGTCCACGTTGTCCGGGGGCCAGACCCGCACCATGCCCAGGGTCGGTGAATCAGTCGTCTGGCCCGCTACGATCAGTGTGCGAAGCGAAGTCGCGAGGCGCTGACCGGCGGCGGCCCGAGGCACGTCGCGCAGGCGGGCGGCGAGGTGCGTCAGGGCGCGCGCGAAGCTGGGCTGCTGGGTGACTGGCGCGGACATCACACCGAAACCGTAGGATCAATTGGTCAGGTTGTCTACCCGTTGACATGGGGGGGACATTGGGAGGGGACATTCGGACCGTCCCCTTTCTTACTTTCTTGGTCCCATTCTTACTTCACCTGTTTCGAGAAGTTGACGTTGCGGTTGGGGTTTGGCACCTTCGCTGGGTGAGAATTGCCGGGTTGGATGTCGGCAGCAAGACCATCGGGGTTGCGCTCTCCGACGAGCTTCTATTGACCGCGCAGCCGGCCTTCGTCCTGGCGCGACGGGGCACAACCCGTGACGTGGAGCGGATCCTCGACTGGTGTGAAGAGCAGGAGGTCGCCGAGTTGGTCGTGGGGCAACCCCTGGAGCTCGACGGCCGGATCGGCCACCGGGCCCGGCGGGTTCAAGTGCTCGTCGATGCGCTGCAGGGGCGGTTCTCTGGCGCCGTGCACGTCTGGGATGAGCGGATGAGCACCCGGGAGGCGCAGCGGGTGCTGCTGGAGGCAGATCTGAGTCGACGAAAGCGTAAACTAACCGTGGACAAGGTGGCCGCAGCGATCATCCTGCAGGGATACCTCGATTGGCGGCACGGTGGCGCCCAGGCCCTGGATCAGCCGCCCAAGGAGAGTGAGCGTTGACCTTCCTGCGCAAACGGCTGGCGCTGGTGTTGGTGCTGATCTCGGGATTCCTGCTGCTGGTGGCCGGCGTGGCGACCATCCGCTGGGCGTTCGCCTACCCGGACCGTCCCCTCCCCGGTCCGAAGCGGGTGGTGAAGCTCACCATCGCCAAGGGCTCGACCTTTGGACAGGTCCTGGAGAGCCTGCGGAAGGCGGGAATCGTGGAGCGGCCGTTTCTGTTTCGCATGTTCGCGAATTCGAGCGGCATGGCGGGCAGGCTCCGGCCCGGAACCTACTCGATTCGCCCGCGGTTGACGCCCCGGGCGCTGCTCCAGATGTTCGTCAGGGGACCGAAGCTCGTGCTTCGTCGAGTCACGGTGCCGGAGGGCAAGAATATCCTGGAGGTCGCCAAGCTGATCGCACAGGCGGGCATCAGCGATGAGAAGTCACTGGTGGACAAGATGCGGAGCCGCGCCTTTGCGCGCAGTCTCGGCATTCCGGGCGATTCCGTGGAGGGCTATCTGTTTCCGGACACCTATCGCTTTCGCCCCGACTCGTCGCCGGAGCTGGTCATCCGCACGTTGGTCAAGCGACACCGAAAGGTAATGCGCGAGCTCAAGGGACACCACCCGTCCCATCTCATCCGGCTCCGGAACCGTTTTCGGTTCGACGACCACGAGATCGTGATCCTGGCGTCCATCGTCGAGAAGGAGACGGGCGCCGGCCGGGAGCGCCCGCTCATCGCCGGCGTGTTCCTCAATCGCCTCAGCTTCAAGAGCTTCAAGTCCCGGAAGCTGGAGACAGATCCCACCATCGTCTACGGGTGCACGGTGCCGCTGCGCAAGTCGGACGCCTGCCGCCAGTTCAAGGGTCGCATCCGTCGCATCCATTTGAACGACGCAGAGAACCCCTACAACACCTACCAGCACGACAAGCTGCCCCCGGGGCCCATCTCGAACCCGGGCCTGGCGGCCCTGCGCGCCGTGATTCGTCCCACCAAGTCCCGGTACCTCTTCTTCGTGTCCAAAAACGACGGCACGCACCACTTCTCTACGACGATGGAGGAGCACCAGCGGGCCGTGGATCAGCATCAGCGCCGTCGTCAGCGGCCGCCCGCCGGGAGCGCACCGATGCGCCCGCCGATGCGCGCGCCGGGGCGCACGCCGAGGCCCTGATCAGGGGAGCAGTCCACGGAGCTGCGCCGGGGCGTCGAGGACGTGCTCGGGCTCCTCGGCTCGGCAGTGGGCCGGAGCGCCGTAGCCCCACCGGGCCCAGGCGGCCTGGCAGCCGGCGGCGTGGGCTGCCCGAAGGTCGGTCGCGGTGTCTCCCACGTAGACCATTTCCCCGGGTTCCACGTCCAGATCTTCAGCGATGGCGAGCAAGAGATCCGGCGCGGGCTTGTACCGCATGTCCGCAGAGGTGCCGCGCCAGGCGTGGAGCTCGGTGAGGAGCCCAAATGCCTGGAGCACGTCCCTGGCGTTGTCTGGTCGTTTGGTGGTCGCGCACCCGAGCCTGACCCGCTCCCGAAGCCACGGAATCAGCTCCTTCACGCCTGGGTAGAGCGTACTGTGGACCGCGCAGTGCCGGGCGTAGTGGGTGCGGTAGACCGCTTGGGCGCGCTCGACGTCGGCGTCGGTCAGCCCGGGCGCTGCGGCCCGGAACATCTCCGCGAGGGGCTGTCCGACGAGGGCGCCGATGGAGGCATCAGACAGCTCGGGCCGGCGCTGTACTCCCGCCAGGCCGGCAAGGATGCCGGCGGTGATGTCCCGCCGCGAGTCCACCAGCGTTCCGTCCAGATCAAAGACGATGGCGCGCACCATGGCGAGGCCGGGGCTCAGGACTTTACAACGGCCGCCAGGGAGATGACCGCAGCCGCCAAACCCGCGAGGACCGTGATGTAGATGCCGAAGCTTGGGGTAGAGGTGCCTGGATTCAGGAGCGCATGACCGGCGAACAGCGCGGCGCCGGCGATCAGGCCCACCTGTACGAGCACGAGCAGCACCATCCGCAGGGATACCCGCACCCAGAAGGCTACGACCGCCAGGCCTGCCAGCAGCGCCGTGATCGCGCCGCTGCCTTCGATGCCCGCCACCGACCCCTTCCCGCGGGCATGGAACCACGGCAGGAAAGCGCCGATGAGCAGGGTGACGATGCACGCCAGCGCCGCCTTGTCCAGCGGACGGAGTCGGCGGTGCGCCAGGAGGATCTGCCCCCAGAAGTCGTCCAGCACGGACTCCTCCTGGGCCGCGTTGCCGATGCCCGCGGCCTTGGCGCGCTGAAGGGAGGGATTGCGTTTCTGTTTGATGTCGGAGAAGGCGACGATGCGGGTCTCCCTGTGCTGCTCCGGATCCATCCTGAGAATGCTGGTGCCGTCCGCCGCCCCGCCAATCGGGTTGCCCCCAAGGCCCGGCTGGGGCTCGACGTCGACGCCGGGGTTCGTTTCGAGCGGGGGGGCCGCCACGGAGTCGGCCCGGGGCGCAGTGGGCTCACCGGCGTCCAGAAACGAAGAGTCGAGGATCGCGTCGCAGTACGAGCAAATGGCCGCGTCGTCGGAAAGCTCAGCGTGGCAGTGCGGACAGAGCATGCGACATTCTACCATTTCCGCCGGGACGATTCACGGATTCTGACGGGTCGGAAGGGCCGCTCTACCCCCTCAGGGCGGGGCGCTTCAGGAGCTGGAACCACACGCGGTACCTGCGCATGCTGTCCTGCTGTGCCTGTTGCGCGCGGCGCCGGCAGCTCTTGCGCTCGTCGCTGACCGGGGGGGCGCCCCAGCGCACCTCGCTGCAGTCGTTTGGATTGTAGGCCATCCGGAGCGCCTCGCGTCGGGCGATGATGTCGGCGAGGGTCAGCTGCTGCAGCTGTTGGTCCGAGCGAACGTAGCTGAGCCCTAGCGTCGAGGTCAGGTTGCGATAGACCGCGTCGAGCGCGCCGAGGAGCTGCGTCCGGCCCCAGCCCGCGGGGATCCGGTACAGGTGTCGGCGTTTGAGCACGTCCTGGGGAAAGTCGAGCACGTCCTGAACGGCCATCAACAGGCGGAGATCCCGGGCGGGAGTGGAGTAGACCTCCCACAGACCGTTGGTTTCGAAGATCGCCGGACCGCTTGGGATGTGCACTTGCTTCCAATGGTTTCTCTGCATGAACGCCACGCCGACGTCCACCGCCTTGACTCGCTCCAGCACGGCTTCGTAGAGCGCTAGGATCTTGCTGCGGTAGAGCTGCGTGGGGAGCACCGGGTGGGGGTTCATTGCTCTGTGTACGGCGTCGTAGAAGGCCTGGGAGCTCGCCAGCTGCGTCTGTTCCAACGCAAAGTCTCCGAAGTCGGGGTGGCGCCCGATCTCGGCGTTGGTCAGCTGCCGGATCCGTCCGTGCTCGTACACCAGCGGTCGAAACGCCTTGAAGCCGCCGGTCTTCACGCGGGCGTCGAACACGAAGGTGCCCTTGGAGAACCGCTTCCGGCTGATGGTGCGGTCGGGGTGGCCGTCGATGCCGAAGAGCACCCCGAGCTGCCGTCGATTCCCACGGTGCTGCTGGGACAGGACGAAGACGTGGCCCGCCGGGTCCACGAAGATGCGCCCGGGGCGCAGGGCGCGCTGGGTGAGCGCCACGGGGTAGAAGTCGGCCCGGTCGTCGGCGGCCAGGGTGCGCGTCGTGCCGGAGTGCACACCCCAGCCGATCCACTCGCGCGCGAAGGCGTTGAAGCGGGCGACGGGGTTTCCGATGCGGGCGTAGCGTGCGGTGAGGTTGTCCCGTGGAAAGGGGCAGATGGGGCCGGTCACCGCGTTCCCCCGGGTGCAGCGCTGGAAGCTGAAGGGCAGGCCGAGCTTCCACGCGAAGTAGGCGCGCAGGAAGTACGGTGTGTCACCGCAGTCCGGCATCAGGATCACCTTGGTCGCAGCCGCGGCGCTGTCTTCGGCTCGGCCCAGGCTGTTGTGGAGCCAGTTGCGGCTGGAGTCCCGCGTGGCCTGATGTAGGGGGAACCAGCCGCCCTGTCCGCCCCGGGGCACGTGGAAGAGTCGTGCGACCCAGGCACTGAACAGGGCCTCGCTCCAGCGGTCCCAGGAGCGGGTGACCGGCCACACCGCTCGGGAGGCGGCCGCCCGTGCCGGCGGCCTGTCACCGTCAACGGCGTGCGTGGCACAGGCCGTGGCGTAGCCGGTGTTGCGATGACTCAGCCTGACCCGCATTCGCCCGGCGGTGGTGGGAAGCACCCGGGCTTCGAGGGAGTACGGCGGACCGGAAAAGCCGCGCGCTCCGGTGACAGGCAGCGGCTGGCTGTTCACGCGGACAGACAGATATCCGAGCTGGGAGCGGCTCCAGGAAATGGCCACGACGCGGACAACCTGTCCCGGCCGGGGCTGCCCGGGAAACAGAAAGATCGCCGCGCGGGCCTGCGCCGCGCTGGGGCAGGGTGACAGCTTGCTGTTGCCCTGCTGGTCGCGTTTCTGGTCTTCAGCCAGCAGGCGGTCCAATTCCACGAGGTTGGCGTAGGCGGCGCCGACCGGTGACTGGGAGCTCGCGCCGGGAACGACCTCCTGGGCCCGGGCTGCCCAGGGGCTCACCGCCAGACCGAAGCTCCCGAATGCCCGGTACGCATAGGCCGGGAGGACGGACACGGAAACCGCCGCGATCAGCGCGAGCCTTCCGAGGAGGGGTAGGCACGCGCGGAGTACCCCGGAATCTCGTATGTTTTTTCTATGATTCACATAGAGGTTATACGAGTCGGATCGGCACCTTCTCCCCCGACTTGCCCAAGGCCAGCTTCTAAGGTG
>JBDRSE010000016.1:0-33791 GCA_043825095.1 bacterium
TGGTGGACCGTGGCCAGTGTGTAGAGCGCGGCGTGCTCGGTCACCTGCACCGAGCCGGCCTCGCACACCCGGCCGAGGTCGTTGCGCTCGAGGTCGACGATCATGGCCAGCTCGGCCGCGTCCTTGGCGCTGCCGCAGAGCTCGGCGGCCAGGGCCTTGTCCTCGGCCGGGGTACGGCCCCGGGGGCGGGTCCCCTTGATGGGGCACGTCTCCACGCGCCGCCCGCGGGTCCGGAGAAACCGCTCCGGAGACAGGCTGAGCACGTGCATGTTCACCCCTTCGAGGTAGGCGCTGAACACCGCTCGGGTCTGGTGCCGGAGACGGCGGTACAGCTCGAAGGCGGGCGCGCTCACCGCCACGGCAAAGCGTTGGGACAGGTTCACCTGGTAGATGTCCCCGGCGTAAATATGCTCCAGGGCGCGCTCCACCGCGGCCACGTACTCGGTGTGGGTGAAGTTGGAGCGGGCCTGGGCGGGCGGGAGCGCGGGCGGCTCGGACAGCTCCGGCGCGTCGTTCACGAGCTGCGCGATCAGCGCCTCGGCCTGGCCCAGCAGCGACTCCAGGGGCTGCACCTCGGGCCGGCGCGACGTGCCGACGAGGTGCCAGCGAGACGTCAGGTGGTCAAAGACCAACATCCAGTCATAGAAGGCCAGGCAGAGCTCGTCCGTGCCCAGATCGTCCACCGTGCGCTCGGGCAGCACCTCGATGGCGCGTCCGAGATCGTAGCCGAAAAAGCCCACCGCTCCGCCGGCCAGGGGCAGCCCGTCAGGGGGCGGCGTGTCCACCCGCAGCGCTGCGGTGACCGCGCTCAGCGCCTCCAGGGGATCGCGAAACTCGACCCGGCCCTGGTCCGTCTCGGCCCACACCTGCTCACCGCGCGCGCGCAGCACGCACCACGGATCGCAGCCGAGCATCGAGTACCGCCCGTCCGCATGGCTGGGATCCGCCGAATCCAGCAGAAACACGTGACGGCGGCCCTGCAGACACGCGGCCACCTGCTCGGGATCGAGGGGGCCGTCGACAAACCCGTCGAGAGTCCGGCCGTCGAGAGTCCGGCCGTCGAGAGCCCGGCCGTCGAGAGCCCGGAGGGCCCGGCTCCCGGTGGGCCCCCGGGGATCGGCCGTGACTCCGATGCCGCGCAGCGCTTCCATGGTCAGGCGGCCTGCTCGGCGTGGGCAAAGGACGGATCGAGGTACCGCGCCAACAGGCGCGGACCGGCAGGGGTCATGAAGGACTCGGGATGGAACTGGACCCCGGCCAGCGGCAAGCTCCGGTGCTGCAGCCCCATGATCACCCCGTCGGGAGTGCGCGCCGTCACGAACAGCTCCGGCGGCAGCCGCTCCGGGTCCACCGCGAGGGAGTGGTACCGGGCCGCCATGAAAGACTG
Organism: bacterium; assembly: GCA_043825095.1. Classification (GTDB taxonomy): domain Bacteria; phylum Myxococcota_A; class Polyangia; order HGW-17; family JAJRWW01; genus JBDRSE01. The sequence continues at coordinate 1,388 of JBDRSE010000016.1, forward strand.
CGGCAGCCCCGCAAAGAGCCCGACGTCGTCGTGGACCACGGGTGAGGTCTTGCCGTGCACCGGGGCCACGCGGATCACCCGACCGCCGAACACCGTGGCCAGGCACTGGTGGCCGAGGCACACCCCCAGCAGGGGAATCCGCCCGCCGTTGAGCTCGATCAGTCGCGACGAGATCCCCGACTCAGCCGGTCCGCCCGGCCCCGGAGAGATGAGCAGCCGGTCCGGCTCCAGGGCGAGGATCTCCTCCGGCGTGATCTCGTCGTTCCGATACACCGTGACCTCGACGTCCAGCACCAGCAGCGCTTGGACGAGGTTGTAGGTAAAGGAGTCGTAGTTGTCGACGACGATTACGCGCATTGCCTCACCGCTGCTTCGTGTTGCCGGACCCGGCCGCGGCTGTCAAGGGAGAAGCGCGCCGGGAATGAGGGGCGGCCGACGAAAGGCGCGTACTACCGCGGCGTCAGAGCCCCGGCGGGGTCCACTGGCCGTCGCCGTTGCGGTCGACGTAGACGGGGTTGGTGACCGAGCGGGGGATCTTGTCGGTGAGCGGGACCATGGGCGCGTCGCCTTCCACGACGGCGACGAACCAGGCGTCCGGGCCGGTCCAGTCGAGGGCGATGATCTCGTCGTAGCGGAGCGGAGTGGGGGGATCGCCGGGATCGGGGAGGTCCATGGTGTACACCGGCTGGCCGTTGGCCACGATGATCAGGCGGCTGGTCTGCACGAAGGGCGCGGCCTGGATCCGCACCCGGAGCCCGACCAGCCCCTGCTGCCGGGTGGCGAGCCCGCCCATGCCGACGAGCTGGCTGGCGTCGTCCGTGGCCCAGATCTCCACGAAGGGTCCCACCACCACCGTGGCCCGGCCCGCCAGCAGGCTGTCCCACACCGGCTGGAGGTCCAGGTCCGGGGCGACCACGTCGTCGGGCGTCTGCACCAGGGTGCGCGCCACACCGAGCATGGTGAACAGGCCGTGGGAGTCCGACACGCCCACGGCGACCACCGGGAGCCCCTGGTTCAGGAAGCTGTACCAGTCCTCCAGGGCTTCCAGGTCACCCTCCCCCCAGCCGGAGTTGCAGATCTCGATGGCGTTGAAGTTGGTGTCCATGACCTCGGGCTCGACGCCGTCCGGGCCGAAGCCCGTCGCCGGGTCGTACCCCACGTGGTCAAGCACGCCCATGCCGGTGTCCCGCGGGTGGTTGAGCTGGATGATCAGCGCACCCAGGGCGTCCCGGATGTCAGCGAAGATCGCGGTCATGGGCCGAATGCCAATGGTCTCCCCGTCTTCGTCCGTCTCGTGCCAGGCCACCGGCCAGTACCCGTCCCGGTGGGCGTTGTCACCGGACACGGGATAGGCGTTCGTGTGCGCCGGGAGCGGAGAGATCTCGACCCCCTTCTCGGCAATCACCCAGTCCTCGGCGCCCTCGTCGTGGATCACCGGCGTGAGGTCGGAGATGTAGTCGTGCTCGGTGGTGATCACCAGCTCCACGTGCTCGGCCGCGGCCTGGGCCACCCGGTCCACCTCCCAGAGCTGGCTGTCCATGCTGAACCGCGTGTGGGTGTGGCTGTCCATGGCGATGTAGCCGGTGGTGTCCACCACGCGGGACAGCGACGCCTGGACCGTCACCGTCTCTCCCGCCACGGCCTGGAAGTGGACCCAGTCGTAGTCGTACTCGTAGCCCCGGGTCACCGCGGCCACGTAGTCTCCGGGCGGCAGCACGATCTCACCGCCGCCGTCCTTGGACCAGAGGGTTTCGGTGTCCCCTTGGCCGAGGGGCGGGTCCGTGCCCGCCAGGAACATCACCCGCGCCGGCACAGGGACGCCCTGATCGTCCCGAACGTCCACCACCACCACTGCCGGAGCGGCCAGGGTGAGCGCGACATCAGACACGCTGTCGTTGGACACGTCCACGATCTCCGGCGCGGTTTGCTCCCGGGCCGGCAGCCGGGCCGTGAGCTCGTAGCTGTCCGGCGCCACCGTGATCAGGAAGGCGCCGTCCGCGCCGGCCACGGCGCGGGTCACCCAGTCGCCGTCCATGTTGTGTACGTCCACCTGCGCGCCCGCCCCGGGATTGCCGCCCTCCAGTCCGACCTGACCGCCGATGGTCACCACGTCGGTCACACCGTACCGACGCAGCGCCTCGGCGCGAACGGATGTCAGATCCCCATCGCCCACGGCGAAGTAGCGCCGGAAGGAGGCCGACTCTCCCGGGTGCAACGACACACCCGTGGCGGTGATCAGCATCAGCTCGTCGATGTTCAGCTCGACGCGCATGTCCTCCTCGGCGAGAAAGTACCCGTAGCTGACCTTGCCGGCCGCATAGGCGCCCAATAGCTCGGTGCGGCCCGAGGCGTCGTCGTCGCAGCCGGGCTCCGGCGCCGCGCAGCGCACCACCATATCGCCGACAAACAAGCCGTCCCCCGGCTTGACGCTCTGCGCACCGCCGGTCCCCATGGCAATGTAGGTCGTCTCGATGACGAGGCTCTCCGCCTCGGGCTCGAGGATGTAGTCGATCTGGACGAGCACCTCCGCCGGATCCAGGGGGAGGAGCGAGTCAATCAGCGGCATGCCGGCGTCCATGCCCGTCACGCGCACCACCGCCGGCCAGCCGCCCTGGCCGTCGTTGACCACCTCGATGGTGTCCGGCTTGACGAACCGGACATAGCCCGCGATGGTGGCCAGCTCGCCGAGGTGATCCTGGCCCGGCTCACCGTCCGGACGCACGATATCGGCATCGATGAGCGTCCCCCCATAGGGCAGCAGGGAGCGCGGGTTCTCGTGCCCCTGGATGATGAAGCGCACTCGGGCGTTGCCGATGAGTACGTCCCCCAGCTCGCCCAGGGCCAGGGGGCCGCCGATCAGATCCGCGGGATCCGATACGACCCGGGCGTAGCACCACTCGGCCTCGGGCACGTCCGGGTCGGGCAGCTTGGTCGTTTGCTTGCATCCCGCTGTCAGCCCAGCCAACGCCGCCACCGACAGGACCGCCCCCAGGAACCGATGACACGAGCAACCAAGATACTTCGCCATTGTCACTCTCCTCGCCAGGGAGATCATATCATAGCTCAGCAGCTCCGGCCGGTTCGATCTCCCATCGCCGGAGGAGCCCCGGGCTTCGCGCGGAGGTCGCCCTGCGCCTTCGTATGGCGAGCTACGGGTAGGGCTTGCCGCGGACGCCGTTCCGGATGATGTGGTCGTAGACCTGGGAGGCCTTGAGGTTGTTTTTGAGCTTGAGCTTCAGGGCGTCCGCGCGCGCCTTGTCCAACAGCACGGTGAGCTCGGTGACCTTCTTGACGCCGGAGAAGTACTTTCCATTGATGTAGAAAGTCGGCGTGGAGTAGATGGTGAAGGACTTGGCGAGCTTCTGCTCCTCGTCGACCCGGGTCTGGAAGGCCCGCCGACGCATGTCCCGCTGGAACCGACTCACTTGCAGCCCGGCCTTCCGCGCCGCGGTCGCCAGGTCCTCGTCGTAGAGCTTGTCGCGGCGACGGAAGAAGCCGTAGCGATACCCGCCGTCAGGGAGACACAGGTCCGTGGGGAAGAGCAGATCGTGCATCGCCCAGAACCCCTTGTTCCCGAGCTGGGCAAAGCCCGCCAGGGCCGCCTCGGCGGCGTGCTGCGCCCGGCCGTGGAATGACAGCGGGTTGTTCATCCACACGACCCGGAGAAAGGAGTGCTTCTTGAGCAGCGCCCTAAGCGCGCAGCTGACCTGGAAGGTGAACGGGCACTGGAAGTCGCCCCACAGCACCAAAGTCACCAGCGCGTCCTTGGGCCCCCGCTGGGGATTCTTGTCACTGACCTCGATGCGGTAGACAGCGGTCGACGACCGGTAGGTGGTGAGGGGCTGGTAGGTGCGCGTGCCGAAGAGCCCGCCGCCGTAGGACCGCTTGAGCTTGGCGTTCTTCTGGATGTGGTCGTAGTAGCCCTGCAGGGTGACGCCGCCCGTGCCGATCACGCGGTCGGCCTCGGCGACGGCAGAGTCCACGTGACGCTTCAGATCGTCGTAGGTCCGGGGATCGTAGACCTTCCTGCCGTTGACGAAGAGCGTCGGCGAGGAGTAGACCCCGAGGTCGGCCCCTCTTTGCACCAGCGCGTCGATGACGCTCTTCCCCTTGGCGGTGGCGAGGGCGGAGCGGACCTTTGCGCCGTCGGCGCCGACCTCTGTCGCCCACTTTTCGAGGTTGGCGTCCGTGAGTTGATAGGGGTTGGCAAACACCTTCTCGTGGTACTTCCAGAAGACCGGGTTGCCGAGCTGCGCGAACACCTCGGCCGCGGCGATCGAGGCCGGCAGGTCCCGCTGATAGTAGGACTTGGGGAAGTCCATCCAAACGAGCTTGACGTCCGACGGGTAGGCCTTCACGAGCTGGTCGTAGATCCCGCGACGCTGCCGGCAGCTGTAGCTGGAAAAGCTGCAGAACATCGCGATGGTCACCTTGGCGTGCCGCGCGCCCCGCCAGGGTCGGCCCGTGATGTCGACCTTGTACTGATCTCCCAGGGCGCGAAGCAGGCTCGGCCCGGAGCCTTTGGGGGCCAACACCGCCACGGGGGGCGGCACGGACTTGGGGACGACAATCGCCTGCGCCATGGCCGGCGACGGCTTCTTTTCGGCCCGCTTGAGGTGGCCCTCGTCGATCTTCTCGGTCTTGCCACCGACGCTCTTGCCGGGGGAGTCGTCCTGCAGCGCCACCACCAGGCCCGCCACCGCGGCCACGATCACCACGAAGCCGACGACCATGAGCAGGAGCCAGCGCCCGGCCCGCCGGGGGGGTGCGGCAGCGTAGCCCGAACCCGGTCCCGCGGCCGCGGGCCGCGGTTGCGGCGCGTAGCCCGGCGGCGCGTAGCCCGGCGGTGCGTAGGCCGGCGGCACGTAGCCCTGCGGCGGGGCGGCCTGCGGCACGTAGCCCTGCGGCGCAGGGGACTGCGGAGCATAGGACTGCGGAGCATAGGCCTGCGGAGCCGGGGCCTGCGGCGCATAGGCCTGCGGCGGCGCCGGCCCGGGGGGAACGGCGCTGGGGAGCGACACCTGACCGGCGTCGATCCGGAGGGTCGGCGGCGGAGCCTGAGCGTGTCGCGGCTGAGGCATGGGAGCCGGCGCCGTTGGTGCGGCCGGGGGCGGCGTCCGATCCAGCAGGTGCTCCGGCGGCACCGCCGTGGGCCCCCGCAGGGTGGGCGCGCGCATGGCCGACGCCGACAGGAACGCGCGCAGGAACGCCTGCATGGACTCGAAGCGATCCACGGGGCGCTTGGCCATGGCCTGCTGGATCACCCGCGCCAGGTTCGGGTGCGCGTCCTCCCGAGCCTTGGTCAGGTCCGGAGGCGGCGCCCGCAGGTGCTGCCCCACCACGTCCTCGGCCCGCGCCCCCGGATAGGGGGGTTGCCCGGCCAGCAGGTGGTACATCAAAGCGCCCACGGCGTAGATGTCCGACCAGGGGCCCACGGCCTGCAGCTCCCCGGTCACCTGCTCGGGCGCGCTGTACAACGGCAGGCTCGACGAGCTCTTCTGCCCCATGGACCCGGGAACCGCGGACAGCGGCTTGAGATGTGCCAGCCCGCAGTCGAGCAGCTTGGGATCCACGCCGCCGTCCGGCCGATCCTTCAGGAAGATGTTCGACGGCTTGAGGTCTTTGTGCGTGATCCCTGCGCCGTGCACCGCGACCAGCGCCTCCAGGATGGGGGTGAGGAACGCGCGCACGTCCTCGGGCGACAGCCGCCCACGCTCGGCCAGGTGCGCCGCCAGGCTCCGACCCCGCAGCAGCGACATCACCAGGTAGGCCCGCCCGCCGTCGAGCTTGCCGAAGTCCAGCACCTCCACGATGGCCGGGTGGCCCAGGTGGTTCACCGCCCACACCTCGTGCTCGTAGAGCTGCAGGAGCCGCGGGTCGGCGCAGAGCGCCGCGTCGATCACCTTGATGGCCACCTGCCGCCCGGAGCGCGGATGGTGCGCCAGGTACACCTCGCCCATGTCGCCCCGGGCCAGGTGGCTGACGATCTCGTAGCTCCCCACGTGCTGGCCCGCCGTGGGGCCGCGGTTGTACGGGTTGCCGGGCATGCAAGTCCTCGCCGAGCGATGTCTCAGTCTCAGGGTCCGTAGAAGTATTGGGGGCCGACCGAAACCTGTCAAGCAGCCGCTGCCCCAGCCGCTGCCCCCCGAGCGCCAGCCGTTCGCAACCCGAGCGCCGGCCGTTCGCACCCGCGATCGTGGACCAGCTTTTTCACCCCGTCAGATCCGAGTTGGACCCGGGGGCTGCAGCGTCCAGCGGAACCGCGTCCCGTCATCGCACGGCCTGGATCACCTCTTGCTTGGAGACACGCACCTGCCAGACAGCGCGTCGGGGCAGGTTTGGGTCGCGCGGGGTGCGCCGGCACCTACTCGGGAACCGGCACGCCGATCGCCCGCAGGACGGCCCGTTCGACTCGACGCATCTTTGCCGCAGAGATCGCATTTCCGAGCGGCTCTTCGTCGACGATCTGTTTGCGGAGCGTCGTGATCTGTTCACACTTGATGATCGAAGTCTGAGAAACCCCAGCCTCCCCTTTTCGCAGGCTCACGTGCCAGGGTCCCTTTCGATGCACCTTGGACAGCGGCGCAACGATGATGTCCTTGGCGCGTCCTGCGCACGCGCCGCCGGTGGAGGCCGAGCAGGTGAAGGTCTAGAAAGTCGAGTCCAGAGCTTTTCCGTTTCTCCGGCGGGCCGAAGGCTCTACAGTGGGGACGATGCAGCCCCGGGATCCATATGACGCGCGCGGCCTGCTGCTGGCCCTCGCCGAGCGGATCGACTCCGCCCTCGAGCGGTTGGACGAGCCCCGGCGTTGCGAGCGCGTGCTGCCGCGCATCGACGGCACCGCGGCCGTGGTGATCCGCGGAGAGTCCACCGTGACCTACGACTGGATCGCGCCGCCGACGCCCGGGCCCGAGAGCGCGGACGTCAGGGGCTGGCACTGGGGGCAGCTCAGCAGCCCTTCCCGGCAGGGAGAGGATCCGGTGGCGCGCCTGCTGTCGTCGACCCTGGCCCGCGCGCTCTCGCAGCCGGTCTTCTCGGCGCTGCGCTGGGTCAACCGACACGAGACCCGGCTGCGCTTCGACGACGCGGTGGTGGACCTGATGCTCGCCGATCGGCTCGCGCCGGGGCGCTCCCGCTGGTATCAGCACGTGTTCCAGGACGCCTTTCAGGAGCGCGCCGAGCGCTTCCGGCTGCGCTTCTCCGGGCCCACGGGGGAGGTGGTCTTCGAGGTGAGCGCTCCCGGGGTCGCGGCTCCGGACGGGGAGGTCGTGCTCCGGCACCGGCTGTTCGAGCTGTGGCTCGTGGAGGATCAACGCCCGGCCCGGGACCGGGAGCAGGTGCCCGCGCAGGTGGAGCGGTACCTGGCGTTTCTGCTGAGCCGCGGCGTGCACGAGGCGATGCAGCCCGCAGCGGAAGCCTTTGTGACATCGAACGGCGGCGGGCTCGTGGACCCGAAGGCGCCCTCCTGGCGGGGCGCGCCGGTCTCCACCAGCCGCTGGGGGAATCCGCTCCAGTGGCACCAGTTCTTCAGCGACTTCGAGGTGGCGCGCAGCGGCCTGTGCAACGTGCAGTTCCAGGAGGCGGTGTCCTACGTGATACACGGCGAGCGGGAGTGCCTCACCGTGGAGCCGCAGCTGCGGCCCTACACCCACACCTTTGCCCGGATGCCTTTTGCGGAGCACTCCCTGGAGCGCGGCGACCAGACGCGCAGCCGCGAGTACGTCTCCCTGATCACCGAGCAGGAGACCGTGCTGGGCGGTGACCAGCGGCTGGAGGACACCCTGCGCGCCGCCGCCCAGGACCCCGCCACCCACCTGGTGGTGCTCAACAACACCTGCCTGCCCAAGATGGTCGGCGACGACGTGGGCTCGTTGGTGGAGCGGCTCCAGCGCGACACGGACAAGCCGATCCTGTCGCTCAACACGGACCTCCACTCCCCCGACGCTTCGTACAAGAACCTGCTCGCCCAGGCCGAGGCCCGAACCCTGCCCTTCCCGGAATCCCAGCGCCCGTCTCCCGGCACGGTGTGCCTGCTCGGCTACGGCCCGGGCCGGCACCGGGACGAGCTCCGGGAGCTGCTCGCGCGGCTCGACCTGCCCCGGCCCGTGTTCCTCATGCCGGAGCTGAGCGTGGGAAAGGCCTGGTTGTACCGTCACGGCGCGGTCCAGGTGATCTACCCGCGGGACACCTGGCGGGAGCTCCACACCCAGCTCTTCGGTGAGCTCGACCAGCCCGTGGTGGACGTGCCCGCGCCCTACGGGATCCGTGACACCCGGGCCTGGCTGCGGGGGATCGCCCAGGCACTTGGTCGCGAGTCCGTCCTGCAGGAGCGCTGGGACGCGCTCGTGGGTGACGCGGAGCGGGAGCTCGCCGCGCTCCGGGCCCAGGTCGGCGCTGCGCGCGTGGCCGCAGTGGTGGACGCGGCCTCGGCCTCGCGATTGGTCCAACCCGAGCGGCTCTACGGCGTGCGGCTCCTGCCCCTGCTGGAGGAGCTGGGGTTCGGGCTCGACGTGCTCCTGCTCGCCGACGGAGACGAGGATCCGGAGGCCGAGCTGGAAGAGAATCCGGAGGCTGAGCTGCGCCGAGCGCTGCAAGACCCCGAGCGACTGCAAATCCACGCGTTCCGCTCGCCGGCGGAGCTGGCGGAGCGGCTCGCGCAGGGCACTTTCTCCCTGGTGTACTCCGAGGTGGCCTGCGATGCGCGGCTGAGCCGCGCGGGCAAGACCGGGTTCGGCCTTCAGGCCTTCGAGATGGGGCCCCGGGGCGCCGTGCGCAGCTTGCGACGTCTGCTCGAGCTCCACCGCTTTCCCTTCTACCGACGGTACGCGCGGTACTTCGACCCGCGGACCGAGCTCGGCGAGGGCGACCATGAACCGTAGCGACACCTTTGTCACGCCCGGCACGATCCCGTTTCTCACCGGGGTGTACGTGGCGATCAACGCCATCGAGGACGCCTACCTCGTGGTGGACGGCCCGAACTGCGTCTTCTTCCGGATCCCCCAGCTCCAGCCCAACCACGACTGGCTGGCCGACCTCGCGCGGAGCTCCGGCCTGCACCGCGTGGTGGACACCGACGCCACGCCCAGCCGCGTGGCCCAGGGCAACCCTCGGCTGCTCCTGGACCGACTGCGCGAGGTGGACGGCCTCCCCGACTGCGGCGGGATCCTGCTCACCACCATGGCCCACGTGGCGATCACCGGACGGCAGTACCCGACGCTGCTGGAGAGCATGAACCCGCCCCTGGGGCACCCGGTGATTCTGATCCCCCAGGGAGAGCTGACCCACGACTGGCTGGACGGCTACGGCGCCACCCTCGCCGCCCTGGCCCGGGAGCTCCCGCTGGCCTCGCCCGACGCGCGGGCCGCGGGGGAGGAACGTCCGAGGGTCGCCCTGGTGGGCCACATGCTGCACCGGCGGGAGGCGGACGCCACGGCGGATCTCGCCGAGCTGATTCGGTTGCTCGAAGGGCTGGAGCTGGAAGTGGTCGGGACGTGGCTCGACGGAGGCACCTGGGAGAGCCTGGGATCGGTCGGGCACGCGGACTGGGTCCTGTCGCTGCCCTACGGCCGGGAGGCGGCGCGGATCCTGGCCGCGCGAGCCGGGGCCGAGCTGCTCGAGCTCCCCCTCCCCGTGGGCCCCGGGGCCACGGTGGAGTGGATTCGTTGCGTCGCCGAAGCGGTGGATCGCCGGGCCCAGGCCGAGGCATTCATCGAGGCCGAGCTCCGTCGCATCATGCCTCGCCTGGAGTGGATCGTGGCCCACGAGCTGCTCCATCGACGGGTGCTGGTGGCCGGGGATCCACACCTGGTGGACGCGCTCACCTGCGGCCTGTCCGAGCTGGGCTGTGCGGTCGTGCTGGAGGTGGTGTTCGCGCGGGAGGGTCACCCGGCCGGGACGTCCCCCCCAGGGGCGCGCCGCCTCTGCTCGCCCAGCAATCAGTCCCTTGTCGAGGCCATGGAAGAGCTCCGCCGCGGGGAGGGCGCGCCGGATGTGTGCGTGGTGAACAGCCTCGCGGTGCACTCGCTGCGGGGGGAGTCCAGCGTGCTGCCCTTCGTGGAGGTTGGCTTTCCGTCCTACTACACCCACGCGCTGTATCCCGCGCCGCTGCTGGGCTTTGACGGGACCCTCAGCCTGGTGACGCGGCTGGTCAACACCATCCGCGCCGCGGGCGTGATCTGACTCCACTCGTCAGGTAGGTTTTCAATTGCCTGGATCCGCGATATCAATCACATTGACGCTTCTGGATTCTACGACGGGCCGGAGCAAGGCAGGTTTGGCTCCGGCGCAGCAAGGAAGGCACGATGAGCGACAGCTACACGATGACGAACAAAGGCGAACGACTCGGCATCCTCGTCGGGGGCGGCCCGGCGCCCGGCATCAACGGCGTGATCCGTTCGGCCACGATCGAGGCGGTCAACCACGGCCTTCAGGTCATCGGCATCCTCGATGGATTCCAATGGCTCGCCAAGGGAGACAACTCTCGCATCATGCGCCTCGACATCAGCAAGGTGTCCCGGATCCACTTCCGCGGCGGGTCGATCCTGCGCACCTCCCGGGTCAACCCCACGGCGAGCCAGGAGATGATGGACAACACCATCCGCGCCCTGCGGAACCTGGAGATCGACTATCTGATCACCATCGGCGGCGACGACACCGCCTACTCGGCGATGCGCATCGACGAGGCCTCCGGCGATCTCTTGCACGTGGCCCACGTCCCCAAGACCATTGACAACGACCTGCCCCTGCCCGGTCGCGCCTCCACCTTTGGCTACCAGACCGCCCGGCACGTCGGCGTGCAGCTCGTCCAGTACATCATGACCGATGCGCAGACCACCAGCCGCTGGTACTTCGTCGTCGCCATGGGGCGCAAGGCGGGCCACCTCGCCCTCGGCATCGCCCGGGCGGCCTCGGCGACCCTGGCGCTGGTGCCCGAGGAGTTCCGGGGCAAGAAGGTGCCGCTCAAGCACGTGACCGACATCCTCGAGGGCGCGATGATCAAGCGGCTCGCCATGGGCAAGTGCTCCGGCACCGCCGTGATTGCCGAGGGCCTCGCCGAGGTCATCGATCCCGACGACCTGGGCCAGATCGAAGGCGTCGAGCGGGACGCTCACGGCAACATCCGGTACTCGGAGATTCCCTTCGGCCGGATCCTCTCCACCGTGGTCCGCAACCGCCTGAAGGAGCGGGGCATCGACATCGTCATCGTCAAGAAGAACATCGGCTACGAGCTCCGCTGCGCCGACCCCATCCCCTTTGACTGCGAGTACACCCAGGACCTCGGCTACGCCGCCATGAGCTTCCTCGAGCAGAACAAGACCGGCGCCATGATCTCGCTCCAGGGCGGCCAGGTCATCCCCGTGCCCCTCAAGGAGATGATCGACCCCGAGACCGGCCGCACCCAGATCCGGCTGGTGAACGTGGACAGCGACTCCTACCACGTGGCCAGGAAGTACATGCTCCGGCTGAACCAGGAGGACTTCCTGGATCAGAAGCAGCTCTTCCGGCTCGCCCGAGCCGGCCACATGACCCCGGATCAGTTCCTCGAGAACTTCGGCTACCTCGCCCAGCCGCTTTGAGCTCGAGCCCCAACTTTCTTTACGTCGTGTAAAGGGCCTTTACGCGCGAGGCCGGGGCGCGCTACGCCGCCGCGGCGAGCTGGAGCTCGGCCATCCGGACCAGCCGCGCGCTGATCTTGTGCTTCTTGGTGTAGACGGTCTTGACCGAGATGTTCATGGTGAGCGCGACGCGCTCGGCGTCCAGCCCCTTCTCGAAATAGAGCCGGACAAAGTCGCGATCCCGGGCCGAGAGGTGGCCCACCAGGTCCCCGAGGAACGATTGGCGCTCCTTGGACAGCAGCAGGTCGAGGGGTCCGGGAAGATCGCTGGGCCGCTCCGGCGCGGGATCTTCCCCCGGGGCGAGGACCGGGAACCGGGATCGGCGCCGCAGGTGGTCGTAGGCCGTGTTGATGGCCAGGAGCCCCAGCCACGTCGAGAGCTTCACGCCGCGCGTCGGATCATAAGCCCGCAGCTTCCGCATGTCGTCCCGCAGCAGGTTCATGCACAGCTCGCAGAAGATCTCGTCCTGATCGTCCTGGCACAGGTACGCGCCCACCCGGCTCGTCGCCTTGGTGATGCAGCGAAACATGAGCGCACGGTAGCGCCGCAGGAGCTCACTCCAGGCGTCGCTCTGATGGTCGAGGACCCGGCTGAGCAGGTCGAAGTCGGATTCGTTGTTCTTGGGATGTGGGGCGCGTTTCGTCATCGGGTTCACCTCGCTGCCCCCTACGGTCTGCGAAATCGATGCCAACTCCGAGCAGCCCGCGAAAAACGACAAATAACGACTTGTTTTCAGATGGTTGAGGGCACAGGGGGCGCCTGTGCTCCGAGCGCTGTGTCCGGCCGGACACGCGAGGTGACTACGCCTTTGCCACAGCCTCCCGCCAGCGCTCGCGGATGGCCTTGACCGCCTCGACCCCAAGGCTGGGCTCGAAGCGCCGCTCCTCGCGCCAGGCGTCTGCAATAGCGGCCTGGCTCTCCCAAACGCCGACCGTAAGGCCTGCCAGGAACGCCGCTCCGATGGCCGTGGTTTCCAGGGACACCGGCCGGGAGAGGGTCGTCTGCAGCACGTCGGCCTGGAACTGCATCAGCAGGTCGTTGGCCGCAGCGCCCCCGTCCACCTTGAGCACGCCGAGGGGACGCCCCGCGTCCAGCTGCATCGCATCGATCAGATCGGACACCTGGAGGGCGATACCCTCCAGGCAGGCCCGGGCCAGGTGCGCCCGGGTCGTGGACCGGGTCAAGCCGCTGATGATCCCCCGGGCGTCAGCCCGCCAGTAAGGCGCCCCGAGCCCGGCCAGGGCGGGCACGAAGATCACGCCGCCCGCATCGTCCACCTCCAGGGCCAGCCGCTCGACCTCGGAGGCGTTCTGAATCAGCCCGAGCCCGTCCCGCAGCCACTGGACCGCCGCGCCGGCGATGAACAGGCTCCCCTCCAGGGCGTAGGTGACCCGACCATCGAGCTGCCAGGCCACGGTCGAGAGCAGGCCCCGGGACGAAACCACCGGCTGGTCCCCCACGTTCATCATCAGAAAGGAGCCGGTGCCGTAGGTGCACTTGGCGTCGCCCTCGCGAAAGCACGCCTGCCCGAAGAGGGCGGCCTGCTGATCCCCTGCGATGCCGCCGATGGGGATGCCGTCCGGGAGCGCCTCCAGGCCGCGGGTTTCGCCGACCACCTCGGCGCAGCTCACGATGCGCGGCAGCAGCGACGCCGGCACGTCCAGCAGCTCGAGCAGCTCCGGATCCCACTCCCCCGTATGGATGTTGCACAGCAGCGTCCGCGAGGCGTTCGTCAGATCCGTGACGTGGGCGGTCCCGCCGCTGAGCTTCCAGACGAGATAGCTGTCGATGGTGCCGAAGCAGAGCTCCCCGGCCGCGGCCCGCCTCCGCGCCTCCGGGACGCGGTCCAGCAGCCAGCGCACCTTGGTTCCGGAGAAGTAGGGATCCAGCACCAGCCCGGTAGCCCGCGAGAACGTGTCCGCGTGGCCGCCCTTCTTCAGCTCGTCGCACAGCTCCGCCGTGCGTCGGCACTGCCAGACAATGGCGTTGTGGATGGGTTTCCCCGTGGCCCGCTCCCACAGCACCGTGGTCTCCCGCTGGTTGGTGATGCCGATGCCCGCCAGCTCATTTCCCTGGATCCCCGCGCGCTTCAGGGCCGCGCCCAGGGCGTTTCCCACCGACGACCAGATCGCCTCGGGATCATGCTCCACCCACCCCGGCTCGGGGAAGATCTGCCGAAACTCCCGACTCACCTTCGCGAGGATCTCGAGCTGGTCCGACAGGATGAGCACCGTGGTCTGGGTCGTGCCCTGATCGATGGCGCACAAGTACTTGGCCATTAGCGGGTCTTTTCGAACAGGCTCTGCAGGTTCGGCAGCTCGTCGAGCTTGGGCTGGAGCACGATCTCGATGCGGCGGTTCTCCGCGCGGTTCAGCGCGTTGGTGTTTTCCTTGGTCGGCGAGAACTGACCATAGCCCGCAGCGCTGAGCTGCCTGCCCGGCATGCCGCGCTGGACCATCAGCTTCACCACCGCCACGGCCCGGGCGGTGGAGAGCTCCCAGTTGGACCGGTAGCGGCCCCAACGCATAGGCTTGTCGTCGGTGTGCCCCGCCACCTGGAACTTCCGGTCGGTCACGCTCTTGAGCACGGCGGTGATCTCTGCGAGCGCGTTCCGCCCGGCCGGCTTGATGAGCGTCCGCCCGGCGTCGAACAGCACCTTGCTCGCCAGCACCACCACCATCCGGCCGTCTCGGATCTTCACCTTGATCTTGCCGGACTTGATGAGGGCCTGGAACTTCTTGAGCAACGCTCGGAGCTTGTCCAGCCGCGCCAGCGCCCGCTGCCGGTCCGCCTCCATCTGGGCCAGCCGCTCCCGAGTCTCCCGCAGTCGGCTGGCGAGCCGGGCCCGCTCCTTGGCGGACAGGGACTGCACCGCGCCCACCTTCTGGCCCAGGGCCTCGAGCCGGCGCGTGAGAAACGCGCTTCGCTCGCGTTGCTGCTGCAGCTCCCGCTTCGCGTCCGCCAACGCCTGGGTCAGCTCCACGCCCTGACGCGCCGCCTTGGAGGTCGCGCCCAGCACCCGGCCGAGCTTGGTCACGCAGGTGTTGAGCCTGTTCTCCACGTCCACACAGCAGCCAGACATGGATACACCGGCCACACCCAGCAGGCCGCAAAGCGCAAATGCTCCCGTCTTGTTCATCGACTACCTCAGGTTCCTCGGCGTTCCGTCAGTTGCGAGTGGGCAAATGTAGCAGCCGTTCCGGCGGGTGGCAACCGGCACGCGCGGCCCCGACCTCGCGCATTCGCTGATCTCCTACCTCGCGGACTCGCCGATCTCCGACCTCCGACCTCCGACCTCCGATTTCCGATTTCCGATTTCCGATTTCCGATTCTGTGTCCTCGGGGTGTAGAAATCGGAAATTGAAGCTCCGAAATCCCGATCATTTCGCGAGGACAGCGTCCTTCATGATCGGCGTTGGGCCTCCCGGACGCTGGCCTCGCTGCGGGGGCGATCGGCGAGGAGGCGATCGAGGGCCTCTTCCAGCCGGGTTCGGAGGGCGGGAAGGTCCCCGGCCTGATCCCAGGCGTCCTGCAGGATCTTCTCGGCGCTCAGGGAGTGCCCCGCACCCTCCAGGGCGACGCCGAGTTTGAATGACAGCTCGACGACGCGCGGGTCGTCGCTCTCCAAGCCGAGCTGCCACTGGGCCACCTGGAGCGCGTGTTGATAGTGAAGGGCGGCGCCCTCGTCATCGAGCCAGCGCTCGTACCGGTGAGCCGCCTGTTCGAGGAGCTCCAGCGCGATCTCGCCGAGCTGGGCCTCCCGGGCATGCCGGACCCGCACCAGCACGTCGGTGCCGGAGTGGGCGAGGGCATCGTAGATGCGCCGGTGCTGCATGCGCCGGGCCGACTCGGGCGTGGCCTCCCGGACGACGACGCCGATGTAGGGGTGCGTGAGCCGCACCACGTCCGGGGTTTCGATCTCGAGCAGGTTCCGCTCCGCGAGCTCGGCCAGCAGCTCGGCGCGCATGCCGGGAGCCGGCAGCGCCTGGGCGAGGGGGGGCAGCACCACCCGGTCGCCCGTCAGGCACACCGTGAGCAGCAGCCGGGCGGCGTCCGCGGAGAGGTCCACCACGGTCATTCGAATCAGGTCTTCCAAGCTGCCGGACACCACCCCCAGATCGAGGCTCGTCATGGCGAGCAGGTGCGCGATGTGCAGCGGGTTGCCCTGGGTCACCGAGTGAATCATGTTCAGGGCGTGCGGCGACTCCGACAGGTCGACACCCCGGGCCTGCGCCCACTCGGCCAGCTCCTCGCTGCTCAGTGGTCCGAGGGACAGCAGGGCCCCGTCGGCTCCGCCCAGGAGGGCCGTCTCCGCTGCGATCACGCACCAGACCCCGGGCAGCGGCTGCTGCAGGAGCCGCTGCACGAAGCGCCGGCTGGGAAGATCGTACTCGTCCGCGTCGTCGAGCAGCAGGCACAGCCCTGTGGCCGCCTCCGCGCCGTCGATCAGCAGCTGCACGGCGTTGTCAAGCACTCGCTCCATCCGCGCGCCCGTGGAGAGCACCTCCCCCGGCGTGGGCCAGCCGAACAGATCGAGCAGCGCCGCGTGCGACGCATCACCCAGCCCGCGCCCGGCGACGCAGTCATTGATCTCTCGCGCTCGCGGCCGGCTCGAATCGAAACCGAGGGTCGCGCCGAGCAGCTGGCGAACGGGATGCCAGGGGAGACGGCCCAGGCTGGGATCCGCGCCGCAACGCAGCACGGTCAATCCACGGGGCTTGGCCAGGCCGACGAGCCGGTCGAGTAGGGACGTCTTGCCGCGCCCCACCGGGCCGCACACCTGAAGCGATCCCGCCGGGCCGCTCAGAAACCGACCGACCGCGGCGAGCTCCACGCTGCGGCCCATGAGCCCCGCCCCGACCGACGCGGGCTCGGTGCGGTCCATGGCGATCGTCGCCCGGGACCGCTCGAACAGCGCAGTCACCGGCCGCTCCCCGAGGATGTCGAGCGCGTCCACCTGTACCGTCGCCCGGGTAGAAGGGCACGCCGTGCAGGGGCTCGACCAGGCCGACCGCGTCCGGTGGTGGCAGGTCGCGCACGGCACGCCGAGCTCCTCGCTGTGCTGGATCGCAAGGTCGAAGGCCCGCCGCAGCTCCGCGGTGTCGGCGAATCGATCCTCGACGCGCTTCTCCAGGCACTTCGCGACGATGGCGGCGAGTGAATCGGGGATCTCGCGCTCAGGCACGAAATCCTGCACGGACGGCGGCGCAGAGTGCAGGTGCAGCGACAGCATCTCCATCACACCGTCGGCCTCGAAGGCCGGTCGACCGGTGAGCAGCTGGAACAGGATCATCCCCATGGCGTAGAGGTCGCTGGCAGCGCTCGCCTCCTCCCCGCGGATGAGCTCGGGGGCCATGTACGAAGGCGTGCCCAGGATCATGCCCTGCATGGTGATCCGCTGCTCTCCATCCACCGGCATCCGCGCGATCCCGAAGTCCAGGACCTTCACGAAGTCCTCCCCCGAGCGCAGCGTCTCCACCACGATGTTCTCCGGCTTGAGGTCCCGGTGGATCAGCCCGATGGCGTGCGCCTCGCTCACAGCCGCGAGCAGCTGGTTGAACAGGCTGGACACCCGCCGAAAGGGCAGCGGGAAGTCCTCGTCGATCACGTTCTCCAGGGATCGCCCCCGCAGGAACTCGGTCACCATGTA
Organism: bacterium; assembly: GCA_043825095.1. Lineage (GTDB taxonomy): Bacteria > Myxococcota_A > Polyangia > HGW-17 > JAJRWW01 > JBDRSE01. Next base: position 18,653 of record JBDRSE010000016.1, read on the forward strand.
GAACAACCCGCCCGGGGTCTGGCCGAAGTCCTGGACCTGGATTACGTGGGGGTGGGCGAGGCGGCTGGCCGTCCGGGCCTCCAGGGTGAACCGGGAAACCGACACCAGCTCGGCGCTCGTGGGCTTGAGCAGCTTGACCGCGACGTCGCTGCCGAGCCGGAGGTGGCGCGCCCGGTAGACCCACCCCATGGCCCCGGCCCCCACGAATTCCTCCAACCGGTAGCTGCGGTCGATCACCAGCCCGGTGAGCTCTTCCCCCCGCACCTCCTCGGCGCCGGAGGAGTCTCCTCCGCAGCTCGGACACTCGGGAGTCTCCGAAACCTGCGGCTCATGACACTGTGGACAATGCTTCATCGGCCGACACGCCCTTCAGCCCGAAAGAGTAACGTCGATTGCCGCCGGGGGTGGCCCTCGCTACGCTCGGAACATGCCGTAAATTGCGTCCCCGTGAACACATGCGTCTATTGTATACCATTCCCGGACACGTCAAGGGACTTGCCGAAGGGGGGGGTGAACACAACCCCCTGGTGATTCCCCGTTTCCCGTTGAGTCAGCATGACTTCGCGGCGATCACGAAACCTGTCGCTCCTCCGGACTTCTTTGCCAGAGGGAGAAGACGGCTCAGGAGTAGCTCACGGCGGTGATGCTGACCCGGGAGCCCCCCTCCTCGTCCTGGGGGACCGGGCACTGCCGGTAGCCGAGCACTTCCCCCGAGGCGCCGTCGAGCACCCTGAGCAGGGTGTAGATCGTCGCCAAGCCGCAGACATTCCGGGCATTCCCGTCCCGGGAGATGTCCCGGCGGAACGCTTCCGGGTCGCCGGAGCGCAGGGTGTCGAGGGTGGATTCGTCCGCCTGCTCCAGGGCGCTGTGGCTCGCCGCGGTGAGACGGGGAGTACCGAACGCAGGGCCGAGGTGGGCGAGATCGGCCCCGGCGACGAAGCAGACGCGCCGCTGTCTGGCGAGCAAACCCAGGGCGTTGATGAACGCTTCGACCCGCTCTCGACGCTCTGCCGTCTCGCGCCCCTCCCGATCCGTGAGCCCGCCGCAGAGCACCGGGAGGATCCTCGCCTGTTCCGCCCCCGGCCCGAGTACGTGGTGCAGCAGCACGACCTGGAACTCCAGGGAGTGCTCCGGTCCGTGCGCCAGCTCGCCGTCCCGCAGGCCCGGGTCGGCGTCGCAGAGCTCGCGCACGAGCGCGCCGTCGGTGCGCAGCCGGCCGAAGGGGGTTTCGAAGTCCAGGTCGGTCAGGGAGAAGGGAGCGTCCACCTCTCCCTTGTGATCAGTGCCCAGGATCACGAACAGCTCCGCGTCCGCCGCGCCTTCGGCCAGCTTCAAATAGGCCTGGGCGTAGAGCGCCGCGCCCCGCTCGTAGTCGATGTGGGGCGCGATGACCCCGCGGACGGCTGCCTCCCCGCCGGCCGCCGGGAGCCGACCCGGACCGCCGGGCGCGTCGAAGAACCCGTCCAGCAGCGCTGCGGCGGCCTGCGGATCCGCGGGAAAGCAGACATCCCCCATGGTGAGGGGCCGGCGGGGCTGCGCGCGAAAGGCCTCCCGCCGCGCCTCCAGGTCCTGGTCGTAGCGCGGGCTGTGAAGCAGCAGGGCCGCGTCCACCTGGGCGATCACCGTATCGATGAGCTCGCGGTCCACGAGCTCGCCGTGCCGCCGCAGGAGCTCGGCCTGGAGATCGCCGCGATCCCGGTGCCCGTCGAACAGCGACACCAGCGCCAGTGCGCCGTGGCTGAGCAGCACCGCGCGGTCCGGCGGCCAGGCCGGATCCCGCAGGGCGACCATGGCGCTGCCCTCGACCTGCACGTTCGTCGCCTCCACGAGGCGGAGCTTTGGAAAACTCGGCGGGTCCGGGGAAGTCTGCGGCATGCGTTCACCCTGCGAACCAGTCATAGCACCCCGCCAGGCTGGAGTCACTTCAGGGCTTGAGCTGCACCGTGAACCGGAGGGGGCCGGCGACGGCGCGCGCCTTGCGCCAGCCGCTCACCTCGTCGGCCACGCAGCCGTTGAGGGAGATCTCCTCGGGTGAGGTGCCGCGCGCCTGGTTGACGAGGGTCTTGTCTGCGGTCGACCGCACCTCCAGCTCGGCCCAGCGCGCCGGCGTGACGTCCAGGGCGCGCAGGTAGCAGGGGCGGATCCGGCGCGCCAGCTCCTCCCGTTGCGCCCGCAGCCGCCGGGGGAGTCGCGGCAGGGTGATCTTGGCCGCGATGCGCACCTGCACCCGGCTCGCAAAGGTGGCCGCCGTGGGCTTAGGCGGGCCGAGGTCGTAACCCACGTACCGCCAGCCCCGGGCGGACCCGGGCGTGGTCGGCGACCACCCCTTGGAGTGCAGCGTCGACAGGGCGGCCAGGAGCTCTGCATAGCTGAGCTTGTCCGTCGCCGCGATGCGGACGGCGCAGGCGGAGGGGAAGGCGTCCCGCAGCTGTCCGAGGGCTTGCAGCAGCGCCTCGCCGGTGGAGCGGGTCGACAGCACCGGTTGCAGTCGGCCGTCCGGCCCATAGGCAGTGGCCTCTCCCTGGCCGAGCAGCACGCCGAGCTGGTGCTGGTCACACGCAGAGGCCCAGCGCAGCCGGCTCACCGGGATCGTCTTGAGCGTGGCAGCGGCCGCAGAGATCGGCGCCAGGCTCAGGGGGACCTCGCGCAGTCGGATCGGCGTGGGGCCCTTGGCGAGCCGCCAGAAACCGACCTCGGAGGCGGCGGTCACCACGCCCCCGAAGCCCACGCTGTAAAACCCGGTGGCAGCGGCCCGCTCGAGCACCGGCTTGAGCATGGCCATGGGCAGCCCGGTCGTTGCGAACAGGGTCACGTGGGTCTGCTTGTTCCCGGCGAAGAACGCCTCGGAGAGGGCGACCCGGAAGTGACGCGCCTGGGGCTTGAGCACCGACCGACCGCCGTACACGAGCTGGTCCGGCCGCACCATCAGGGCGCTGTGCCACCGGTACGGCCGCCCCCCCCGCAGGGTCGGGATGTCACGGGCCTGTGAGTGCAGCAGAATCGGCAGCCGGTGGCGCCGAAGCTCGTAGAACTGCCGGTCCCGCTCCTCCAGCAGCGAAGCCAGCGCGCCGGCCCGCCGGTTGGCCGCGGCCACGGCCCCGAGCAACTCCCCGAGACCCTGCTGATACAAGGTCCACGGCGGCTGCGGCACCGCTGTCCCGGGCTTGAGGTGCGGCGCCGGATCGAGCTCGAACAGCGGGTACAGACAGTGGTTCAAAATAGCCGGCCGACGCTGCGGCGGGGCCAGAACGGCCACCCGGAACGCCTGGGCACACAGGGCGTAGAGCCGCAGCTCAGCCGCGTATCCCGTCGGTCCGCGCCGCTCGGACTTGAGCAGCCTGAGGCGGTGGCCGAGACCCTTGGCGCCCGTGAGAAACGCCTCATCGGACTGCAGCAGCGCCTTGAGCCGCAGCGCGAGCCGCCGCCTCTTTTCGTCCTGATCCCGGGCCGCGGCAGGCCCGGACGGCGTACCCGTCGGTCCCACGCCCCCTGATCCCGCGCGCGCCGAGGCGGCCGCGGGCCTGCGCAGAAAGTCGTTCAGCCGGGTGAGCAGCCCCTGCACCACCGTCCGGGTTGCCTCTGCCCCACGGCGGGCCGGCCCGGTCTGCCCGAGCCCCTGCCACAGGAGCGTCCGGGCGCTGCCATCCCCGGTCAGTCGCGCCTGATCGTACAGGTCGAACAGATAGTGCGTCACCTCCCAGCTCGCCTCCCGATTCCCCTTCTCCCCCAGCTCCAGCAGGGCTCTCAACGCCGCGGCCGCGGCCTCCCCCGGAGGCAGCTCCAGCGCCCCCTTCAGCTTCGCCACGGTCGGCCCCCGCGGCACCGGCCTAGGCTCCACGCCGCTATTCGGACACCCCCCGAGAAGCACCGCAATCGACATCACCAACGCAGCTCTCATCATCGTCACTCTCATCGAAGTCCCGCTCATCTACTCACAGACACCTCGGACCCAGCGCCGGTTCCAGCTCTATTTCCCAGCACAAGCCATCGCGCTCGGGCTCGGGCTCGGGCTCACGCCCATGCTCGCGCTCACGCCCCAGCTCACCCCTCCGCCCCGAAGCAGTAGAAGTACCCGTCCCGGGACCCCATGTACACCCGGCCTTCCACGACACATGCGCTCGACACCACCGGTCCCCGGGTCCGGTAGCTCCACAGCAGCTTCCCGGTCGCCGCGTCCAGCATCCGAATCAGTCCGTCGAAGCTGCCGAACACCACCTTGCCGTCCACCACGCAGGCCGAGCTCCAGATCCCGTCCCCGGCCACGTAGACCCACTGCTGCTCCCCGGTGGCGCCGTCCAGACAGTACAGCTGCCGATCGTCCGAGCCCACGTACACCTTGCCGTCGGCCCAGGCCGGCGTGGCCCAGATCCCCTTGCCGGTCTTGTGGCGCCAGAGCTCCTTCCCGGTCAGGCGATCGAAGCAGAACACGAAGCTCGACTCGCTGCCCACGAAGATCCGATCACCCACCACCACCGGCGTGGAGTCTGTGTCGTGATGGGTTCGCGCCCGCCAGAGCTTCTTGCCGGTGGCCTGCTCGAGGCAGTGCAGATAGCCGTCCCAGCAGCCGATGTACACGCGGCCGTCCACCACCGCGGGGGAGGACTCGCAGCCGCTGCCCCCGGCCTCGCCCTCCCGACCGCCCACGTAGGTGCGCCAGATGCGCCGGCCGCTCTGCGGGTCCAGGCACACCACATGTCCGGTTTCCTGGCCCACGTACAGACGCCCGTCCACGACCACCGGGGACGAGTCGATGGGGCGCTCGGTCTGGTAGCGCCAGTGCCTGAGCCCGTTCCGGAGGTTCACGCAGTAGAGCCGTCCGTCCACGTTGCCGCAGTAGACGCGCTGGCCGTGGATGCAGGGCGAGCTCTTCCACTGCCGCGCGCCCAGGGAGCGCCACCGCAGCCGGCCCGTCCCCGCGTCCAGGCAGTACAGCGCCCGATCCAGCGAGCCGAACACCACGCGGTTGCCCGACACGGCCGCCTGCCCCGTCCACCCGGTGCCGGTCCACTTGTACTTGCCCCCGTTCCGGAGGCCGGTGTAGAAGCGGTCGGTCTGGAACTTCCACTCCAGCTTCAGCTTCGCCGACAGGGGCCCGCTGCCGTTCCACCGCCGCGACGCATCCCCCCGGAACATCGCCACCGTGTCCGGTGGGCGGTACGGCTTGATCGAAGCGGCGGCGGCAGCGCCACCATCGGTCGCACCGACGCTCGCGTCCAAGACCGGCCGCGCCGGCCGTGCCGCCGCGTCAGGTGCAGACGCAGCATCCGACGCAGGGCGTCCTGGCGCCGTATCGGAACCCGAGCCGCCCCCCTTGCCGCACCCCGGGACCGCACCACAGGCCGCACCCAGCGAGAGGCCGGCGAGCCGCAAGAGCGCTTCCCGGCGCCCAGGGTCGGACGCGCTGTCACAGGGGTCGGACATGGTCGGTTCTGTATAGCAGAGATCTCTGTCAGTACACGAGCCGGCTGTGCAGGGTCTGGCCGATCTCCTGGAAGGGGATCTCGTAGCTGGAGTTGCAGATGGACTGGAACGCCCAGTGCTCCATGGCGTAGGAGCCGTTGAAGTGGTGGACGAAATCCCGCAGCCGGATGGCCGGCACCGCGCCGCCGGCCCCGGTGGAGCAGCTGTAGCCCACGGCCGGCTGCGCCAGCGCGTCCAGCTCGACGATGACGGTGTTGTCGATCACCGGGCCGGTGATGGCGATCACCACGAGCTGCCCGAGATTCTGGCTCTTCAGGCCCTCGAGCAGGGTCGTGTAGCGGCTGACGGGATGGAGCAGGGCCGCGCCGTCCACCCGAGCCTCGCAGTCGTGCCGCTCCCCCACCTGGTCGCGGTTGTTCATGTCGCAGGTGACGCCGAACTCGAAGCACCGGTAGGACGTGAGCGGACCCAGGGGCGAGTCGATGGCCGAGTCCGTGGGATCGAACAGCTCGCTGTTCTTGGCGGAGCAGTCGTCCTCGTCCGAGAGGATCACCACGGTGAGCTGGGCATCGGGCCGCACGAAGCCGTCGTTGGCCGGGTTCTCGTTGAGGGCCCGATACATCGCCTCCAGGGGCTGCTCGAACCCGCACCCGCTCGTGCCGAGATCGGCCATGGAGGAGAAGACGAACGCCGGATCGCCCTGGAAGTTCCGGCAGCGAGGACACCCGCTCATCGCGTCCACCACGAGCTGGGTCGCGGGCTCGTGCGCGCAGTGGGTCGGGAGACAGTCGTGCGCGCCGCACGTCCCGGAGGCGTCCAGGGCCCGGGATTCGTCACACCCCTCGGGCTTGACGTCGATGAAATACCGGACCCCGCCCTCGAGCACGCCGAAGGGATCCGCCATCACGCCCTGATCGCCGCCGATGTCCTCGCAGTAGGTGATCTGGTAGCTCCCGGTGCCCAGATCCGTGGAGACCACCCCGATGTGCAGATCCGGCGGGTGGCCGTAGGCGTTCTTCATCTTGTCGTAGAGCGACGGAAAATCGGCCCGGAGCTGGGCCTGCTCGTCCGCCATGGAGCCGGAGTTGTCGATCACGAAGAGCAGGTCCACCTCGCCGGTGGCCGGGCAGTCCTCGGGGCAGTCGTTGGCGGTCTCGGGCGCCTCGCACTCGTCGTCCCCGCAGTAGCCGGAGAAGCAGTCCAGCACGCAGGTGGCCGTGGTTTCGCCCGGCTCGCAGGCGCCGTTGCCGCACTCGTTCCAGGGGCAGTCGGACGCGCAGCTCGACGGGTCCTCGCCCGGCTCGCAGTCGTTGTTTCCGCACACCGTGACCGGACAGTCCTCGGGACAGTTGTCCGTGTTCTCGTAGATTTCGCAGGCGTGGTTGCCACAGGTGCGGAGCTTGCAGTCCGCAGGGCAGGTGCCCGGGTGCTCGCCGGCCTGACACTCCCCATCGCCGCAACCCACCCGGGGATTGGCCAACTCCCGGTCCTGCACGCACCCCGCCGACAACAGCGCCCCCAGGGCCATTCCCAGCACCAATCTGCTCCAGAAACGCATCACCTCACCACCTTAGCACAGGACGCAGTACAGGACGCGCGCGGGCCCCAGGGCTATCGCTTCGCCCCCGCACTGCCCGAAGCGGCCAGCGCCTTCAGGCGGCGCTTGACCAACGGGGCTTGCAACGCCCCGGGGTAGTATTTCAAGAACTCACGCAGGGCCGAGCGCTCGGCCGTACGGCGACCCAGGCGGCGCAGCGCGCGGATTCGACCGTAGGCCGCCTCCGTGGCCAGCACCCCCCGCCGGGTGGACGACAGGTACACCGTGAACAGGCTCAGCGCGGCCGCCGGCTGTCCCAGGTGCTCGAGCAGGAGCATCCCCAGCGCCACCCGCGAAGCCCGCGCCGCGGCGGTCCGCGGATACCGGAGCAGAAGCTCTCGATAAGCCTCGGCAGCGCCGCGCCACTGCCGGGCTGCCCGGTGCTTCCGCGCGCGCGCGAGCAGCTCCCGCGGCGAGGACTGGATCGCCCCGGCCGGCGGCTGCGCAGCTCGACGACGAATCACCACCGGCGCCATGAGCGGGCTCTCCTCCGGCGCCGGCGTGGTCGCCGGCGGCGTGGTCGCCGGCGGAGCGACGGTGGTCGGGGCGGACGCCTTGCCCGGAGGCGGCGCCGCGATGGCCACTGTCGCGCTCAGCTCGTAGTCCCGGGCGATCCGATCCCCGGGCCGGAGCGTGAGCTGCTCCTGGACCGGAGCGCGGCCCGCACCGGCCACGACCAGCAGGCGATGCCCGGCGAGCAGGCTCGCCTGCAGCGGCGTGCGCCCGATGGCCACGCCGTCCACCGACACGACCGCGCCCGCGGGCCGGCTGTGAACCGTCAGGGAGGCCGCGTCCGCTCTGCCGAGCAGGCCGAGGGTTCGGGCCCGCTCGAGCACTGTGCGCTCCTCGGCGGCCGTGAGGGTTCGGACGGCGCGATCGCCCGCACCGAGGGTCGTGGTCTGGCCGCGGCGCACGCTCCGCGGCGGCCGCCCGGGCTCCACCACCCGGACCGAGCCGCGCAGCACCCGCACGGTGACCTCCTGGGCCACGCGAACGCTGAAGATCGTCCCGGTGACCTCCACCCGACCCGCGCGTGTCACCACCACGAACAGCCGTCGGTGACGCTTCGGCTTGACGGACGCCAACAGCTCGCCCCGCTCCAGATAGAGCGTTGTGGACTGGGACAGGAGCTGCACAACCCGCACCGCGGAGCGACTGCCGAGCAGCACGTTGGCCTCGTCGGGTAGGGCCAGGGCCGCCCGTCCCTGCCGGACCCGAACGGTGCTCCCCGCCGCGAGGCGTGCCGACTCCGGAGCGCCGGCACCGTCCACTCGCACCACGCCGGAGCGAAGGACCACGCGGGCCGCCTCCCCGTCACGCTTCCCCGCGCCCTGGCTCCCGACGCCCCGGTCCTTGGTCCACGTGAGGGTCAGCGCCAACCCCGCGCCCAGCGCCAGCAGCACCAGCGCCGCCGCGACCCAGGTGGCGCGGCGCCGGCCCCGAGCGCCGGGCTCGCGCTCCTGCAGGAGCGGGCCCTCGGCCGCGGCCCTGGTCACCACGAACTGCACGAAGCGCTGCCGGGACAGCTCGTCCAGGGGCACCGCGGCACCCTCGTCGTCGGTGTGGCGCAGCAGCGCCGCCGCGGCGGCCTGCGTGCGGCAGGCCTCGCACGCAGCCCTGTGCTGCGCGACGAACGCCCGATCCGCCGGCCGGGGAACGTGTCCCTGCGCCTCTTCCAACTCCAGCCGCTCCAGTCGGCGGCAACCCTCGTCACTACTACCCATGCGTTTCATCGATAAACGACCGTGCCCAGTCCCTGAGGGCCGGGTCCTTCAAGAGCCAATCCTTGAGTTGCTTCTTGGCGATGCGCAGCCGGTCGCGCACCGTGTTGAGCTTTGCGTCTGTGAGCTCCGCGATCTCCTGCACGCTGTAGCCGTGCACCCAGTGCAGCGTGACCGCGACGCGCCGATCCGGAGACAGCTTGGCCAGGAGCCGCCCCAGCCGCTCCCGCAGCAGGCGCCGCTGGATGGCTTGCTCCTGGTGCACAGCGCCCTCGGGCGGCTCTGCCTCCAGGGCAACGATTCGCTCCCGCCAGCGCCGACGCTTCAGGTGGCGCAACGCCGTGCGGACCGCGATCCGATCTCCCCACCGCTCCAGGGAGCACTCTCCCCGGTAGGTGCCGGCCGAGCGCAGGATCGCCACCAGGGAAAGCTGCACCAGGTCGTCCGCGTCGCGATCCCCGGTGGCCAGGTAGTGGATCGTGGTGCGAACCCGGTTGAGCAGCCGGCCGGCCAGCTCACGGCTGGCCCGCGGGTCCCCGCGCCCCACGGCCTGGGCGAGGTCGTAGTCCGCGTCGTGGTTCCTGGGCTCGAGCTGCTCGTTCACCATCACGGTATCTGAGTGATCCTCAGGCGTGGATTTGGACGGATGTTTTTTGTCTCCTGACATACGACTCAGAACAGATCTATGGCAAGTCCCAGGCGCAGGTACGGGCGCACCGGCCAAGGACTGATGACAATGGGTTGATCTCCATCACCTTTTTCAATGCTGTACAGGGCCGTGTAGAGCCCCACTTCAGCCCCCAGGGCCAGCAGAATCCGCAGTCGGCCCACCGCCCAGAAGCTCACGCGCGCCTCGACCCCAGCCAAGAGCTGTAACATCCCACCATTATTGGGAACATTCAGCTCCGGCGCCGAGGTGTCCTCAGCCACGTAGTCAAAAGTGAAGGACAGGCCGCCGCTGAGCTCCCAACGCCCGCGTCGCCAGCGAACCCGCGCGCCGAGGCTCAAGGGATGGCGCTGCAGCGAGGTCTCGGCGTTTTCCCCCTTGGCCTTGATGGGCTCGATCACGCGATAGGAAACGAAGACCGACCACCGGGGCGTGAACCGCGCCACCAGGCCGATGGACGCCCCGTTCAGGGGTGGATAGGTCGTGCCCGAGGCGAGCTGGCGACTGCCGTAGAAGTCCAGGGAGTAGAGCATCTCCAGGGCCAGCCACAGCGGGCGCCGCGCCACTTCGCGCTTCTTCTCGAGGGCGGCGGCTTCGTCGTACAGCGGGTTGTCACCGGGGTCGGTCACCCGGCGCGCCACCGGGCCCCGCGCCACGACGCGACGCGGGCCGGGCCGGGCGGCAAAGCTGCGGCCGTGCTTCACGAGGGCCCGGACCGACATGCCCACGATAATCGCCACGGACTCGGCCACGTCCACACCACCCCCGACCCGGGCGACGCTGCGCACCATGATCCGGCCCTTGCCCGGCTCGGCCAGGTACAGAAACGTCTCACCCTTGCTGACCAGGTCGCACCAGAACACGGCGACGATGCGCTTGCCCTGGGCGACCTGCCTGGCCAGGGCGAGCTGGGCCGGCGGGCTCGCGGCGAACCGGTCCACCCAGTACAGCTCCAGCGCGACGTTCGCGTCGCTGAGCTGCCCCATCACCGCCAGGCGGAGCTCCCTCGAGGCGGCGGCCTGGTTCCGCGCCGCCACCATCACCACGCTGCGCTCGGGCGCCCTCGGTGGCGGCTGCGCCTCGGGCGTCCTCGGCGCCGGCTGCGCTGCTGGCGTCGGGCGGATCTTCCGGGGCGGAGCTGCCTGCGCCAGGGCCTGCGGAGAGCCCATGCCGAGGAGCACGAGCGCAGCCAGCCCGAGGATTGAGCGCAGCAGGGTCATCGGTTCACCAAGATACTGTGATCATAGGCCACGGGGCCGAAGGGTTCAACGAAGGGGAATCGGGTAACCGGGGGGACGAATGCGACGCGGGAGAAGTCAGAAGGGTGTGGAGCCCATCCTGAGCAACCCCCTGAGCCCGGTCAGGAGGTGCGGCTCGGCCCTTGGCCCGGACAAGCGCATGTGGCTCGATGATTGCGCTCACGTGAACGCCCACACGAGCACCGTGCTGACGCCTGACTTGACCGATCCGCCGCTCCGCGGCTCACATCACCCACCCCCGCCCCCTCAAGGGGGAGCCTCGCTGCGCTCGATGGGGGGCGATCATTGATCCAAGATCAAAACCACACCCAGTCAGAAGGGTGTGGGACTCGAAAACAGGGAGAAGACGTACTGCAGGAAGGCGCTGCTGGATTTCATGGGGGGTTTGCCGCCGCGCTTGGTGGAGACCCACTGGCCACACTTGCAGGAGGAGGTGTAGGAGGACCAGTTGCAGCCGGCCTTGCGCGCGTTCTTGCGAGCATCGAAGGTGTCCTTGGTGGCGCAGACATACCGGACCGGCCGGTTGTCCTTGCAGCGATAGCAAACCTTGGCCAGCGCCGGTGTGGCCACGGCGAGCAGCAGGCAGCCGAGGGTCATGGCGAGCAGCTTTTTCATCTGGTTCCTCCGGGCAGTTCATCCCAGCCCAGAAGGAGCGTACCGGGCGTCGAGATCGCCGTCAAGGCGCACCCACCGCCATGGCAGCTCACGAACGTGAGACACGATCCAAGGCAGAAAAAGTCAGAGTGGACCGAAAAATTCGTGGAGCCGAGGCTTCGGCTGTGCTTCGCTGCAGCCATGAAGACCGTGCGCACAGCCTGCACCTACGACTGCCCCGACGCCTGCGGGCTGCGGGTCACCAGGGACGGAGAGTGGGTCGTGGTGCAGGGAGACCCGGACCATCCGATCACCCGGGGAACGGTCTGTCCGCGCTCCCGGCGCCACCCGGAGCGGCTGCGGGATCCGGAGCGGCTTCCCAGGCCGCGGCTGCGCGGCGCGGCGGGCTGGCGGGACGTTTCCTGGGACGAGGCCCTGGGCGTGGCCACGGAGCGGCTGGGCACGGCCCTCGCCGAGCACGGCGCGCCCTCGGTGGTTTATGCCCGGGGCGGCGGCTCGCTGGGCATCGGCAAGGCGCTCATCGGCCACTTCTTCCAGAGCCTGGGAGCCATCACCACGGTGCGGGGGGGGCCCTGCGGGGATGCGGGCGAGGCGGCGCAGACGCGGGATTTCGGGCTCGCCGCCTGTCACGACTACACCGACCTGGCCCAGAGCGCGGCCGTGGTGCTCTGGGGCAAGAACCCTGTGGCCACGGGCAGGCACCTGGTGCCATTTCTCAAGGAGGCGCGGTGCCGCGGCGCGCCGCTGCTGCTGGTGGAGCCGCGGCACACCGAGACCACTCCCCTGGCGGATCGCGTGATCCGCGTGGCGCCCGGAGGCGACGGCCATCTGGCCCTGGCCGTGCTGGCGCTCCTGCACCGCCGCGGCGCGCTCGACCGCGCCGCGCAGGAGCGCGTGGAGAACCTCGCGGACCACGAGGCGCTGCTCAGGGCGGTGGACATCGACGAGTACGCGCGTCGGGCGGGCACGCCGCGGGCGGACGTCGAGGCGCTGGCCCAGCTCTATGCCGAGCGCCACCCCACGGCGACGCTCATCGGCTGGGGCCTCCAGCGGCGCCGGCAGGGCGGGCTGGCCGTGCGTCACATCGACGCCCTGGCGCTCCTTTCGGGAAACATGGGCGTGCCGGGCGGGGGCGCGAGCTACACCTCGAAGCGGACCCGCGGCCTGGACACATCGATCCTGGCGCGGCCCTCGGGGCGCACCATCGGCGCGGCGACCTTTGGCAGGGACCTCGCCGCGCTGCGAGATCCGCCGGCCCGCTTCGTCTACATCGCCCTCGCCAACCCGGTCACCCAGCTCACCGACTCCCGGGCCATCGCCGCGGCGCTCCGGGCCACGGACTTCGTGGTGGTGGCCGACGCCTTCTTCACCGACACCGCCGCCGCCGCGGACCTGGTGCTGCCGCCGGTGCTCATGCTCGAGGAGGACGACCGGGTGGGCTCGTACGGTCACCACTGGGTCACCCCGGCGCGCCGCGCGTTGCCGCCGCCCTCTGGCGCGCGCACCGACGTCTGGATCGTGGGCGAGCTGTGTCGCCGGCTGGGTCGGCAGGACCCGCTGCTCGAGGATCCGGCCGCGGCCCTGGACCGGCTGACCGCGCCCTGGTTTGCCGGCGAGCCCCCCGACGGCCCGCGACGCAACCCGGCGCAGCCGGAGCTGCCCTTTGCCGACCGGTTCCGCACGCCCACCGGGCGCGCGTTCCTGGCCACCGAGGTACCAAGGCCGCCGGAGCGCGATCCCCGCTACCCCTTGAGCCTGATGACGCCCTCGGTGCGCCGCTGGCAGTGCTCCCAGATCCCCGAGCGCGAGCAGTCCGAGCCGGTCCGCTGCACCGTCCACCCCGAGGCGGCAGCCGACGCCGGCGTGCGCGACGGGGCGCCGGCGCGGCTGAGGAGCCGGCTGGACACGCTGGAGGTGATCGTGCACTGCGACGCGCGCCAGGATCCCTGCCTCGCCACGGTGCCAAAGGGCGGCTGGCTGCGCCACGGCAGGTGCTCAAACGCGCTGGTGGAGGCGCAAGCCACCGACCTCGGTGACGGCGTCGTCTTCTACGGCCAACCCGTCCGCCTCGAGCGGCTCGACTGACGACCCCTGGCCATTCCGGCCGATTCCTGGTCTACTGGTCTCGACGAGTGGGAACACCTGTCAGGAGGCTGCCATGAGCGATCGGGAGCTGCGTGATTTGTTGGAAGCGGTGATCGAAGACATCGACTCCGGCCGAGTCGTGGTCAGGCGCGCCGGAACCCTGGCCAGGCTGATGGCGCCGGGCCTGGTGGCGGCGAGCCTCGGGCTGGCCGCCTGCGGAGGCACCCCCGTGGGCAGTGCCCAGGACGCCCAGACCGACGCGGTGGTGATGCAGCCCGACTCCTCGGTCGAGGCCTACGGCATTCCCATGGCGGACGCCGGCGTCGATGCGGGCAACATCGACCTGTACGGGATGATCATCGAGGACGCCGCAGTGGAAGAAGACGCCGACATCATCTACCCGCCCTACGCAGCGCCCCCGGTGCGCGACTACCAGTGAGCTAGTGTGACGCGGCACGCTCCCTCGGCCCCCACCCTCGAGTCCTGCAGAGCCCTGGCGCTCCGGGGCGCCACGCTCATCGACGGCACCGGCGCCGCGCCCCTGCACCGCTCCGTCGTGATCCTGCGCAACGGCCGCGTCGAAGCGGTGGGCACGGCCGAGCTCGGGATCCCTGGCGACGCTGAGCTGCTCGACGTGTCGGGGCGCTGGCTGCTCCCGGGGCTGATCGACGCGCACGTGCACGCGCGCACCGAGCCCCACTTCAAGTCCTTGCTCCTGGCCGGCGCGACCGCGCTGCGCAACCCGGCCCAGGGCGCCCCCCCCTCCCGGACCGACGACGGGCAGTCCACCCCTCCGCCCCACGCCCCGCCTCGGCCCCGGGTAATCTCGGCCGGGCCGCCCATCGACCGCGCCCCCAGCCCCTGGCCCGAGGCCGACCAGGTCACCTCCGAGGAAGAGCTCCGCGAAGCCGTGCGGCGCCAGGTCGCCGACGGCGTCGACCTGATCAAGCTCTACGTGCGTCTCACGCCGCCGCTCGTCGCCGCCGCGGTCGAAGAGGCCCACGCCGCAGGCGTGCCGGTGCTGGGCGATCTCGCCCTCACCAGCTGGACCGACGCCGCCCGGGCCGGCATCGACTTCCTCTCCCACGCCACACCCCGGCACCCCTCCCTGCTCCCCGCCGACGCCCGGGACGCCTTCCTGGCCGAGATCCGCGACGAGCACGTTGACCCCCTGTCGCGGTGGTTCGAGCGCGTGGACCTCGACGGCCCGGAGATCACGGAGATGATCACCGCCCTGGCCGACGCCGACGTCGCGGTGGACCCGACCCTGGTCGCGGTCCGCGCCCAGCTCACCAGCAGCCCGCACGCCCGTGTGCCTGAGGTCTGGCCGAAGGTCCTCGGCCTGGTCCGCCGGCTCCACCAGGCCGGCGTCCGCCTCCTCGCCGGCACCGACGCCCCCCGCCCCATGATCCCAGCCGGCGCCAGCCTCCACCGTGAGCTCGCCCTCCTCGTGGACGCCGGCCTCAGCCCCACCGAGGCCCTCGGCGCCGCCACCGGCAGCTCCGCCACCGCCCTCGGCCTCTCCGCCGATCACGGCACCATCACCCCCGGCCGCCGCGCCGACCTCATCCTCCTCACCGCCGATCCCCTGCAGGACATCACCAACACCGAATCCATCGACCGCATCCTCTTCGCCGGCGAATTTCTGAACCGCAAGACCTGCGGCCATTAGCCAACGGTTCCGAACGTCGCAACGCCTGGTCGTGCACGCGCACGAAAATCACGAAAATAAGGTGAACGAGATGGACGATGATGCCGATCTAGTTCTTCGTCC
>JBDRSE010000017.1:0-6932 GCA_043825095.1 bacterium
ACTGCTCCCCGGGCTGCTCACCTGACCGGTGGTTGAGCATGGCGACGAGCACTGCCTCGGCACTGCCTCGATTGTCGGCGGGGTTCGAGCTCAGCGTGAGGGTGGGCCTCGGGCCTGACTCAAGCAACGAGGTCTCCGAAGAATCCGGGGCGGTTCAGAGCGCCACCTTGGCTTTTTGCAGGAAAATCTGGAATATGGGTCTCTCAAAGAGAGGCGAACCGGCATGAACATCTCCAGAACGCTAGCGACCATCCTGTCCATCGGCCTGTCGGCAGCCCTCGCCGGGGCGCTGCAATCCGGCTGCAAGAAGGCCACTCAGAAGAGCGCGAAGAAAACGGACCAGCCCGCACGGGGCGGTCTGCAGAGCGACATGGGAAGGCCATTGACGCGGCCGACGCGGAGGGGTTGGGCTCGGATCGCGACGAAGAAGCTCAAGTATCGGCGCCCGCTGACCAGCGTGATCGACATCGATGAGCGCCGCGGCATCGTGTCGGATCCCATGGTCGCCGTGGACGCGCACGGCAACTTCGTGGTGGTTTGGTCGGCGCAGCTGAGGGGCCAGAAGACCTGGCAGGTCCTCGGGCAGCGCTTCGACGAGCGCGGGGTCAAGCAGGGTGGTTTGTTCGTCGTGAGCGGGAAGCACGACGACCTGCCCGACCCCGAGGTGGGGATGGATGCCAAGGGACGATTCGTGGTGGTTTGGACCCCGGGCGACGGGATCTTCATGCAGCGCTTCGATGCGCAGGGGCGCAAGCAGGGGGCCCAGGTCAAGGTCGCGGCGAAAGGGGCGCAGCCGGCCATCGCCATGACGCCGAAGGGGCGCTTCGTGGTGGCCTGGGCGGACGAGCGGCTCCTGGCGCAGCGGTTCGACGCGGCGGGGAAGCCGGACGGGGTCCGCATCGAAGTGACGTTGATCGGAAAGACCCTGGGCGGCGAAGGCGGTGGGATCGTGGCCGCCATGGAGCCCGGCGGGCGCTTCGTGATCGCGTGGAGGCAGAACGGCATCAAGGCACGCGTCTACGACGACAAGGGACAGCCGCAGGTACGCCTGATCTGGGTGAGCAACGCCGACCGGCCGCCGGCCGTGGCCATGCGCCCGGGCGGCGAGTTCCTCGTCGCCTGGGGCGACACGAACATCCGCTTCCAGCGCTACGACGCCCAGGGCAAGAAGATCGGCAAGCGGGCCAGCGCGGGCTCCTCCGAAGGCAACGGCGATCCCACGGTGGTGATGGACCGCAAGGGACAGTTCATGATCATCTGGCAGTCCAGCGGTGTGGCAAAGTTCCAGGCCGGAGACTACGCGGAGCGATTCTTTTACGTGCGGCGCTACGATGCTCAGGGGAAACCCAAGGAGGAGCCCGACCGCTTTCACGGCGGCTTCGGCCACGATCCGACGCAGCGAAAATCCGAACCCCGAGCGGCCATCACCCCCTACGGCCGAGTCGTGGTGGCGTTCCGGCGTCGAGGCACCCAGGGCGAAGACCTGCACACCGTGGCGCGGGTGATCTGCGAGCCGCTGCCGCCACCCCCCAAGAAGTCGCTGCATCGCCGCGTGGCCCCCTGGGGCCCGGGCGCCCAACCCGGACCGCAGGGCCCCCATGCGTCGCTCTGCAGCAAGTCGCGCTGGTGCTGGCGGAACCCACTCCCCCATGGCGTACCGCTGTTCGGGGTCACGGTCAGCGGACCGCGAAACGTCTGGGCCGTGGGCAAGAACGGCACGATCCTGCGCTTCGACGGCAAGGCCTGGTCGCAGGTTCCGAGTCACGGAAACAACAACGTTATCTGTGACCTCAACGCTGTCTGGCGGACCGGGCCCAAGGACGCCTGGGCCGTGGGAGGGGTGAGCACCATCACGCATTTCGACGGCGTTTCCTGGAAGCAGATCGACAAAGTGCCCAAGCGTAACGATCGGGGAAACAACACCCTCTACGGAGTGTGGGCGAGCGGGCCGAATGACGTCTGGGTCGTGGGTGAGATCGGAACGATCCTGCGTTACGACGGCCGCAAATGGTCGTTGGTGGCGGCGATGACCACCGAAAACACGCTCCGCGGCGTGTGGGGGAGCGGTCCCAAGGACGTCTGGGCCGTGGGCGAGCGCGGGACGATTCTGCGCTACGACGGCAAGCGCTGGTCAACGGTGGTGAACCCGGTGAGCCCGACCGGGGAACGCCTGAACGGGGTGTGGGGTAGCGGCCCCAAGGACGTCTGGGCCGTGGGCCACAAAGGGGTGATCCTACGCTGGAACGGGACCGCCTGGCGGCGCGTATCCAGCCCTGCCACCGAGAATCTACGCGCCGTCTGGGGGCGGGGTCCTAAGGACGTCTGGGCCGTGGGCGACGACGGTGTGTCCTTGCGCTGGAACGGTCGCACCTGGTCGGTTGTGCCCACACGGATCGCCGGGCAGCTGCGAGCGGTGTGGGGCGTCGGGCCCAAGGAGGTCTGGGCGGTCGGGGAAGGAGGCACCACGCTGCGCTGGAACGGGAGCGCCTGGACCTGTCTGTCGAGCGGATTCCTGCTCGGTGAAATCAAGGGCATGTACGGCGTCGGGAGCAACCTCTGGGTGGTGGGCGACCGCGGTGTCATTCGCTGGAACGGCAAGCAGTGGTCGTTGGACTTCAAGGGCGAGACGTATCTCAAGGCGGTGCACGGAAGTGGTCCGCGTAACATTTTGGCTATCGGCAGCTGGGGAAAGTATCTCCACTACGACGGGCGCGCCTGGAAGGCCGTACCCGGTCCGAAGAAGGTGTCGCTCAGGGACATGTGGACCGGAGGTCCCAAGGATGCTTGGGCTGTGGGAGAGAAGGGAACGATCCTACGCTGGGACGGCGCCCGCTGGTCGTCGGCTCCCAGCGGTACGAAGGTGTTGCTCCGTGGGATCTGGGGAAGCGGGCCGCAGCACGTGTGGGCCGTTGGCGACAAGGGCACCCTCCTCCGCTACGACGGCACCGCCTGGAAGGCCGTGCGCAGCCCGACCCGGGAGAAGCTCCACGACATCTGGGGCAGCAGCAAGCAGGACGTCTGGGTGGCGGGAGACAAGGGAATCGTCCTGCGTTACGACGGCAAACGTTGGTCGAAGGTGACCGTCGGTACGGAGTTCACCACCATCATCCGCGTATCGGGGAGTGGCCCCAAAGACGTGTGGGCCCTCGGCTACGTGGACTCCTTCCACTGGGACGGCACCCGTTGGTCCAAGCGAGGGGTTTTCAAGAATACATTCTTGGTCGACTTCTGGGTGCGTGGCCCGAAGGACGTGTGGGGGATCCAGCAGCACGCCGTGCTTCAGTACCGTCCGTGATCCGGCCGGGGCACAGAGGTCGGCCACCCGCCGCGCAGGCGCTCGGGAAACTCGTCCACAGCATCCGGTCCCTTTGGCCCGGGAGGTTGTTTGCACACGACGTCATAACTGCAAGCCGGACGGCTAAGAAGAACAAACCATAAAATCGGAGATCGAGGCATGTACGAGGCGAGCGTCGTGGGTCCTGCAATCGGTGCTCCCCCTCAACAAGAGCGTATCGTCAGTTGATTCTGGACGCACTGCTCCCAGGGCTTCTCACCTGACCGGTGGTTGAGCATGGCAACGAGCACTGCCTCGGCACTGCCTCGATTGTCGGCGGGGTTCGAGCTCAGCGTGAGGGTGGGCCTCGGGCCTGGCCCAAGGAGGTCTCCAGTTGGGCACTGGAAGCCGCGGCGTACGCGTCGCGGTCGCCTTCGGGTCGGGGCTCGAGCAACGGCTCTTTATCTCACGGGGGAAATAGAAAATTCGGTACTGTTATTGTGAGGTTACGAGGGCAAGAGTTTTCTTAGAGGTCGCGCGCGCGAGACCTGGGTGTTGATTTTAGACTGAGGAACGCGATACCCTCAGCCTTTCCCACGATCTGGGCGAGGACTTGACCATGAATACGACGAAGGCTTTCCGTACACTGGGTGTTTTGCTGGTGCTCGCTGCTTGGTCGGGGGTTACGATCCTGGGCTGCGGGGGAGATCCCTCGGGCGGAGATCCCGACAGCGAGGTCAACAACAACGACAACGGCAACGCAACGATCTCCTGCGGCAACGGCACGGTGGACGGAATCGAAGAGTGCGATGACGGCGCTGACAACAGCGACACCGCACCGGACGCTTGTCGCAGCGACTGTCGGCTGGCCTATTGCGGGGACGGGGTAGCGGACACGGCGGAGGAGTGCGACGACGGCGCGCAAAACTCCGACATGGTCCCGGACGCCTGTCGCAGTGGGTGCACCGCGCCCATCTGTGGAGACGGCGTGGTCGACGTGGTGAGCGGCGAGCTCTGCGACGACGGCAATACGACGCCCGGGGACGGCTGCTCAGACATCTGTTTCGTGGAGTTCTGCGGCAACGGCGTGCAGGAGGTGGGCGAGGTGTGCGACGACGGGAACTTCCTGCCCGGGGACGGCTGCACACCGGACTGCCTGTCCGACGAGACCTGCGGCAACGGCTACGTGGACGCCGCCATCGGCGAGGCCTGCGACGATGGAAACACCACGGACGGCGACGGCTGCTCGAGTTTGTGTGCGCTGCCCTCCTGCGGGGACGGCATCCTTGATCCCGAGGAGGTGTGTGACGACGGCAACAATGTGAGCGGGGACGGCTGCAACCAGTACTGCACCTCGGATGAGAGCTGCGGAAACGGCATCGTGGACACGGCGGCCGGGGAGCTGTGCGACGACGGAAACACCATTTCCGGCGACGGCTGCCAGGACACGTGCCTGCTGCCGGCCTGCGGGGACGGGGCCGTGGATGCCGGCGAGGTGTGCGACGACGGAAACACCAACGACGGGGACGGCTGCAGCTCCACCTGCCGGTCCCTCGAGGTGTGCGGCAACGGCATCGTGGACGTCGCGGTGGGGGAAGCCTGCGACGACGGCAACCTGGTCGATGGGGACGGCTGCTCCTCCAACTGCCAGCTCCCGGGCTGCGGGGACGGCGTCCAGGATCCGGGGGAGGCCTGCGACGACGGCAACCACATCAACGGCGACGGCTGCAACGCCTGGTGCACCTCGGACGAGACCTGCGGCAACCAGATCATCGACACGATCAAGGGCGAGCAGTGCGACGACGGCAACACCAGCGCGGGGGACGGCTGCGGTCCCACGTGCATTTTGGAGGTGTGCGGCAACGGCGTGCTGGACGCGAGTGAGGTCTGCGACAACGGCAACACGGTGAGCGGCGATGGGTGCTCCTCGGACTGCCAGTCGGACGAAACCTGCGGCAACGGCTACGTGGACGTGGCGGCGGGCGAGGCCTGTGACGACGGGAACAACGTCAACGGCGACGGCTGCAACGCCAACTGCTCCCTGCCGAGCTGCGGGGACGGCGTGCTCGACACCGGGGCGGGGGAAATCTGCGACGACGGGAACAACGTCAACGGCGACGGCTGCAACGCCTGGTGCACCTCGGACGAGACCTGCGGCAACGGCGTGGTGGACACCCACAAGGGCGAGGCGTGCGACGACGGCAACAACATCAGCGGGGACGGCTGCCAGGCGAACTGCCAGCTCCCGCGCTGCGGTGACAACACGGTGGACGTCGCCTCGGGCGAGGTGTGCGACGACGGCAACACCGTCAGCGGGGACGGCTGCAACATGTGGTGCACCTCCAACGAGAGCTGCGGCAACGGGATCCTGGACTCCGGCGAGGCGTGCGACGATGGGAACACCACTGACGGCGACGGCTGTCAGGGCGACTGTGCCCTGCCCACCTGCGGCGACGGCTCCGTGGACGCAGGCGAAGCCTGCGACGATGGGAATCAGGTCTCCGGCGACGGCTGCAACCAGTTCTGCACCTCGAACGAGACCTGCGGCAACGGCGTGCTCGACTCCTACAAGGGCGAGCAGTGCGATCTCGGCGCCGCCAACTCCAACGCCGCGGACGCGGTCTGCCGCACGAACTGCCTGGTCCGACGCTGCGGGGACGGCATCGTGGACCCGGCCGCGGGCGAGGTCTGCGACGACGGGAACAACGACAGCGGCGACGGCTGCAACGCCACGTGCACGTCCAACGAGACCTGCGGCAACGGCGTGACCGACCTGGGGGCGGCGACCCCCGAGAGCTGCGACGACAGCAACCTGGTCGACGGTGATGGCTGCTCCTCCGACTGCCAGCTCGAGTTCTGCGGCAACGGCACGGTGGCCCCGGGCGAGGCGTGCGACGACGGCGACAACATCGACGGCAACGGCTGCTCGGCCAACTGCCTGTCCAACGAGCAGTGCGGCAACGGCTACATCGACACGTTGGAAGGCGAGGTGTGTGACAACGGCGTGCTGAACTCCGATGCCCCCAACGCCGCCTGTCGGATCAACTGTCGGCCCAAGCGCTGCGGTGACGGCATCGTGGACGGGGGAAGCTTCGAGCAGTGCGACAACGGCGCGGCCAACTCGGACACCGTGGCGAACGCGTGCCGTCTGACCTGTCAGACCGCCCGCTGCGGCGACGGGGTGATCGATTCGGGCGAAGCCTGCGACGACGGCAACACCATCCCCGGTGACGGCTGCTCGGCCAGTTGTCAAATCGAGACTTGCGGCAACGGCGTGGTGGATGCCGGCGAGCAGTGCGATGACGGAAACGTCGTCAACGGCGACGGCTGCCAGTCCACCTGCCAGCTCCCGCGCTGCGGCGACGGCATCGTGGACGTGGGCAGCTTCGAGCAGTGCGACAACGGCGCGGCCAACTCCAACACCGTGCCCAACGCCTGCCGGTTGAACTGTCAGCTCGCCCGCTGCGGAGACAACGTCATCGACACCGGCGAGGGGTGCGACGACGGCAACACGTCCCCCGGCGACAACTGCTCCGCCACCTGTCAGATCGAAACCTGCGGCAACGGCGTGGTGGATTCGGGCGAGGAGTGCGACGACAGCAACCTGGTCAACGGCGACGGCTGCCAGGCCACCTGCCTGCTCCCGCGCTGCGGCGAC
>JBDRSE010000018.1:0-9236 GCA_043825095.1 bacterium
TGAAAAGCCGAGGGCCTCTAAACGGGCATCGGCGGCGGCGCGTGATGTGCTCCATGATCATCGATACGACGCGACTGGGTGAGCAGCCCGAGCCCAAGCGCGTGGTCTTCCGCCCCGACTGGCTCGCTCGAGAGCTCGAGGGCGTGATCCACGCTGAGCTCGACGCGCGGGGCGAGGCGGACCTGCTGGTGACCTTGCTGGGCTCCAAGGTCCAGGTCACGGGCGAAATCCGGGCCGAGTTCACCGTCCCCTGCGCGCGATGCCTCGAGCCGGCGGCAGTGACGATGAATGAGCCTTTCCTCATGATCTTCGAGGAAGCCCCGGCCCACGGGTGGCCGGAGGAGCTGGAGCTCACCGAGGAGGACCTGCACTGGGAGTCCTACAACGGCCGGGAGATCGACCTTGCTCCCCTGCTGCGGGAGCAGCTGATCCTCGCGGTTCCCATGACCCCGCTCTGTCGCCCGGACTGCGATGGCCTGGTTGCGCAGGCCCCGAGAGCGCCCGACTTCGACGACGATCCCGGGGACGGGCCGGGCGATCCCCGGTGGAATGCACTTGCCAAGGTGAGACCGAAAGGGTAAAAAGCCTGCCGCGTCCCGAGTTTGGTCCGGACGCGTCGGTCGACCGAGAGGTAATGAGATGGCGGTTCCCAAGCAGAGACAATCGAAATCCCGGAAGCGGATGCGCCGGGCCAATCACGACAAGATCACGGCGCCCAACCTGACCCCTTGCCCGTCCTGCGGTGAGCCCAAGCTCCCGCACCGGGTGTGCTCCTACTGCGGCGCCTATCGCGGCCGCGAAGTGATGGAGATCGTGGAGAAGGAATAGGCGCTGCGTCAGTCGCTGTGATCCGCGCGTAGATCCCCTCATCCGCTGACTCTCGCTACCGTTGAGGCAGGGGGCGAACCGGGTGGCGTTGCCACCGGTGGCTCGGTGTCACCGCGCGCTCCCGATCCCCCTACAATCCCGACATTTTATGCCCTGGCCCCTGTCGTTTCTGCTACCATTCGCCCACTGCGGTCGATCCCTGGGAATGGTGACCGGGGCGAAGACCGCCGGTTTTGACAGGCTCGTCCCTGCAGTCAGAGGTGGATTCAAAATGAAGAAGGTACTAATTGCCTGTGATCACGGAGGGTTAGAGCTGAAGGAGAAGCTCGTCAGGGACCTCGAGGCGTGGGATTTCGAGGTGGAGGACCTCGGTGTCAACGACTCCGCGAGTGTTGACTACCCGGATTACGGACTCAAGCTTGCGAGACGAATCGCTGCCGGAGAGGAAGCGCTCGGAGTGCTTGTCTGCGGAACCGGCATCGGCATGTCGATCACCGCGAACAAGGTGCCCGGCATCCGCGCCGCGATGGTCAGTGACGAGTACAGCGCTCGCATGGCGAGACAGCACAACGACGCCAACGTGATCTGCCTGGGCGGGCGGGTTATCGGTCCGGACAGCGCCAAGGCGATTCTGAAGGCCTTCCTCGACGGCGAGTTCGAAGGGGGTCGGCACCAGCGTCGCTTGGACCTCATTTCGGCCGCCGAGCGGAAGGACTCTTAGCACCCAATGCGCTGCCCTCTGTGCGCCAGCCTGGAGAACAAGGTCGTCGACTCGCGACTGAGCAAGGACGGCCGCGTCATCCGCCGTCGTCGCTCCTGCTCGGACTGCGATCGGCGGTTCACCACGTACGAGCGGTACGAGGAGTTTCTCCCCCTGGTGGTGAAGAAGGACGGCACCCGGGAGGCGTTCGATCGCCAGAAGATCATTCAGGGGATGAGCCGCGCGTGCGAGAAGCGCCGGGTGTCGGCCGGCACCATCGAGGAGGTGGTCAACGACCTGGAGCGCATTCTCCAGGAGGAGGGTGGTCGCGAGGTGTCCACGGCCTGGCTGGGAGAGTGGGTCATGCGGCAGCTGCGCTCCATCGACGAGGTGGCGTACGTCCGCTTCGCCAGCGTGTACCGCTCCTTCCGGGACATCAACGAGTTCATGGACGAGCTCAAGGATCTGTTGGACGCCAAGGCGAGGGTCCGCACCGATGCGGAGAAGAGCGAGTCGGGCGAAGGCGAGGGGACCTCGGACACGACCTCCGGTGGGGAGTCGTCCCCGAACGAGGAGGACGACGCGTGAGGCCATGAGGACGCGCGACGAACGATTCATGGCGCTGGCCCTGCGCGAAGCACGGCGCGGGGAGGGGAGGACACGGCCCAACCCGCCGGTGGGGGCGGTGCTCGTCCGCGGCGAGCGGGTGCTGGCACGGGGCTATCACGCGCGCGCCGGGGAGGATCACGCGGAGGCGGCTGCGTTGGCACAGGTCGGCGGCCGGGCCCCCGGGGCCGAGCTGTTCGTGACCCTGGAGCCCTGCGCCCACCGAGGAAGGACGCCGCCCTGCACCGAGGCCATCCTTCAGGCCGGGATCACGCGAGTCGTCGTCGGCGCGCGGGACCCCAATCCCCGCACCGACGGCCGAGGGATTCGACGCCTGCGCCGGGCCGGTGTGGAGGTCGTGGTCGGCGTGCTGGCGGAGCCCTGCGCCCGGATGATCGAGGGCTTTGAAATGCTCGTCCGCGCCGGCCGTCCTCTGGTGGTGCTCAAGCTGGCCGCCACGCTGGATGGGCGGATCGCCGCCCGGACCGGGCACAGCCGCTGGGTGACCGGAGAGCCGGCGCGGCGGGAGGTGCACCACCTGCGGAATCGCTGTGACGCCATCTTGGTAGGGGCCGGTACCATCACCGCAGACAACCCGGCCCTGACCTGTCGGATTCCGCGCGGCAGGGACCCGCTCCGCGTTGTCGTCAGCGGGCGGCTGAGCTTCCCGCTGGACGCGCGGGTGGTGACCGCAGCGGCTCCTCCCGGCGGTCCGACGGCCGTGGTCGCCACAACCCGGCGCTCCGACGGGAAACGGGCCGCGGCGCTGCGCGCGCGGGGTGCCGAGGTCCTGCGCCTGCCGTCGCGGCGGGGGCGAATCGACGTCGGGGCACTGCTCGGCGAGCTCGGCGCGCGGGGTGTCTTGAGCGTGCTCGTGGAGGGCGGGTCCGACGTGACCGCGTCCTTCCTGGAAGGCGGTTACGTGGACCGGATCGTCTGGTTCGTGGCGCCGAAGATCGTGGGCGGCGTGGACGCGATCCCGGCGGTCGGGGGTCGGGGCGCGCCGAGAATGGACCAGGCGCTGCGGCTCCGGGAGCTGGTCGTACGGCGCGTCGGAGAGGACCTGATGCTCGACGGTCGACTGTGACCGCGGCTGCGGAACCGACTGAAGGCAGGTGCGAGAGATGTTCACCGGGTTGATTGCGGATGTCGGAACGATTCAGCGGTTCGCCCGTGGAGATCGGTCCACGACGCTGACCGTGGCGACCAAGCTCACCGGGACCCCATTCGTGCGTGGAGACAGTCTGGCGGTGAACGGCGCCTGTCTCACCGTGGTGGAGCTCGGCCCGGAGGCGGTCGACGTTACCGCCGTCGCGGAAACCATGGCGCGTACCAACCTCGGTGACCTGCGGGTCGGAGACGCGGTGAACCTCGAGCGATCGCTCCAGCTGGGCGCGCGCCTCGACGGCCATCTCGTCCAGGGGCACGTCGACGGAGTGGGTCGGCTCGAGCGACGACACCGCGCGGGAGATTCGGAGGTGCTCACTTTTTCCTATCCGGCGGAGCTGGAGCCGTACCTGGTGTCCAAAGGCTCGGTGGCGGTGGACGGGGTCAGCCTGACGGTGTCGGGACTGGGGCGCCTGACCTTCGATGTTTCGACGATCCCTCACACGCTCTCGGAAACGACCCTCGGGAAGAGGCCCCCGGGAGCGCGGGTCAATTTGGAGATGGATATCATCGGCAAGTACGTGGCAAAGATGCTGCGGGCCTACGGCGGCGATCCGGGAGGGATCACCGCAGAGAAGCTCGCCGAGCATGGTTTTCTGTAGCGTTGTTCGGTGCTTTTCGGGCCCGCCGGATCAACGGATTTGGCATTGCCCGGGCTGCGCATGCTGCTACAAGGCAGCTGGCAACTGCCGCGCGCGTGGGCGCGACACTGAACGTAGGAGTGTTTCGTGAGCAAAGCGATTCAGAAAGTGGAAGCGGCCATCCAGGCGATCAAGGACGGCCAGATGATCATCCTGGTGGACGACGAGGACCGGGAGAACGAGGGCGACCTCACCATCGCTGCCGAGAAGGTCACACCGGAGGCGATCAACTTCATGGCCAAGTACGGACGGGGCCTGATCTGTTTGTCCCTGACTCCGGAGCGCTGCAAGCAGCTGGGCCTGCCCATGATGGTACCGGACTCCGGCAACAGCTCGGCCTTCGGGACACCGTTCACGGTGTCCATCGAGGCTCGGCATGGCGTGTCCACGGGGATCAGCGCTGCCGACCGGGCGGTGACCGTCAAGACGGCGATCTCGCCCATGGCGCGCCCGGAGGACCTCGTAATGCCGGGTCACGTGTTCCCCCTGCGCGCGCAGCCCGGCGGTGTGCTGGTGCGCACCGGTCAGACCGAGGGCTCCCTCGACATGGCGCGACTCGCCGGATTGGAGCCCGCCGGCGTCATCTGCGAGATCATGAACGACGATGGCACCATGGCTCGGATGCCGGACCTCGAGAAGTTCGCTGCGGAGCACGACCTACTGATCCTGTCCATCGCCGATCTCATCACCTATCGGCTGTTCCGGGAGTCGCTGGTGGAGCAGGTGGAGGCGGGGACCATGGTGCCCGGCTTCGAAGGCATCTCGTCGGAGTTCCGTGCCTACGTCTACAGGGCCCAGGTGCAGGACACGCAGTTCTTGGCGCTGTGCCTGGGCGAGTTCGGCCCGGCGGACGACGTGCTCGTCCGCGTGCACTCCGGCTGCATCGGCGATCCCTTCAACTCCAAGAGCTGCGTCTGCGGGCCCACGCTCCGGGAGTCCATGCGGATGATTCAGAAGGAGGGGCAGGGCGTGTTGCTGTATATCATGCCGGGGCGGATCGACATGCAGGTCCAGTTTGCCAGCCACGTGATGCAGCGGGTGCCGGTGACCAAGCGCCCGACGTCACCGGACGTGCCCGTGGCGCTGCGCGGGGTCGGACTCGGGATTCAGGTGCTGGTCCAGCTGGGACTCCGCAAGATCCGCCTGATGTCCAACAATCCCAAGCACATCGCCGGCCTGACCGGCTACGGAATCGAGATCACCGAACGGGTACCCATCCCCGTGCAGGAGACGCGTCACAACGTCACCTTCCTCGACCGGAAGCGTGAACGAGGGGCGTTCGTCACCGGAGAGGGAAAAGAAAAATGAAAAGGATCGTCGAAGGGCAGCTGTCGGCGGCGGGGCTTAAGGTCGCGCTGATCGTCTCCCGGTTCAACAGCTTCATCACCGAGCGGCTGCTCGAGGGAGCCACGGACGCGCTGATCCGTTCGGGCGCCTCGGAGGACGACCTCGTGGTGGTGCGTGTGCCCGGGGCGTTCGAGATGCCGGGCGTCGTCCGGCGGGTGGCCGACTCGGGGAAGTACGACGCCGTGGTGTGTCTGGGTGCCGTCATCCGGGGCGGCACGCCGCATTTCGACTATGTGGCGAACGAGGTCGTGAAGGGCATCGCGCTCGTGGTCTCCGAGGGCAAGGTTGCCGTGGGCATGGGGATCCTGACCACGGACACCATCGAGCAAGCCGTGGAGCGCGCCGGCACCAAAGCCGGCAATAAAGGCGCGGAGGCCGCGTTGGCTGCCATCGAGACGGCCAACGTCTACAAGCAGCTCAAATAGCTGGGGAGCCATGACGGCGCGACGTGTCAGTCGAGAGCGGTTGTTGCAGGCCCTCTACCAGTTCCAGCTGACCGGGGCGTGGCCGGACCTGGCAGACCTTCGCCGGCGGGACGAGTTTGCGCCGGCCGGGGGAGAGTCGGAGGATGAGCCCTTTGTTCAGCGTCTCCTCGACGCCCTGCAGCAGCGGCTGGCAGACGTCGATGGGCTGATCGAAGCTGCCTCCCGCCACTGGCGCCTCGCGCGCATGGCGGCCGTGGATCTCAGCCTCATCCGCCTGGCCACGGCGGAGCTGCTGTTGGCGGTGGCGCCCACCGCGGTCGTCCTCAACGAAGCGGTGGAGCTGGCCAAGCTGTACGGCACCGATACCTCCGCCGTTTTCGTCAACGGTGTGCTGGACGGAGTCGTTCGCCAGCTCGCGGCCGCGCCGGGCGGGGCGGCGGCCGACTAATGCAGCAGCGGCCTCGCAGCGTCCTGCGAATTGCGCTGCCGGCGGATGTGCGGGGCCGGGTTTCGCTGACCGTGCACCAGCCGGTGCCCGCACTGTTCGAGGAGCAGTCGCTCCCCCTCTGGGTGGCGTGTCCCTGGGACGAACGGCCGCCCACCGGTTTGGCGGGTCGTTGCGACTGGCGGTTGCGGGGCCTGCTGAGCCGTGGGCTGCAACAGGAGCGCCTCAGCCTGGGGTTCGGCGATGTCGCCCTGGTCGGCGCGTTCCAGCGGTTGCGGGGCGCGAGCCTCGTGCTGTTCGGCATGGGTGTCGCCGCGGCGTGTGACGCGGCGCGCCTGTTGGAGGCGGCGCGCCGAACGGCGGATCTGGTCCGGGACCTCGGGTGTACGCGCTACGCCCTGGAGGCGCCCTGCCCGGAGGGGGAGTTGCCGACGAGGTTTCTGGTCGAGCACATCCGCCGTCGGTTGGCCGACGCTGGCGGTGCGCTCACCCTCGAGGTCACCTTGGTCATGGCGTCGGCGGCGGTGGTGGCGACCGCTGTGACAAATGGGAAAAAGATCGCTGAAGACTTCGGTACCGCTCAAGGGAGCGTTCCTTCGGTTTCTCTGGCGAAGTGTCGTAACCTCTCGAGATTGAACAGAAGAAGAGCGGGTGAGGGGGTGCGCCGCAGGCGTTATCGTAAGATCTCCTCGCGAGCTTCCAGGTCGGGCCCCTCGTAGAAAAAGTCGCCCCCTAGGGCTGGATCAAGGTACCGGGAGGGGTCTGCGACACGCGATCCGGTACACATCTTGTTGTGCCGAGGCACGAATCAATACACCAGATGTTGTGCCTGCTGAACAGAGGAACAGGGGGCGTGGCGACCCAAGTATTTGTAATGTTTTATTTTCTTGACTCTCCATTGAATGTAATTTATTAATTGTAACCTACTTAAGAGAATACACTCAGGAGAATCGTCTCTGAAGAGTCGAGAGAGGAAAGCGCTCCCGCGATGGTGATGCACCCCGGATCGTTGTCCCGTTTGAAGCCGCAGCCGGCGGCGCTCGCGTTCTCCGATGTGGAGCTCGTGGAGCTGGAGCGGCGCTATCCGGACGGCGTGACCTCTGCCGACATCATCCGACTCTTTCAGGCGCGGGGCGTGAAGCTCTCCGAGGGGACGTTTCGGAAGTATGTGCAGCTCCGGCTGCTCCCCCGCAGCAAGCGGATCGGAAAGAAAGGGAAACACAAGGGTTCGAAGGGGATCTACCCGACGAGCATCGTGCGCCAGATCACCGCGATCAAACGCATGATGGCCGAAGGGCTGACCATCGAACAGATCCAGCGCAGCTGGCTTCGGTTCCGTCCCCGGATCGAGGGCATCGAAACCGATATCGTCGAGCTCCTGGAGGAGATGCGGAACGAGCTCCAGGGGCCGCACTTTGACTCCACCCGCCGTGGACGGCTCGAAGAGGACCTGCGCGACGCGCGGTCCGATGCGGCGGATCTCATCCTGCGCTTCCAGCGCCTGGAGCAGGCAGTGGCGTGGAGTCCCGAGCCGGCCGATGAAGAGTCGGTTGAGGACGTGCGGGACGAGGGGAGCCCCACGGGGCGGTTTTTCTGACACGTACCGGCTCGCCGGGCCGAGCCGCGGATGAAACATCAACGAGTGGAGATCGGCCGACGATCTCGAGGAGCATGGAATCATGGCCATGGACAAGGACGGCAAGGTGACCCCCCCGACGAGCCGCGTTCGACGCAGAAACAGGCGCCGGAGCCGCATGCGGTCCAAAACCATCGCTCCGAAGCGGTTGACCAAAGAAGAGCTCCGGATGAAGGAGCTGCTCGAGCCCTACAAGCTCATTCCGCGTCCGAAGTCGCGCAAGGACTGTGCGAGCGGAGTGCGGCCGTGCCCCTTTGTCAGCTGTCGGCACCATCTCTATCTCGACGTAAACCAGGAGAAGGGATCGCTGAAGCTGAACTTCCCGGATCTCGAGGTCTGGGAGCTGCCGGAAACCTGCTCCCTGGACGTCGCGGATCGTGGCGGAATGACCCTGGAGGAGGTTGGCGAGATCATGAATCTCACCCGGGAACGGATTCGCCAGGTGGAGGTCCGGGGGCTGCTCAAGCTCAAGATGAACATCGACATGGAGCGGCTGGTGCCGTACATCAAAGACTAGTCGCGCACCGCCCTCGTCCCCCCTTTGCCGCCCACCGGCGCCGTCCCGACCGTGACTCTGCCCACCCGATTTCGACGCTCCCAAGGTGTACTCCGCCGCTGATTTCCGTTACAACAGTGGAATCGGGGTCCACGAAAGGAGCAGCCGCGCGATGAACAGCGAACCGCCGCCTCCGGCGGGCGCCTTTACCGAGGCGCTCATCGACGCCGCTCGCATCCGGAGCTTTCTAGAGGAGCAGGTGCGGCCCCTCAAGGAGGAGGAGGAGGCGCTGGCGAAGCCCTGGCGGCCCGGGTTTCGCGTCAAGCTTCCCTATTACGGACTGCTGGACGGCCGTCAGCAGGAGCACCTGCGCGGCATTTTCGTGCACCTCCTACCGGACATGGACATCGCGGTGGAGCGGTTCGATCGCGAAGAGCTGATCCTGCTGGACGTGCTCTCGGAAACATACATTGCGCAGTCGCGGATCTTTGTCGAGCTGATGGATCAGCATGACTACCGGGTCGTGCCGAACGCGCGGCGCGACATGCCCGGGCGGCTCATCGCCCTGACGCTGAGCGCCTCGGTGTTCATCTTCGATGCGCCGGACGAGAATCACAAGCGACAGTATCGCTACCAGAACATCTACGGCAACCGGCACGTGGAGCCCCATGGGCGGTGTCGGCTCAAAGGGCACCTCAGGCTGGCCCATGCGATGCGAGCCCTTGAGTTTCGGACCTCCCCCTTGCTGATGCTGGCCGTGCATCCGGAGGGAGTCGCCTATCGAATGGAGTTCCTGCACGAGAGCCAGGTGGTGTCGGACACGTTCACTTCCCGGATGCAGGAGGTGAGCTTCAGCGCCAGCTCGAGCTTCCACAGCTACACCGACGTCAGGCCCATCTCCGAGGTGGAGGCCGAGGCGGACGACGACGAGGACGACGACGACGA